>CAVESB010000095.1:0-6499 GCA_963618265.1 bacterium
TCACAGGGGCTTTCTTTGTCTGGCGCGTGTTTATTTTTTCTTTTCAGACCTATCAGCCGAAGATTCTGAACTCTATCCTCGAAAATCCGCTCAACGGAATCAAAACGCTGCTTACCAAAATCATGAAAGATTTGGGTACAGTCTTCTTCAGCGCGTATCAAGCTGTTCTGAAACGTCCCGCCTATGTCAGTGTGATTACAGTGTTGCTGATCATCATTTCCGTTTCAGTCTGGACATTTGTACACCTCCTCCGCCCGGAGAAATGCGGCGGAAAGCCCGATGATAAAACCAGCCGACAGATGCTGTTGACAGGCTGTGTTTTGACAATCCTTTCCGGCATTCCTTTTTGGGCTACCTCAATTGACGTTGCCGTCACCTTTCCCTGGGATCGCGCTACGCTGTCTTTCTCGCCCGGCGCCGCGATGGTCATTGCTGCGGTGTTCGCGTTTCTGTTCCGCTCCTATGCCTATTGCGCCGCGTCCGCAGTCTTAACCGCGCTTTGCGTCGTGTTTCAACTGAATAACGCCGGCGTCTATATTCATGAAGCGGAGAAAATGAACGATTACTTCTGGCAGTTGGCATGGCGTGTCCCTGCACTGGAAGAAGGGACGATCGTCATCTCAGATGAGATCCCGCTTGACCGATACAGTGACAACGATCTTTCTCCTGTGCTGAACTGGCAATACGCGCCGGAAAGCGCAGGATTTGCATACAAGTACAAGTATTTTGACCTTGACCTGCGGGAAAGCGCATATTATGCCGATCCGAATGTAACGGTTGAAGTGGATCACACCTATCGCTCTCATTCATTCCGGTCAAACACGGAAAAGACGCTTGGAGTTTACTACCGAGAGCATGGTTGTATGTTGATTCTTGACGAGGATACCCGCAATTATCCCGGACTGCCTGAATCAATTGAACGTACAGCGGTTCGTTCCGATACCGATTTGATTCGCACCGACACACAGGCGGTACCGCCGGCGGCGATTGGTGCCGAACCCGAACACGGTTACTGCTGGTATTATCAGAAAATCGAGCTTGCACTGCAGCAGAATGATGCCGATTCCGCTCATAGACTGGCCGGGGAAGTTATCTCCGAACACTTGTCTCCCTATTACGCCGCCGATTGGGCGCCGATCCTCGCCGCTTTGGCAATTTCCGGCGACGTTGATTCGTTCGCGCAAGCCGTTGAATATTTACACTCATCCAATGCCGAAAAGGAATATCTGCGCTCTTTCATCAGTGCAAAATGTGAAGATTTCGGAGTTCGTCCAAACAGCTTCATCAACATGATTAAGTAAGCTGATAAATGTCAGGTCAGTTGTCTGACAATTAAATCATAAAAAGGATTATAATAAATTCAGGATAGCAAGAGCTTACACAACAGGAGGAGTTTATGAAGAAATATATTGGCTTTCAGTGCTCTGTTTGCGGAAAAGAATTTGACGCGGATTATTCCGGGTATGTCTGTGATTGCTGCCACGGCAATCTCAATGTAGTCTTGGATTACGACAGTATTCGCAAATTTGTCACACCCGCAAGCATCTTCTCCTCAAAAGAAAAGTCTCTCTGGCGCTATCTGCCCCTTCTGCCGGTTGAAGATCCGGGATTCGAAGGTACAGCACTGCACACCGCGGGTATGACGCCTGTATTCAAAGTTGATCGTATTGCGAAAGAAGAAGGCGTGGCCAATTTTTGGATCAAAGATGAAGGGCGCAACCCGACTGCTTCATTCAAAGACCGCGCCAGCGCCATTCTTATCGCCCGTGCGAAAGAAATCGGCATGAAGACGATTGCGACCGCTTCTACGGGTAATGCCGGCGCCGCGTTGGCAGGTATGGCTGCGGCCAGCAATTGGGACGCGATCATCTTTGCCCCGAAGACCGCACCGAAGGCCAAAATCGCTCAGCTGTTAGTTTTCGGCGCGCATGTTATTCTTGTCGATGACAACTATGACTCCGCTTTCGATCTTTCCGTTGAGGCCTGCGAGAAATACGGCTGGTACTGCCGCAACACGGGTTACAACGCCTTCACTGCCGAAGGCAAAAAGACCGCGGCTTTTGAAATTTGGGAGCAGATCATTTCAAAATCCAAATCCGAAAAGCCTCTGAACATTTTCGTTTCCGTCGGCGACGGAAATATTATCTCCGGTATTCACAAGGGGTTCAAAGACCTTTTCAAACTCGGCTGGCTTGAACAGATGCCGCGCATTTTCGGTGTCCAATCCGAGAAATCTGCCGCAATTTACAATGCATGGACCGCGGGCAGCGAAGAGATTATCCCCGTCCGCGCCACCACCATTGCTGACAGCATCTCCGTTGATCTGCCTCGTGACGGCGTACGCGCGGTACGCGCCGCGAAAGAAACGGGCGGTGCTTACATTGCCATCCCCGACGAGGATATTTACAAAGGAATCACCGAAATCGGTAAGATCGGCGTTTTCGCGGAACCCGCCGGCGCCACCGCATACGCCGGGTTCAAGAAGGCCGTCAGGGATGGTTTGATCGGAGCGAATGATGATGTGCTTGTAGTCAACACCGGCAGCGGACTGAAGGATGTAAATTCCGCCATGATCGCAGCAGGGGAAGCTCCCGTGATTGAGCCGACCATGTCCGCCTTGGAAAAATATCTGAAAGGATAATCGATCGAATGAATCCCGTGTATTCGATTATTGCTCCGGCTTACAACGAGGAGTTGTGTCTGGACACCTTATACGCAAGAGTCTCGGAAGTAATGGAGCAGACAGGTGAAGCCTGGGAACTCGTCCTGATTGATGACGGCTCATCGGACAAAACAGCTGAAATCATGCACCGGCTCTCCGAGAATGATCCGCGTGTACGCTGTATCTATTTTGCGCGGAATTTCGGACATCAAATTGCTGTGACTGCCGGTCTGGATAATGCGCTTGGGGATGCCGCGGTCATTATCGATGCGGATCTGCAGGATCCTCCGGAAGTCATCCTGAAGTTGATCGAAAAATGGAAGGAAGGCTACGAAGTCGTTTACGCGGTACGTAAAGAGCGCGAAGGTGAAAGCTGGTTTAAAAAAGCAACCGCTTCGCTGTTCTACCGTCTGATTTATAAGATCGCGGATGTCAAAATTCCTTTGGACACCGGGGATTTTCGTCTGCTTGATCGCAAGATCATCAACGTAATGAATAATATGCGTGAGCATGACCGTTTTCTTCGCGGCATGTCGGCGTGGGTCGGATTCAAGCAGATCGGGGTCGAGTACCATCGCGATGCCCGTATCGCAGGCAAGACCAAATACCCGCTGAAGAAAATGATCAAATTGGCGCTGAACGCTATCACCGGGTTTTCGTATGTGCCGCTGCAACTTGCTACGTATTTTGGCTTTTTTGTCGCGGGTTTGAGCATCATCTCGATTCCCGTGATCATCATTTTGCGCCTCGCGGGGGAAGAATTATCCGGACAGGCAACGACACTGATTTCAACCTGTTTCCTGGGCGGCGTTCAGCTGATCTTTCTCGGTGTTATCGGAGAATATTTAGGACGTATCTACGATGAAGTTCGCAACCGTCCTTTGTATGTAACGCGTGAGATATCGCGGTCTGTATACGATTCATCAAATCAATAATCAAGAAATTGAGGTAAAAAAATGGCAAAGATTGACTTGACTATCCATGAAGAACGTTTGAAGCATGCTGTAAAGCGCGCCAAGGAACGCAACATTGTGATCCCGACTCTTGAACAGCAGATCCATCCGGAAACTGTTCCTGCCGCTTTCAAGGAAGAGCTGAAAGGTATCGGCCTGTGGGATATCCATCCGCGCAACCTGTTCCGCATCACTTGGCACAATGAACCGGTCGCTAAAGGCGGCGGCTTCGGCAATGCTAACTATGTTGAGCTTCCGTCCAGCCTCACCGGTGTTGATGCCCGCATCGTTGCGCTGGTTGGCAAGTGGTTCCCGACCGGTGCCCATAAAGTCGGCGCCGCGTTCGCCTGCTTAGTTCCGCGCCTTGTGACCGGTCAGTTTGACCCGACCACCGAAAAGGCCGTCTGGCCGTCCACCGGCAACTACTGCCGCGGCGGTGCTTATGACTCCGCGCTGCTGGGCTGCAAATCCGTCGCCATCCTCCCGGAAGGCATGTCCAAGGAACGTTTCAACTGGCTGCAGGGTGTTGCCGATGAAGTTATCGCAACCCCGGGTACCGAATCCAACGTTAAAGAAATTTTCGACAAGTGCTGGGAACTGCGCAAATCCGGTCAGGAACTGATGATCTTCAACCAGTTTGAAGAGTTCGGCAACTATATGTGGCATTACAATGTGACCGGCCGCGCCATGCAGGAAGTCTTTGAAAAGGTCAAGGGTCCCAAGAGCCGCCTCGCGGGCGTCTGCTCCAACACCGGTTCCGGTGGCACCATCGCCTGCGGTGATTATCTCAAGCAGCAGTACCCGGACTGCAAGATCATCGCTTCCGAAGCGTTGCAGTGCCCGACCCTGCTGAACAACGGCTTCGGCGCCCACCGCATCGAAGGTATTGGCGACAAGCACATCCCGTTTGTTCACAATGTCAAGAACACTGACTACGTTACATCCATTGATGACGAATCCGTCGTCAATATCTGCCGCCTGTTCAACGAACCGGAAGGTAAGAAGTACCTCGCCGACAAGGGTGTACCGCAGGCTACGATTGACGCACTGAGCCTCCTGGGTCTCTCCGGTATCGCCAACATGCTCTCAGCCATCAAGTTCGCAAAATACAACGAACTGACCTCGGACGATGTTGTTCTGACCGTCTTTACCGACTCCATGGAGCTTTACGGCACCCGTATTCAGGAATACCGCGAAGAGTTCGGTGCTTTCGGCCGCGATGAAGCTTCCTATAGCTTCGGTCGCTACCTGATGGGCGAGAACATCGCGAATATGCTGGAACTGACCATGCAGGATCGCAAGCGCATTCACAACCTGAAGTATTACACTTGGGTTGAACAGCAGGGTCGCACCTCTACCGAACTGAATGCTCAGTGGTACGATCCGGATTACTGGACCGGTTACCAATCTCAGATTTCCGAGATCGACAAACTGATTGTTGCCTTCAACAACGAAGTCGGTATCGCCTAATCTGCCTGACAAAACAGGAGGTCGCAGTGACCTCCTGTTTTTTATCTCTGTTTAAACTTAAACAACAAACCCGTGCGGAACCGCACGGGTTTGATTTGCTTTGATTTAGCCAATGAGCTTGCGGACTTCGTCGAGCTGTCCGGCGCTGCCGAGCTTTTCGTTCTTCGCAGCGATGAATTTGGCGTATTCAGCCATAAATTCTTTGCCGATCGGGCGGAAATCGAAGACTTCCGGATGATCGCGGAAATATTCTCGATGGACACGAGTCCAAACCAGACGGCCATCGGTGTCGATATTGATCTTGGTAACGCCGAGGGAAGCAGCCTTCTTGAACTGGTTGTCGTCAACACCGCGGGCACCGGCAAGGTTGCCGCCGGCAGCATTGATGCGGGCAACTTCGTCCTGCGGGACTGAAGAAGAACCGTGCATAACAAGCGGGAAGCCCGGGACTTTGCTCTGAATCTCAGCCAAGACATCAAAATGCAGGCTCTGGCTGCCGGAGAACTTGAAAGCACCATGAGAGGTACCAATCGCAACGGCAAGGGAATCAACACCGGTGCGTTCAACGAATTCTTTCACGGAATCCGGGTCAGTCAGTTTCGCGTTGGCTTCGGAAACCTGTACATGTTCCTCAACGCCGCCGAGCTGACCGAGTTCAGCTTCAACAACGATACCCTTCGCATGGGCAGCTTCAACGACACGCTTGGTGATGGCGATGTTGTTCTCGAAAGATTCAGCAGAAGCATCGATCATTACAGAAGAATAGAAGCCGCTGTTGATGCAGTCATAGCAAGTTTCTTCATCACCGTGATCAAGATGGACAGCGAAAATCGCTTCCGGCCACATCTGATCAGCACTGCGAATGAGACCTTCGAGCATGATGGTGCTTGTGTATTTGCGAGCACCCTTGGAAATCTGAATGATGAACGGAGCCTTGCTGTCAACGCAACCGCGGAACAGACCGCAGATCTGTTCGGCATTGTTGATGTTGTAAGCGCCGATAGCATATTTGCCGTAAGCGGCTTTGAACAGTTCTTTTGTAGTAACGATCATGAAAAACTCCTTAATTTCAACCGGGAACAATGCACATTCCCAAGTCTTTTGCTTTCAGAAACCGGCTTTAAACCACATAGACGTTCTGCCGCCTACCGGATTCTCTCCATGTTTCATGTTTATTTTATCACAATCATCACACTTTACGTGATTAATTGTGCAGATTCGGTATTACTTCTTTCATCTGTTTATCAGGATATTCAGCGTACGCTGTTATTCGGTTATACTTGTCTCATGGATCACATGAAAATTTCGGATTTAACAGATGAGAACAAACCCCGGGAACGCCTTCTCAAGCTCGGTCCGGAGGCTCTTTCCGATCAGGAGCTGCTCGCCATTCTGCTTGGAAGCGGAACAAAGA
>CAVESB010000096.1:0-6458 GCA_963618265.1 bacterium
CATCTTTTCAAAATGTCCTTTTCCGTAAGAGCCGGGATGCGCACAACTTCCCATGTGTAGGTTTACCGATGATTCGTTACAAATTTTTGTAACGAATCATCGGTAAACCTACATCGTCAGCATCTTACGCGCGGCCCGATGTTTTTTCCGGCAGTGTAATGATGTATAATGAAGCAAGAAAGGGCTATGGCTATGATTAATTTTGCTCAGGACAGCTTATTCAAACTGCATCAGATCGACAGCGGGAACGTCCATAAAGACGCGCTGAAATTGCTCACGGACGGGGAAACCCTCATCGGTGTTTACGCCACGGTTCGTGATCAGGTTATTTTCACAAATAAACGTGTGATGACCGTTGATGTCTCCGGAATCACGGGCGCGAAGAAGGACTTCTGCACCTTCCCTTACACGCGGATTCAGTTCTTCGCGGTGCAGACAGCGGGCTTCGCGGAATTGCTCCCGGATTCCGAGTTAATGCTGGTAATGGCGAACGGCACAAAGGTTGTCTTCGAGTTCAAGGGCGCGAATGACATTCTCGCTATCGGACGCGCCATCAGCAAATACGCTCTTGACTGATGCCGGGACGGGTTTTCTGCGCTCAATTCAGCAAATACAGCCGGAATCTCTCCGGCTTGTTTTTATTCCTGCTGCTCTGTGCTGCCTGCTCAACAGCTGCCCGTCTGCCGGATCCGCAGGTCGTGATGGGGCCGACGCTGACGCCGGTTCTTTCCGATACGCAGACACCCGGAACGCCGACGCCAATGCCGATACCGATGAATACGCCGACATTCGTGCCGACCGAGACACCGCTTCACATCGCGTATACTGTGGAGCCGCTTTCGCAAGACGGGTTGACCCTGAACGGTGCGCCGACGGGTGTCGGCTGCGTACCGGTCTGTATCGAAATGATGACCTCATTCTGGCATACTGCCGTCGGGACGCCGATCCTGTCTGCGCAGGAGTGTATTGACCGCAACGCCGAGCAGGAGCTCTACGTCGCCGGACGGGGCATGTCCTCCGCTTCCGCCGCGGATGAGCTGGCGGAACTCGGCTATATTCACCGGATGAGACTGAACGCGAGCCGTGAGGAGCTGCTTGATGCGCTGCGTGATTACGGACCTGTCGGCGTGCTGGTGAAAACGAACTGGATCCCGACGACGATGAACCATGCCGCGGTGCTGACATCCTATGACGAAGAGACGGATACCGTCACGCTGAATGATCCCTATTACGGAACCGAAGTCTCTTGGTCGTGGGAGTCTTTCGACGGCATCTGGGGTCTGAACTATGCCGCCGATCCGGATTACAGCGGGGATGTCGTGCGCCGGGTGTATTTCGTCATTTATCCACAGGAGCACTAAGCGGCAGTATAATGATATGTCGAGATATCAAATAAGGGGGCGCGACATGGAATACAGAATCGAACATGACTCAATGGGGGAGATGAAGGTTCCGGCGGATAAATATTGGGGTGCGCAGACGCAGCGCAGTTACCTGAATTTCAAGATCGGTACGGAAAAAATGCCGGCTGAAATTATCACGGCGTTCGCTTATCTTAAAAAATCTGCTGCTTTGGCGAACTTCCGTCTCGGCAAACTGGAGCGGGAGAAGTTCGATGCCATCGCGGCTGCCGCGGATGAGGTGATCGCAGGAAAGCTTGACGGAAACTTTCCGCTTGTCGTCTGGCAGACCGGCAGCGGTACGCAGTCGAACATGAACATGAACGAAGTGATCGCCAACCGCGGCAATGAAATCGCCGGGAAAAAGCTCCTGCATCCCAACGACGATGTCAACCGTTCACAGAGTTCCAATGACACCTTCCCAACCGCAATGCACATCGCCGCTGTGGTTGAAATCAACCGCCGCCTGATTCCCGCCATGGAAGACCTGATCGAGACGTTCAAACGGCTGGAGCGGGAGAATGAAGGCGTTGTCAAATCCGGGCGAACCCATCTGCAGGACGCCACACCGATCGCTTTCTCGCAGGAGATCAGCGGTTGGCGGAACAGCGTTGAGGTCAATCTCGCGCAGATTCGCCGCACGTTGCCCGGGCTTTCCGAACTCGCGCTGGGGGGCACCGCAGTCGGCACGGGCTTGAACGCCCCGGCGGGCTTTGACGCCGAAGCCGCGAAAGCGGTCAGCGAATACACCGGCTCTCCGTTCACTTTCGCCGCGAACAAATTCCACGCCCTGACCTCCAAAAGTGAGCTTGTCTTCGCGCACGGCGCTTTGAAAGCGCTGGCGGCGGACTTGATGAAGATCGCCAACGATGTCCGCTGGCTGGCCTCCGGTCCGCGTCTCGGTCTCGGAGAGATTACTATCCCCGCGAATGAACCGGGTTCTTCCATCATGCCGGGGAAGGTCAACCCGACGCAATGTGAGGCGGTCACCATGACCGCCGTGCAGGTCATTGCCAACGATACCGCGGTGAGCATGGCAGCCTCGCAGGGAAATTTCGAGCTGAATGTCTTTATGCCTGTCCTGATTTACAATTTCCTTCAGTCGGTTCGCCTGCTGAGCGATGTCATGCTCTCCTTCAACAAAAACTGTCTGAGCGGGTTGACGGCGAACCGTGAGAAGATGGCGTCGAATCTGCATAACTCCCTGATGCTGGTCACCGCGCTCAACCCCTACATCGGGTATGAGAACGCCGCGAAGACCGCGAAGTACGCATATACCGAGAACATTTCTTTAAGAGAAGCCTGCGTTAAGCTCGGATTCCTCACGGAAGAAAGGTTCGATGAAGTCTTTCACCCGGAACAGATGATTTAAGCTTCAGACACATTAAAGAATTTGTTCAATGCTGCCCTTCGTGCAGTGAACGAGACGAACCGATATAAAAGCGTCGTAAAAACAAGAAAACGGAGAACTGGACGGCTCTCCGTTTTCTTTAAGTTGATTGAAAGGCTCAGGCTGTTTTCCTGAACCAAGTCTTCCATTCCTGCTTTTCCCAGACCACCAGCAGCGGAGCGGCGATGAAGATGGAAGAGTAAGTGCCCATCAGCAGACCGACGAGCAGGATGACCGAGAAGTCACGCAGTGAGGAACCGCCGAGCAGTGCCATGGAGAGGAGCATGAATTCGGAGGTCATCAGCTGGGTATTGATGGAGCGTTCCAGCGTCTGAACGATGGAGTGGTTGACGAGGGTTTCGTAATCCACATGGGTCAGAATACGGCTGTTTTCACGGATACGGTCGAAGACCACGATCTTATCCTGCACGGAGAAGCCGATGACGGTCAGCAGTGCCGTCAGCGTCAGGGAGCTGAACTGCCAGCCCCAGAACTGACCGAAGGTGGAGAGGCTGATGACGATCAGGGAGTCATGGATCATCGCGATGATGGCGCAGATACCGTAGCGGAAAGCGTTCGGAATTGAGCGGAAGGCGAACCAGATGTAAAGGACAACGCCCAAACCGGCAGCTGCGACAGCCCAGAAGGCACGCTTGGCAACCTCACCGCCGATGGCCGGGCCAACGGATTCGATGCTGTATTGCAGGGCTTCGGGATCCTGGCTGTACTTTTCCGCCACGGCATTGATGTAGTCGGTGATAGTCTCATCGGAAAGGAATTCCGAGCGGACGATGGCCATATTGTCGCCGGAAGTCTGCACGGTGCAGCCGCTGAGTCCGAGTTCCTCGGAAACAGCCTGCAGCTCCTCACGTTCCGGACGGGTGCCCTCGGCGAAGGAGAGCTGCAGCATGGTGCCGCCGGTGAAATCAATGCTCAAAGGCATACCTTTGACGGCAAGGACGATCAGCCCCGGGATGATCAGCAGCAGTGAGAACGCGAAGAACCAGTAACGCTTCGAAAGAATATTGAATTTCATTGTCTTGCTCCTTTCCCGCTTATGCTGAGAGATATTTTTCGTGGTCTTCCTGCTTCATGTTCTTCGTGAAGAAGTAAAGCAAGGTGCGGGTGACGAGGTAGGTGGTGAGCAGAGAGATCACAACGCCCAGTGCCAGTGTGACGGCGAAACCCTTGACGATGGTGGCGCCGAAAGAGGAGCCGAAATAGAAGAGGATCGCGGAGGTGATCAGCGTGGCGACGTTGGAGTCGCGAATGGAGGACCAGGCGCGCGGCCAAGCAAGACTGACAGCCTGCTTGATGGTCTTGCCGTTGCGCAGCTCTTCCTTCAGCCGCTCAAACATCAGCACATTCGAGTCGAAGGCGCTGCCTGTCGTCAGTAACAGACCCGCAATGCCGGAAAGGGAAAGCGTGACGGGAATCATCTTATATACCGCGAAAGTGACCGCGCCGTAGAAGATAATGGCAAAAACCGCGGCGATACCCGGAACACGGTAGTAGAGCAGCATAAAAAGCGCAGCAAGACCTAAGCCGATCAGACCCGCAACCAGTGATTTCTGCAAAGAGTCTTCACCGAGCGTGGCGCCGATCTTCTGATACTGGACAATCTTGAGGGGAACCGGCAGGGAGCCGTATTTCAGCTGAATGGCGAGCGCGTTCGCGCTTTCATAGTCGAAATTGCCTTCGATAACGCCTTCGCCGCCGGGAATCTGCGAATTGATGCGGGGGCTGGAGATGACTTCGCCGTCGAGAACCAGCGTCAGGTATTTGCCGACGTTCTCACGGGTAAATTCAGAGAAGATCTGCCCGCCTGCTTCGCTCATTTGAAATGCGACGACCGGAATGTTGCTGTTCTCATATACCTGAACAGCGGCGTTCTTCAGATCCGCGCCGGTCAGAATGGTGTGATAGACTGTGTCATCGGTGTAGACAGTTGTATCGTCTTCAGCAACCGGACGCGCGTCTGTCTTGATTTTCGCGCCGCGTTCAAAATAAGTGCTGCCGGTGTCAACGAATTCGAGCATACCCGTTTCTTTCAGCGTGTCGAGAACTTCATCCGTATCGGTCATACCCGGGAACTCCGCGACAATGCGCTTATCACCCGCAACCTGGAAGACGACTTCACTGACGCCCAGTCCATTGGAACGGTTCTCGAGGATCTGCCGCGCGACTTCGAGCTGTTCAGCGGTGACTGTGGTATTTTCATCAACATCCGCTTCCAGCAGAACCTGCATACCGCCCTGGAGATCCAGTCCGAGGCTGAGGCTCGGTCCGCGATGCAGGCCGAAAATATTGATTTCGTGCGGCATATCAATGTAAACCGCCGCGGCAAAAATCAAAACAATGAGCAAAAGATTAATATAGGGCTTTTTCATTCTGCCTCCATAAGGGTTGTGCCGTCATCGGCACGCAACGGAGAAAATTATACTCTACTTTACTCTCCGCCCTCTGTTTTTATGAAAACAGACCGCCCTGTTGCAAGAGGAGTTCGGCACTGCACTGCGGATGAGACATTGAAGACGGAGCCTGTCTTTCTGAAAAGGTGTTTTTTTATCGGAAAACCAAAAAGGGCGGCTCAAAACACTTTGAGCCGCCCTCATCAAACTATCGAACGATAATGTTACTTCGCTCCGAGATAGGCTGTCATCACAGCCGGGTCATTGAGGAGCTGCTTTCCGGTGCCGGAGAAGGATATTTTCCCGACTTCCAGCACATAAGCGTGATCCGCAATGCTCAGCGCAGCGCGGGCGTTTTGCTCCACCAGCAAAATAGTTGTCCCGTTTTTGTGGATTTCCTCCAGAATCTCAAACACCTGCTCTACGATGATCGGAGCCAAACCCAGCGAAGGTTCGTCCAGCATGATCAGCTTCGGGGTTCCCATCAGCGCACGACCGATAGCCAGCATCTGCTGCTGACCGCCGCTGAGGGTATTGCCGATCTGCTTGCGTCTTTCCTTCAGAATCGGGAACAGTGAGAAGATCCGTTCCATGGCATCCGCCTCTTTCTTTTTCGCGCGGCTGGAATAGTAACCCATCAGCAGGTTTTCTTCAACAGTCATATCGCCGAAAATGCGGCGTCCTTCCGGACATTGGCTGATGCCCCGTTCTACAATTTCATGCATCGGGCGGTTCTGAATCTCTTCGCCGTCAAAGATGATCTTTCCGGAGGCGGCTTTCAGCCAACCGGAGACGGTCATCAATGTCGTGGATTTCCCTGCACCGTTCGAGCCGATCAACGCAACGATCTCACCCTGATTCACTTCAAAAGAGATATCGTCAACAGCCACAACCTCCTTATATTTCGTTACAAGGTTCTCAACTTTCAGCAGTGCCATTTTTGTATCCCTTTCCAAGATAAGCTTCAATCACAGCATCATGATTCTGAATATGATCCGGTGTCCCTTCCGCGATCTTGATACCGTGATCCAGTACGACGATACGGTCGGAAACTCCCATAATGACACCCATGTCATGTTCCACCAGCATAATGGTCAGCCCGGTTTGTTTCAGGTACTTGATCAAATCAATCATCTTTTCTTTCTCCGTGGGGTTCATACCGCCTGTGGGTTCATCCAGCAGAAGAATCGATGGATCGGATGCAAGTGCGCGGGCGACCTGAAGCCGTTTCCGAAGTCCCAGCGGCAGGTTGCGCGC
>CAVESB010000097.1:0-6344 GCA_963618265.1 bacterium
ACAGCATACAGCATTGTTTTGTTCATTGACGTTGCATTTACTTTGTCTATTAACCCCATGAAATCTGCTGTTTGGAAATTGGCGGATTTCATACCGTAAAATGAAAAAATCATATAAAATAAATATACCCTCGCGTGTTCGCGATGCTGTGTCATGCGTTTGAGCCAACACTCACAATACGGAGTTCGACTTGAATCATCGGTAATGCGATAGGCCCAAGCCAAGGCAGCGCCGGTGCGGAGAACACCACCCTGCACCTTTTGCAGGTTCAAATTCATTACAGATAACGGCACGTGGGGGTAGTTTTGTTTCAGCAATGCTGCGGTTTCGACGAAAGAAATATATTTCGCTGAAACCGTTGACTTTTTAAAAATCGGACGGTGTATCTTTGCATAACGTAATCGGTTTCAGCTTCCGCAGTTTGTCAAGGGCTTCCGCTTTCTTCCACGGACCCATGGTTTCGTCCGTTTCGATAAGGCGGATGCTCAGCTCGCGGAAGTGCTCAAACCGTTCGGCGTTCTTCAGTTTTTGGTAAAGCTTAACCGCCTTTTGTGCGGATTCGAGATCCCCCCGCTCCGCTGACTCCGCAAAAATCAGGGCAGCGGTTTCGGGATCGGTTTTCGTCAGCTTTGCTGCCAGCGCCTTTTTTTCTTTCGGAGTGCAGCTCGGCAGTGAAGCGATCGCCTGAGGCTGAAGGACGGCGATATTGTTCTTCAAAACAGCGCTTTCGGAAGCACCTTCCTGCTCCCACAGGCTCAAATCATTCTCGGAACGGGCGCAGAGGTCGTTCAGGAAGAGCAGATACGCGGAAAGGCTGACGACATCAATCTGATTATGGTAAGCGACACCGGTGAGGTGAGACGCATCCCGGGTTCGCAGACAGTTACGATACAATTCCGGCGCCATATATCCCGGGACTTCCTCATCGCTCCGTTGCAGCTTGAGAATGTATTGCTCGACATCGGCGAGCCTTACACTGCCCAGGCGAGGCTTCCAGTAGCGGCGGGAGAGATGGAGCAGGTCAATGTGCTTGATCTCACCGGTGAAATCCGGCATCATATGGAAGCGCAGCCGCGATTGAAGCATGGGGATATCAAAGCTTTTCCCATTGTACGAGAGGAGGATCTGGAAACGGCTGAAAATCAGCTCTGTCTGTCGCAGAAACGCTTTTTCGCAGTCGAGATCCGGCAGGATCAACTGGTCAACAATGTAATTGTCCCCCTCAAAATAGCCCAGTCCCAACATAAAGATGAAGGCTGCGCTGCCGGTGGAAAGTCCGCTTGTTTCAGTGTCGAAGGCGAGGGTATCTTCCTTGCGCAGGACAGGCATCCCCAGCATTGAGTCGAACAGCGGCGACTTACGTAAGCTGTCCGTCATGATGACCCGTCCATGAGATTCCGTGAGCGGCTGCACGCGGCGGTTGATGAAGCAGGAACCGTAATCATTCTCGACCACGATGCCGTTCGGGAAAGATCGTTTGAGAATCTCAATGGAGTCTCCATGCGATCCTTTCGGCTTCGGCGACTGATAATCTTCAGGGAAGCCTTTCGTGACTCCCAGTTTTTTCAAGCGCGACATGATGTCACTCACGGTTTGCCTCCCCGACACGTTCAGCGATCGCTAACGCTTCCGCTTTGCCTCCCATGCCGCTTTCTCCGGCTGCTCCGACGCAACCCGGACAGCCGTCACGGCAATTACACTTTGTGATGAGGTCGATCACCGCGTCATTGATCTCGTTAAATCGTTCCGCTATGCCCTGAGCAAGACCGAAGCCGCCGGGCGTGATCTCGTGAATGAAAATTGTCGGACGCCCGTCGAAATCTTTGCAATCCGATTCGGTGATGATCTCCAGGTCTCCGGGATCACATTCGCAGAACAGTGCCGCTATCTGATGAAACGCGGTTGCATATCCGACCAGCCCGCCGCGCATGTGAACAGCTGCTTCCACGGTCTCATGGCAGTCCGGGCAGAGCGTGATCAGGTTTGCGGGGTCGTTTGCCTCGCGCTTGTTCATGAAGGTACGGAACGGCTTGATATGGTGTACATGGAGCGTTGAATCCGTCATGGCTTTATGACAGATTTGGCAGGTATATCCGTCACGAGCCAGAATCTGCTCCCGGATGAACGACCAGTCGCGTCCGTAGTCATTCCTGTCAGCAGTCCACAGATGTATGCCGCGCAGCTCCTCACGCAGTTGTTCTTTGAGTACGATGACAAAGGCAGTCGTCTGCAGGGTCTCTTCCGGCAGATCCAGCGGCGTGACATCCAGTACGCGGCGATTGTCGTTGGTGATGCGCTTGAAACTGACAACTTTGGCGGTCACAGTGACTTCAGCGGTGTGAATGTCCGCGTTCGGACGGCTCTCTGTGGTCAGAATGTGCTCCGTGATGATATGGCTTTCTTTCTGCGCTTCCGTGGTGTAAGGCAGTTCCGCCTGTACGGCATACGCGGTGTTCAGCTCGAGATCCAGTTTCCTGATGTGGTAGGAGATGCCGTTGTGGAAGTAGACCGCACCTTCGTGAACCATCCAAAACGCGGAAGAGCGATCCACTTCGCCGATCATCTCGTTTTTTCCTGATATTTCGTTCGGGCAGACAATGGCAATACGCGCCATGCCGGCGTTGCGCAGGGATACAGATGCCTGCGGGCTGTCGCTTGAGATCCAGTAATATGTGTTTCCGCTGAAACGTGCCGCGCCCTCACCGACGAGATAATTCAACAGATCCAACGTTTCCTCTGCATCCAAGCCTCCGAACGTCTCTCCCGCGGGGAAGGGAAGCTCATATAAAGTGCATTGCAGATGCTGAAGCAGGATCAGCAGATTATCCGGGTCAATGAGTACAGGCTCGATTTTCTTCTCATAAAGAAAATCGGGATGATTCATGATGTATTGATCCGTTGGGGTTTGTGAGCCGATCAGCAGGAATTTGGATGGAGAGCCACGTCTTCCGGCGCGTCCCTGGCGTTGCAGGAGGGCGGAGATGGCGCCGGGGTAACCAACGGAGATAACCGCGTCAATGCCGCCGATGTCCATGCCGAGCTCCAGTGCGTTCGTCGCGGCGACGCAGCGGGTTTCGCCGGATTTCATCCCGGATTCAATGGTTCGGCGCTCGCGTGCCAGGTAACCCGAGCGGTATCCGGCAGCGTCAACGCCGTAATCGCGCAATCTGCGAACGGCGGATTCGACAGACTGCCGCGATTGACAAAAGATAAGAACCTGCCGCATCTCATCCAGCAGCCGACGCGCGTTTTTTGCCGCTGTGACGATAGCTCCCGCACGAAGCCCGAATTCCGGGTTGACAATGGGTGGGTTGATGAACTCGATCGTCTTCTTCCCGCCGCCGGAGCTATCCGTTGTAATCGCTGTGAACGCTTCTGCGGTGAGTTTTTCCGCCAACGCCTTTGCGTTCGCGAGTGTTGCGCTGCAGAGAATCCAGCGCGGATCCACGCGGTAATGCGCCGTGACACGCTTTATCCGGCGCAGCACATTTGCCACATGAGCACCGAATACACCTTTATAAATATGCGCCTCATCAAGGACAATCATACGCAGGTGGCTGAAGAAGTCAAGCCAGGAGGGGTGATAAGGCAAGAGCCCGGCGTGAATCATATCGGGATTGGTGAAGATGACGCGCGCCTTCGTTTTAATTGCCGAACGGACGGATCGCGGTGTGTCGCCGTCATAAATGAAAATACGGTCAGCAAAGTCCGGCGCCAGTCGGATCAGGCTTTTGTATTGATCCTGTGTCAGTGCTTTTGTAGGGAAGATCAATACCGCGGCGCCTTCCTCATCGGAGGAGAGCATTTCGAGGATCGGAATTTGATACACGAGACTTTTCCCGCTGGAAGTGCCAGTGGAAATAACAATGTTCTCTCCGTTTGTGAAAGATTCCAACGCCTCGCGTTGATGGCGGTAAAGCAGGTTGATGTTCGCCTTGTGCAAAGCGCGGATCGTTCCTTCGCTGAACCATGTCGGCACAGGCGCATATTCCGCATCCTTAGACGGGATGATGCGGGAATAAACGACTTCTCCAAGGCTTTCTTCTCTCTGCTTATCTTTCATTCGTTCTCTCCTTGGATAATTATAGACGATAAGCGCGGTTTCAGGCTGAATGTGTGAAAATTTGTTCTGTATTAAGATTTTTCACGCGGTTTTGATAATATGTTATACTTTACTTCGTATTGATATGTGTATGTAGCTATCAACAAACAAACACGCGGGGTATGCCACGTCCGCGCGGTGTTTGACGAATTTTATCCGCATGATATAATGAATATCAGTAAGACGCGCGGATGAGGTAAAATATACCATGAATATTCAATATCAGCTGTGCATCTATTCGGGCTCACTGAAAGGGAAAATCATTCCGATTGTAAAGCAGGAAACGAAGATCGGGCGTGACTCCGGTTGTGATATTGTTCTCGCCGAGAGTTCGATTTCCAGGGTGCAGGCTTTTCTCTATATGCAGGCAAACGGTTCTGTCGTTCTTGTTGACAACAACTCGACGAACGGTACCGTTGTAAATAATTATCAGATTACCGCTCCGGTACAGCTTTTTGAAAACGATGTGATCACGTTGGGCGGTGAAGTGATGTTGGTGTTTCAGCGCGCGACCGAACTCGGTCTGAAGAACGCGCAGGGCAGTTCGAACAATCTCGCAGATGTGCCGGCAGGTAATGCGCCGGAATCATTTAGTTTTGAAAAAAATCAAGGAAATCTCATGAATAACGATAACCAAAATTTCCAAAATGACGGCGCAGCGACCGGCAATGACAACGTTGCTCAAAATCAGAATTCCGCTGAAAGCTACGGATTCAATCAGGCCTATAATCCTTACGGACAGCCGCCGATGCCCCCTGCATCTCAGCAGCAGGGATACGCTTGGAATCCGATGATGAACAATGGCATGGGAATGCCGATGAACGGGATGCCGATGAACAATATGGGAATGCCCATGCAGCAGGGTTGGCAACAGCCGATGCAGCCGAATTACGGCACTCCGCAGAGCGGCATGATGAACGCCATGCCTCAAAATTCCATTCCCGCCGTTGACGCACAGAATGCGGTGCAGGATCCCTATGCTCAGCAGATGAATCAACAGGCACAGTTCAACACGCAGGATCCCTATTCTCAGCAGATGAATCAGCAGGCGCAGTTCAACACGCAGGATCCCTATGCTCAGCAGATGAATCAGCAGACGCAGTTCAACACGCAGGATCCCTATGCTCAGCAGATGAACCAGCAGACGCAGTTCAACACGCAGGATCCCTATTCTCAGCAGATGAACCAGCAGGCACAGTTCAACATGCAGGATCCCTATGCTCAGCAGATGAATCAGCAGGCACAGTTCAACACACAGGATCCCTATTCTCAGCAGATGAATCAGCAGGCACAGTTCAACACACAAGATCCCTATGCTCAGCAGATGAACCAGCAGACGCAATACGACGCGCAGGATGTCAATGCTCAGCAGCCGGATAATCAGCAGCCGCAGTATGGTGCTCAGGATGCTTATTCCCAGCAGATGAACCAATCGCAGCAATTCAATGCTCAGGATTCTTATGCCCCGCAGATGAATCAGCAAAACCCCTACGGACAGCAGATGGATCCGTATGCTCAGCAGCAGATGTACGGCAATCCATACGGTCAGCAGCCGATGCAGCAAAATCCTTATGGACAGCAGATGCCATACGGTCAGCAGCAAATGTACGGTCAGAATCCGTACGGACAGCAGCCGATGCAGCAAAATCCTTATATGCAGCAGAACCCCTACGGTCAGCAGATGCCTTACGGACAAGATCCGTATGCTCAGCAGCAGATGTACGGACAAAATCCGTATGAGCAGCAACCCATGCAGGATCCCAATGCGAACGGTTTCGCGGCTGAAGGCGGAAAGAAAAAGGGCCCCGGCAAGAAAACGATGATTATCATTGCTGTGATTGCTGTCATTGTCCTTTTGATTGTTGTCGGCATTATCATCATCGACCGTAACCGTCTGTGGTGCGATGTTTTCCCGTTCCTCTGGGATGCCGACACTTGCGCAATTTATAAAAGCTAAGGGAGGATTAACACATGGCACAGCCTGAAATCAAAACCGAAGTGATTGCGAATGTTGAAGACCTCAGCGTCTGGAAGGCTTTCGAGCCGGATGAGGAAGTTACCTACCATATCGAGTTTGGCAAGGTGACAGTTCATTTCTTTGTTGAGGAATGGAATGAATTCGTGGAGTTCAAGAACCAGTTCGTCAATATCCCGCTGAAAACCACCGGCGTTCTCAGTGAGACCGACAACTACTATGCTTCTTGCGAGAAGGGTGGCGATGGAGATTTGATTTATACCATTG
>CAVESB010000098.1:0-5099 GCA_963618265.1 bacterium
AGCCCCGTCCGTGCTTTGCGTCGGCTCCGTTCAGCAGATTCTTGACAAATGGAAGGCTGACGGCAAGTTCGAGGAGATCGACTATATCCACGGTGCTGCCGATCTTGTCAATGTAGCCAACGCCGAAAACGCCGCCGGGATTTATCTCCCGCCGGTACAGAAGAACGGCTTCTTCCAGGGCATCATTCGCGACGGCGCACTGCCGCGCAAGACTTTCTCCATGGGTGAAGCGCACGAAAAGCGTTTCTATATCGAAGCGCAGCAGATTCTCTGATCTGCTTCGTCTCTGTAAAAGGAACAGGTGCCGCAAATACGGCGCCTGTTTTCATATTCAAACAGCCTTTCCATGATTTCGTGTATTAAAGCAACGATTCAGTCAAATTACACGTATAATTAGTAAAGAAATGCCGGAAACAAGTTCCGACATCATGAAAGGATTCTATTAATGAAGCGCTTTTTTTTGCATACCATCTTACTTACGCTCGTTCTTGTTCTGAGCCTTAATTTCAGCGCCTTCGCGAATGCCGATACAGCTGGCAACTTCTTCTCCGACAGCGACGAAGAAGAATTGAGCGACATTGAGCGCGACCTTTACAAAGTCGGTTATACGGTTGAGTTGACTTCCCTGAAAATCGGCGGCAGTGCTTTCCTGGCAGGACGTGATCTCAACATCACCGATTCAGAAATTGCCGGCAGTCTGCGCACAGCTGAACAAACACTGACTGTAACTGACACCAAGATCGGCGGCAACATCACCGTCGTCGGGCAGAACCTCAACTTCACGAATGTCACCGTCGGCGGTGTCTATGCCGTGGGACAGAACTTCAATTTCAGCGGTGAAGCCGACGGAATGTTCATTATCGCTGCCAATGTAATCCTTGGCGGTACCATCCACGGCAACGCAGAAATTAACGCCGGGAGCGTTACGTTGGCTGACGATCTTGTCGTTGAAGGCAAGTTAACCATTTCCGCTGCCGATGAGCCGGAACTTCCCGAGAGCGCGAAAATCTCATCTCTCATCTACAGCAGCAACCGGCAGGAAGCCGGCAGTTTCACCGTGGCTGAGGGCGAGGGCGAGGTCGAGGATGAAGTAGCGTCATCCGACAGCATCATCAGCATCACGACCGAATTCGTACCCGTAGAATCTCCTGTCGTAAAAACGCTCAAGTTCCTGGTCAATACCATCATTCTCGGACTGGCACTCTGCCTGATCTGCGGACCCAAGAATATTGCCAAGCCCGCACAGCTCATGCTGAATAAACCGGCAGCCACTTTCGGCTTTGGTTTCCTGGCGCTGTTCTTCTTCCCGATGATCATCATCGCGCTCGTGTGCAGCCCATTCACCTCTTACAGTGCCGGACTGCTGACCGCAGTTTTCACCGTAATCTGCATTTTCGCCCGCACCTTCACCGGCATTTCCCTGGCGGCTGCTTTGCTGCAGAAGTATTCAAAGAACGCTGCGCTGAGCAACCCCTGGCTTGACTCCGTCATCGGTGCGCTGGTCTTCGCTCTTCTCAGCAAGGTTCCGTTTCTCGGCATTGTCATCACCGTCGGTTCCCTGCTCATCTCCCTCGGCTGCTTCGTACAGTATGTCGTGCGCAATCTGCGCTCGGAAAAGAAAGCAAAATCCGAACCGGCCGCCGAATAAAGCGTGTAATTCTTAAACAAAAAAATCCGTCCGAAATTGGACGGATTTTTTGCTTGCGTGATTTTATGCGAAGAGATCGACGCCGTTTTTCATCGGTTCTACATGCAGCATGGACGCGATCGTCTGAGCAATACAGCAGAACCCTTTAACAGTTCCCAAGTTAGCAGCGGCAGGGATCTGCGGACCGCAGATGAGCAGCGGGACGTATTCGCGGGTGTGATCGGTTCCGCCATGGGTCGGGTCGCAGCCATGATCGGCGGTGATCATGAGAACATCACCCTCTTTCATCTTCGGCAGGAAGCCGCCAAGCCAATTATCGAACTCGATCAGCCCGTTCGCGTATCCCTGAACATCGCGGCGATGTCCCCAAGAGGAATCGAAGTCAACCAGATTGACGAAGATCAGACCTTTGTCAAACATATCCATACATTCATCGACGTGATGCATGCCGTCAAGATTGCTCTGATTGTGGACAGCCCAGGTAACACCCTGACCGGCGAAGATATCTTCGATCTTCCCGACACAGGGAACCGGCAGACCCGCATCCTTGACGTGATCCATGATCGTCGGTTCAGGCGGTACGAGGGAGAAGTCGCGGCGGTTGGCAGTACGCTTGAAGTTACCCGGTTCACCGATGAATGGGCGGGCGATCACGCGGGCACATCCGTGTTTCCCGACAAGAATCTTTCGTGCGGCACGGCAGTATTCATACAACAGTTCCGGCGGGACAATGCTCTCATGCGCGGCGATCTGGAAAACGCTGTCAGCGGAGGTATAGACGATGAGATCGCCGGTCTTCATATGCTGTTCGCCGAGTTCTTTGATGATTTCCGTGCCGGAGGCAACACAATTGCCCAAAACACCGCGACCTGTGGCTTCGCGGAAAGGCTGCAGGACTTCCTCCGGGAATCCGTTCGGGTAAGTCGGCAATGGATTCGGGCTGATGATACCGCCGATTTCCCAATGCCCGATGGTAGTGTCTTTCCCCGCAGAAAGCTCCTGCAGGCGGGCAAACGCGCCCAGCGGAGACTTTGCGGGTTCATACCCCACCATGCCGTCAATGTTGCCCAAACCAATGGACTGCATTACCGGCAGTTTGAAGCCGGGGATTCGTTCGGCGATATGACCTAATGTGTTGGGATTATGATCCCCAAAAGCGGCGGAATCCGGCGCGGTACCCATTCCGACGCTGTCTAATACAATTAAAAACACACGATTGATATTCATGAGATTGCTCCTTAATCTTGCTTCAATTATAATACATACCGCCCTTCACAACAGCACGAAAAACCGCCATGAAACGGGTATAATTCCATGAGAATTACGCACACAGAGAACAGGAGCGCGTCCATGGAAAATTTCAAAATCGGTCAAATCGTGGAAGTCACGAAAAGCTTTGTCAATGAGAATGAAATCGAGCTTCAGGGAAAGAAAGGGATTATACGCCTGCTGTATGACGCAGACCCAACCGACAGCGAATCCTTCGATGAAGTCTTAATAGAATTTACGAGCGAATCCCTGGACAGTTTTGAAGATGAGTATTTTTATAATGCTTTTGAGCAGGAAGTCAGCTGGTCTTCTTACATTCTCCCGACAACGGTTTTGACACCCACAGATGAGACCCCGGACGAGAACGAACTGGCATGGAAAAAGCAGGAACTTATCACGCGCCTTTTCCTCGGCGGACTCGGCAGAGAGGGGAAGATGATTGTCAACGCTTTCGAAAACCCGGTCAACCCGGAAGTCATGACGCCGCTCGACTGCTGGAAAGTGTATCTGGACAAGGTTCTGCGCTTCCCCGTCAAGGTCAAGGTATGCTATCCCTACGAAGAGGGAGACGGTCCGCTGAAGGAAAATCAAAAGCTGAAGCTGACAGAGCTGAACGGTGTTGATAAAGGTCTCGGCATCCTCGCCGAAGTCAGTGACGGAGAAAGCACTTACATTGTCCCGCTGCAGGATCTCACCGGCGGCGATCAGTTCTCCAAAGACGGAAAATACATCGACGCTTACGGGCTTTGGCTGGTATGCAACGCCTGAACAGGCTTTTTCATCCCTTCAGCATCGGTTCCGTAAACGTTGACCGTCCGCTGATCATGGCGCCGCTTGACGGCTATACGAATGAACCGTTCCGCCGTGTCACGCGGGAACTGGGTTCGCCGCTGAGTATCACTGAGTTTATTAACGGACTTGATGTCGTTCACGAGACGCCGAACTTAGCGGAGCGGATCGCTTACACTGCGTCGGAACGCCCGCTGGTGTTTCAGCTGTTCGATGACGACCCGAACCGTCTGATTGAGTCCGCCTGTATTCTGGAGGAACGCTGCCGGCCGGATATTTTTGATGTAAACATGGGCTGTTCCGCCAGACAGGTCGCGAATCGGGGCGCGGGCGCGGGACTGCTGCGCCACCCGGAGAAAATTCAAGCCATTGTTTCGGGACTGACCGCACGGGTTCATATTCCCGTAACGGTGAAAATCCGCCTCGGCTGGGACGACAATTCAATCAATTATCTTGAGGTCGGAAAAATCGCGCAGGACTGCGGCGCACAAATGGTCACATTGCATGCCCGCACCCGCGCACAGCAGTACAGCGGGCACGCGGATTGGTCCGCCATTGCCGCGCTCAAACAGGTGCTGAAGATTCCTGTGGTCGGTAACGGCGATGTTGCCACACTCTCCGACGCGGAACGCATGATGAGAGAGACCGGCTGCGATGCGGTCATGATCGGCCGCGCCGCCGTCCGTAATCCATGGATCTTCGCCGGATATGATTATGAGCAGGTTCCGCAGGATCTTTATACGGAAACCTGCCTGAAGCATCTGCGTTACAACAAGGAATTCGCGGGCGGTCAATGGGGCTGCGTAACTTTCCGCAAGTTCGCGAAACGCTATCTTGAACGCATGGATGTCAGCCGCGAAGACATGATCGAATTAATGACCTCAACAAACCCGGAGCATTTTACGAATCTGTTCCGCCGTTTACTGACAGGAGAGAACGAGTGACAGACCGCGCCGTATTGGAATCATTCAGTGAAGAGCAATGGGAGCTGCTCTGCGACAACTGTGCGCTGTGCTGCCTTTACAAGCTGCAAGATGAAGACACCGACGAGATCCTCTACACCGCGGTGCTCTGCCAATATCTGCATAAAGACAGCCGCCGCTGCGCCTGCTATCACGAGCGCTTTGACAAAATGCCGACCTGCATGAAAATTTCGGCGGAGAGCCTGCCGCAAATGGCTGCGTGGCTGCCGAAGTCCTGCGCTTACCGCTGTCTGTATGAGGGCATTCGCTTGCCGGATTGGCACCCGCTTTTCGCGGATACAACTCCCGAAGCCCAAGCTTTGATCCAAAAACTTGAGACAATCTGCATCCGTCCGAATACCTGCATCAGTGCTGCGGCAGCCGAGCGGATCATTCAAAACAGCAAACAGCCGCGTTGCATGAAGAAATTG
>CAVESB010000098.1:5109-6258 GCA_963618265.1 bacterium
GATTTGTAAGTATCAGGAGAGATCGGGATCCGCCTGAATCGAGAAAGTGTACTGAGGGTACAGGGTCGTCAGTTCTTTTTCCAAAGTGTCCATTGCTTCATGAACGGGAATATCAAAATTAATCACGGCATCAAAGCGTATGGTCATCCGCTCGCGATCCAAATAAAACCCGTGTGTGCCGATCACCCAGTCATGAGCCTTCACCTTTTCATAAATAGCGTCTCTCAGCGCGGCCGCTTCATCATCATGTGTATTGTATGAATAAACGCTGATGCCGGTCAGCAGAACCCCTGTCTTTTCATACACGCCCTGCATGATCCGGCGAGTCAGCGTATCCAATTCAGCCACGGTCATTGTGTCCGGCAGCTCGATATGCACGGAGCCGAGACTTCTGTTCGGTCCGTAACTGTGCAGCGTCAGGTCATACGCGCCGCGCACAGCGGGGTATTCGCGGATCAGTTCTTTGATTTTATTCGCAGCATCTACATCCCAGCGGCTCCCGATGATGTCATTGGCAGTCTCCGCCATCATTTCCGCACCGGACTTGATGATGAACAGAGATATAACCGCGCCGACCCATGGCTCCAGCGAAATACCAAAGAACTTAAGAATCAGAGCCGAAGCCAGAACCGAAGCGGAAATAATCGCGTCAAAAATCCCTTCCGTGCCGGAAGCTTCCAGCGCAGTGGAAGAAACTTTCCTGCCCTGCTCCCTGGCATAATTTCCAATGATCAGCTTGACGACAACACCGATCGCAAGAATGACCAGTGACAGTGTGCTGTAATCAGAAACTTCGGGATGAATGATCTTTTTGACCGACTCTATCAAAGCGGTAATACCCGCGTAAAGAACCAGCGCGGAGACAATCGCGGAGCTGATGTACTCAATGCGTCCATAGCCGAGCGGATGCTCCTTATTCGGGGCCTTCCCGGAAAGCTTTGTCCCGATAATCGCAACGATGGAGGATAAAGCGTCCGCGATGTTATTTACCGCGTCCAGCGTCACAACGACAGAACGAGATATCGCTCCGATCACAACTTTAATTGCCGCCAGCACAACATTCGCGCCGATACAAACCAGGCTCGTGCGGACGATTGTTTTCTCACGAATCACACTTTCATTCTCAATCATAAATCAACTCCTTTACAC
>CAVESB010000099.1:0-6070 GCA_963618265.1 bacterium
ATCCCGCCAATGGTATAGCATCGGTGATGATGGATAACCTAATGTTTCAATAACCCCGGTTGGTGCCCGGTTGCTTTTAGCAACAATAGAGCTGCGGATGTATGTTCTCCGGTACACCTCATGTTTTGATCAGGTGCTTATCAGTCCCGTTTTTTTTCCGCGCCTCATCTCAGCATTGCACTTGTTGTGAAGAACTAATCCGTCAACAGAAACGTATCTGTATGAGATGAGATGCCCCAATACAGGACTTTCGGTATGGGGGTATCTCATAAACAGCGATTTTACGCCTGTTTTGAATTAACCGGCATTTCCCCACGTATCCATGAGGAGCTAAATAAGAAAGCACCTCAATCTGTTTTGAGGTGCCTTCCTGTGTTGATGATTTAATTGTTTTCGAAAATACCCAGTTCCTTCAGGGCCTTGGCACCGCCGTCGAGGTTGGCGAACTTCATGCCGGAGTAAGCCGGGGAGTAGACGACACCCTTACCGCCTGCGCGATAGGTCGCGAGGACGGAGCGATAGACGATGTCGGGAGTGCAAACGGCCTGATTGGCGGCAGAGCGGGGAGCATCCACGCCGATACCCATGTAGACAGGAACCTTGCCGTTAACACCGCGGACGGCATCAGCGCACTGACCGTACACATAAGTATCAGGATCAAGACCGTTCTCGAAGAGTTCACCCCATGGGCGTTCGTTCAAGCCAAGGAACTTGTACATGATCGGGGTCATTTCTTCCGGAGTGACATCGCGGAGAACAGACTTGTGCAGGTTGGTCATTTCGTTGCGATAGATTCCGCCGGACTGGTGCTGATAGGTAATCGGCTTTACCCAGTCAGACCAGGTAGCCATTTCAGCCCACGGCCACTGCGCCTTGCGGAGCGGATTGAAGTGGTTGCGATTCCAGACATTGAGACCGAATTCCAAGTCGTTCTTGCACCATTTAGCAACGCCGTAGAGTTCGCGATCCAGATCCTTGTTGCGTTCAACCCAGTACTTTTCCCACTGCATGATTTCGGGATAATTGTAGAAGCAGCGCATAATCTCGATAAGAGCGCCATCGACGAATTCTTCGCCGGCGCGGGCACGCTGAACGACATCATACAGCTTACCGAAACCTTCGCGGCAGCGTTCAACATCAATACCCCGTTCGGCAGCTTCGTGGCGGCAGTGCGGGCAGAAACAGTTCGCAGGGTTGCCGGCGAAGACGTTATCAATCGGGCTGCGGCGTTCGTTGCACCACATGATGCCGTCGATATCATAGGAGCGGGCGTAATCTTCGATAATGGAGTACCACCAGGAGCGATAGCCGGGGTTGTTAATGCAGGGTTCCTGACCGACGCGGCCGAACTGATCCACCTCGAGCATCTGCGGCATATTCGGAATCCAGACATTGTTAGCAGAGCCGTGACCGGCGTACTTAAAAAGCGGTTCCATAACTTCCGGATAGATTTTCATACCGCGGGCGCGGACTTCCGGGATGAGCTTCTCAAGAACATCTTCACCGGCGAGGCCGGCGTCTTCGGTCTGGAAGTGAGTAACCTTGGTGTTGCGATAATATTGAGCATGTTCCTTGATATACGAACCGCCTTTGAGCTCGTAATCCGGAGCAGCAACGCCATGATCCGGCCAACCATCAAGTTTCCAACCAATGCTGCGGCCGACCTTCAATCCGAGCCAGGACAAAGTACCGACAAGCAACGTGTTGACACCAAATCGGTTCTCGAACATGTCAAGCATCGGGGTTACTCCCTCGTCCATGACATTGAACGGGCTGATCTGAATGCCTACAAATTTATCATTATTTTCAGCCATTACTTTACTCCTTTTTTTTATTCACGTAGATCGATATCAGCACTCATCGATCAGACGTGATGGTACACCGCTTCGTTTGTAAAAATCATACATGTCAACGCGTTCGCCGGTAAGGGAAGCCTCGACACAGGCAAGGGTCAGTCCGAGAGTCTTCAAATGATCGCGGCCGGAGGTAATCAGCGGAGCGCGGTCATTGAGCGCGGCGGAGAATTCATTGATCAGGCCGTAGGTGTCATCAATGAAAGCTTCACATTCCGGCAACTGCACCGGGGTCCAAGGCTCAATGGACGGATCATATTTGAAATTTGTGCCGCTCATCGCAAGTGTCGGATCCTTCTTGGATTCAAAGATCTCACCGAACTGATGGCACTGGCGCAGTGTACCGTTTTCGAAATCGGTACGCCATTCATACTGCAGACGGTTGCAGCCGGAGGTCCAAGTGCCGAGATAGTTCGCACGCAGACCATTGCGGAAATGCAGCAGAGCGGAAACGCAGCAGTCATCATCATAAGTGGACCAAGAGGGACGCCAAGTGTCAGCGGAGACGCTGATGACATCGCTTCCGTAGCAGTAACGCATCAAGTCAAGATGATGAACGGACTGTTCAAGCAGCATCGGTTGTTTCATAACAAGCGGGTATTTGTTGAGATCATGACGGTTCCCGTCGCGATGGCGGATATAGGTGAAGTGACCGAATCCGGCGGCACCCAAAACCTTATCCTGAATATACCTGCGATAAGTCTGTGTGCAGGCGAGATAGCGGAAGTTCATACCCGCCATCAGGAGAAGTCCCGCCTTGTCAGCCATGCGAACCATCTCAATACATTCATTCATGTTTTCTGAAAGGGGCTTTTCACAGATGATGTTGCAGTGATGCTCAACGGCGCACTTGATTTCCTCAAAGTGAGCTTCCGGAGGGGTCACGAGAACAACAGTATCGGCATTTACGTTCTCAAAGGCCTCTTCAAGTGTGCGGAAGCAGGGAGTGCTGTCACCCCATTCTGCGACCTGCTTGCGGGCAAGCTCAACACGGGAACGCACATAGGCAACAATCTCAGTATCCGGATGCTTTTTCATCACTTCTGCCCACTGAACACCGCGGACACCCAAACCGACTTGAATAACTCGCATTGTCATTTGTTTTTCCTTTTCCTTTTCCTTTTAATTATTGGTTCTCGCTCACTGAAACCGGCTTTTAGTTTCAGCGGCTCTGTAACATGCCATGCAAACAACAAGACTGCGGAGTCCGTCTTCTATTGTAATCCATGGCTGCCGATTTCCCTGTATTGCAGAGGCAAATTCGCGAATCTTGGTTGAAACGGGTTTGCCTTTCAGATTCTCTTGTTCAAAAACCCGGTCTGCATCAGCATCCTCCTCTGCAACGCTTAGCTATGGGAAGAAAATTTAAATCGTCTTTGAAATAAACTCACCGGCTTTCATAACAAATGTAAACTCTTCCCAGCTGTTTAATACTGCAAGATCTTCAAGCGGATCCTTTTTCAGCATCAGTATATCTGCGGCAAGACCTGCCTTGATTAAACCGGTCAAATGGTCGATGCCAAGGTTCATGGCCGCGTATTTCGTGGTCGCGAGTAGCGCTTTTTTCGTTGAGAGACCGGCCAGATGAAGCAGCTCAACCTCCTTGGCGACTTCCCCATGATGAATATATGCCATACCCGCATCGGAACCGGAGGTTATCTTCACACCGTGCGCGTCAGCCGAACGAACAGCTTCATACATTCGCGCTTGCGCCTTTTGAATCCAGGCTTCATCAGCAGGTTTTCGTCTTCCTTCGACATAAGGTGGACGTGCATCGGGCGATAATGTAGGCGTGAGGAAAATTCCTTTATCCGCCATTTTCTCAAACTGCTCATCGGAGATAAATCGCCCATGCTCCAAGGAGTCGATTCCGGCTTCAATGGCATGATCTACCGCAACACCTCCATGGGAGTGACCTGTCACACGGCGCATATTCATGTGCGCCAAATCGACAATTGCTTTAAGCATGTCCAATGGCATTTCGGGAGCCATCAAGCCGCCAAGCGGCCGGACATTTTCCGTAATTGAGACATTGATCTTTATGAAATCCGATCCCTCAAGAAGACAGCGACGGGCACATTGCCGCGCTTCATCGGCGCTGTCGGCAATAATGCCCATATAACCGATGGATTCAAAAGGAATGCCCGGACGAATTCCCCTTCTGTCATCCATATGTCCGGCGGTAGTCGTAATCGGATGCCCGGAGGCAAGAATTCGCGGACCTTGGAACAATCCCTTATTGACTGAATCGCGAACACAGACATCCGCCAAGTCACGAGAGCCACAGTCCCTAACCGTCAAGACACCGTGTTTCAGATGCTTCTGAGCGTTTTTCAGTGCTTTCAAAGCCAAATCACCGGGACGCAACAGAACAGCATCAGTTTCCCAATCATTCGCGGGAATGCCGTCATGAACCAGATGCACATGTGTGTCTATCAAGCCGGGAATCAAAACACCCGAAGCTTCTTTCGCGATGACTTCACCTTCAACGGGAATCCATGAGTATTCATGCTGTTCAACGGTCCGGATAATGCCGTCTTCAATACAGACCCACACGTCATTCAGCATCGTTTCATCGGCGAACGCTTTTCCGGAGTAAATCCATTTTTTCATCGGACTACTCATATTTCATACGCGGGTCGAGAGCAACGCGAAGACCATCGCCGATCAAATTGGAGGACATAACGACGGTCAGAATCGCAAACCCGGGAAATGTCGCGATCCACCATGCCTTTTTCAGCAGATCGCGTCCCTGAGACGTCGCGAGCCCCCATTCGCAGCTTGGAGGCTGTGCGCCCATGCCCAAAAAGCTGAGCCCTGCACCTACAAGAATCGCGTTGCCGACTTCCATGGTTGCAAGAACAATGAGGGAGGATACAATATTCGGGAAAATATGGCGGAATATGATGCGCCGATCCGAAGCGCCAATCGTGCGGGCAGCCTCAACATAATCCAGCTGCCGTGTCGAGAGAACGCTCGCGCGGGTCAAACGCGCAAATTGCGGAATATTGGAAATACCGACCGCGATCATTACATTCTCAATACCTGTGCCCAAGGCGGCAATAATGACCATAGCGAGCAGCATCCCCGGAAAGGCCAGCAGTGCGTCCATACACCTCATGATGAACGTATCAACGAAAGTTCCGCTATAAAATCCTGCAATCAAGCCGAGGACAATCCCGCAAACAGCACTCAAGCCAATGCTGATAAAGCCGAGTACCATTGAAACACGAGAGCCGTAAAGCGTACGGGAAAACACATCACGTCCAATCTGGTCTGTACCGAAAATATATTCCGCGGCGGGTTCCCGCTTCGCTTTCCCGATTTTTTCATAGGGATCATATGGAGCAATCCATTTTGCGCAAACGGCGATAATGATCCACGCGGTCATGATAATCAAGCCAATCACAGCGCCTTTATTTCGGAAGAACAAACGCAAGCCAAACTTCAATCGGTCTTTATCCATAGGTTTCTCCTTCCTCTTTCAGCTGAAGCGGATACGTGGATCAATGAAGGCGTAGGAAATATCAACAATCAGATTCGTCGTCATATAAATCAACGCCAGGAACAACACAATCCCCTGAACAAGAGGGTAATCCATCCAGAGAACGCCGTTGACAAGAATCCGCCCAAGTCCCGGACGGCTGAATACGGTTTCCGTAACACAGGCGCCGGCCATCATTGAGCCAAACTGGAGGCCGACAATGGTAATCACCTGAATCAATGAGTTTTTCAAAGCATGATGATAAAGAATGCGGCTTTCTTTATTGCCCTTGCTGCGTGCCGTACGGATATAATCTTCATTCATAATTTCAATCAGTGAAGAACGGGTAAGACGGCTGACAAGGCCTGCGGATGCAAGCCCGAGTGTCAATCCGGGTAATATCAACGCCTTGAATCCTTCGCCGCCGGCAGAGGGGAACCATTTGAGTCGGAAAGAAAATATGAGAATAAAAACAAGACCGAGCCAAAAAACCGGCATGGAAATGCCGATATAGGACAGGATCATCATCAGGAAATCAACCCAGGAATCCTTCTTCAAAGCGGCAATAATGCCTGTGGAAAGCCCGACAATCAGCGAGAAAAAAAGTCCGGCAAGACTTAATTTGAATGTTGAGGCAAAAAACCGGCTGATCAATGCAGTAACCGGCTGACGCATACGAATTGATTCACCAAGATCGCCGCGGAGAGCCGCTGTGATCCAATTCCAATATTGG
>CAVESB010000100.1:0-6042 GCA_963618265.1 bacterium
CGGATATTCCGACCGTATGCGTTTTGAGTTACAATTATCCGTAATGAAAAAAACTGTCAATTCAATTCTGTTCGCACTGCCGTTCCTTGAGGGGCTTTGCGCCGCTGTATGGACGCTCGTGGATCGCTCGGAGTCCAAGAATGCTTTTTTTCTTGGATTGTCTCCGTTCCGTATCGGCTTGTTTGCCCTGCTGCTCGCGCTCAGCGCGGCGGCGTTCCTGCTGTTTCGGCGGCGGAATGACCCGCCCCGCGTCTTGTGGCTTGCTTCCGCGCTCGGCATTGCTGTCTCCGGATGGCTGCTGCTCTTTTCCCGTTTTCCGAATGATGACAGCCGCTGCCTCATCCCGCTGATTGTCTCCCGCGCCCTGCCGCTGATCCTGTGGCTGTTGTTGAGTTCCCTGCAATATTGCGCCGCGCTTTCGCTTTGCAAAACGGAGAAACCGCGCGGTTTTGCACTGCTCTGCTTTTTGACTGCCTTGGGCGTCTATTGGGGGCTTGCCTCCTATTATGATGCTTACAACTGGAATGTGGATCTGCGGGGAACTGCCGTGATGATGCTTGCTGCGGCAGGCTCCGCTGTGCTGTGGCAGTTATTGCTGTCTTTGAACATCCCGCGCCGTTGGAAGACCTTTGCCGGCTGTCTCTTCTTCGCGCTGATGAGTTACGCCGTAATCCGCTCGACCCAGCTTTGGATGGGCAGAGTGAACACGCCCTCCAAAGCCTATTGGAATGAGCTGGCGGAGTCGTTTCTTGCCGGGCGTTTGGATTTGATCGCACCGACCGGCTTTCATGACCTGACGGCGTACAACGGCAAATGGTATGTACCCAATCCGCCCATGCCTGCGCTCCTGCTGATGCCGTTCGCGGCTGCGCTCGGCTCCGCGGAGGCGATCAACATGTCGGTGTATTCCGCCGTGCTCGGCGCACTGAACGCGGCGCTGGTCTTCTTCCTGTTGATTACTGCTTTCACGCACCCGGCAAGCCCCATGTTTCTCGAATCCGCTGAGGGGAGCAGCTACCCCGAACGCAGTCTCTCTGTCTCGATTTGGGTGACGGTTCTCTTCATTTTCGGCAGCGATCTCTTCTGGCTTGCTACGACCGGTCAGATGTGGTTCATCAGTCAGCTTGTCGTGACCCTGTTCACCCTGGCGGCGGCCATCTGCGCCCTGCGCGGCGGATCTCCGATTTCAATCGGCATTCTGCTGGGCTGTGCGGTGCTGTCGCGGCCGAATGTCTGCACAGTCTATCTCCTGTTCCTCGGTATTTGGCTTTGGCAGCATTCCCGCTTCCCGTCGATTCCGTGGAGGGACATGATCGTCTGGGGACTCAAGTCCGGCATCCCGGTTGTGATCAGCGTCGGGCTTCTGCTGCTGTACAACAAACTGCGCTTTGACGACTGGATGGATTTCGGCTATGTAACCATCAACGGCGCGGACTGGATCCTTGAGTCCGTGCGGGAATGGGGCATGTTCCATCCGCATTTCATCAAAACCAATGCCGATGTCATGCTTTTCGGCCTGCCGCGCCTGGACTTCTCGGGTGAACGCTTCTTCTTCCATCCCTATGTGAACGGGTATTCCGTTTTTCTGATGACCCCGCCGCTGATTTATGTCTTCCGTTCCGTGCGGAAGGGCTGGTTTTCTGTCGGCGCTTGGCTGTCCGTGCTCGTGACGGTCGGCTTGCTGCTGATGTATCACAACACCGGTGCAGAACAGATCGGCTACCGTTACATTCTTGACGCCGCCGCTCCGCTGATCCTGATGACAGCCGACGGTACCCGCGGAAAGATCTCGCCGCTGTTCAAGCTCCTGACCGTCTTCGCGGTCTGTCTGTCTTTTATTGCGATTTACTGGTGGTATCTCGGGCGGGTATAGACCTGCCGAAGGGAGAAATAATGCACAGAACGAAAAATACAATTTTGATCATTGCCGTCATTATCATTGTCGGCTGTCTGGTTTACATCCCCGGCATCAATGACCTGGGACTTTACCGCGACGACTGGAACAATTACTATAACGCAGTTGTGCGCGGGGAGGCAATGCTCGAACAGCATTACGCTTCCGACCGCCCGGCGGACGGCGTGCTGCTGCGCTGGTTCTTTTACGCTTTCAAGACGAATAACAGCGCGTATCTGATTTATAACCTCGTCTGTCGAATTCTCGGCGCGGTTTTTCTCGCTCTCTCGCTGCTGATTGTTTGGCCGCGCACGCCGAAAATGGCGGGCTTTGCCGGGCTGCTGGCGGTTCTGTTCCCGGGTTTTCTTCAGCAAATTGACGGTATTGCCTATGTGCCGCACCAGACCGCGATGTTCTGCTTTCTCTTCTCTCTCTGGCTGACGGTGATCGCCTATGAACCCGGCGTGAAGCGAATGCGCTGGGTGCTCACTTTTCTCGCCATGGTGTTTTCCTTCTGCAGTATGTTGCTGATGGAATACTATGTCGGGATGGAAATATTCCGCTTCGGTATGATTTACATGCTCAACCGCGAACAGTCGCACGACGGCGTGCTGAAAGCTTTCGGTAAATGCGTGCTGCTTTATCTGCCCTTCCTGATCCCGGTCGCCGGATTCGTGTCATGGCGTTTGTTCATCTTTGACGCCGAACGCGCCGGCGCGGATTTGACGGCCTCGTTCATTCAGCCCTTCCTTGCGCACCCGCTTCATGAGAGCGGCACACTGCTTGTGCGCATTGCCAAGAGCGTCTGGAAACTCTTCGCGGGCGTCTGGGTCATTCCTGCCTATAATCTGATCAACGGGCTGGATATGAAATCCTTTGTCTACGCCTTCATCCCTGCCGCTGCCGCCGCCGTCATCGGGTTCGTATTCCTCTTCCTGATGCACCGCAAGCGTACTGAGGAGTCCATCGCCGACGCAGGAACCGAATCCGCCCAATGGCTGTGGTTCGGCTTGATCTGCGGGACGATTGCCATTCTGCCGCTGATTGTCGCCGGGCGGGACATCAATTTCAGCGCCAGCCTTGACCGTTTTGCCTGGACGGGCATGATCGGCGCGATCCTCTTCCTGGTCGGCCTGTTGTATGCTCTGAATGACCGTGTTCTGCGCAACGCGCTGATGATCAGCGCACTGTTGATTGTTGCTTTCGTGCAGTGGCAGAACAAGACGAACTATATCAACACTTGGCAGGAGACGAAGGACTACTGGCAGCAGCTGATGTGGCGTGCGCCGGGACTGAAAGCCGGTACGACTATCGTGAGCGCCGGCGCTTTCTCCGCAGAGGAGGATTATGAGATCTTTGCGCCCGCGAACCTGATTTACTTCTCCGACGAGCAGGGCTGGGCACCGATCGGCGCGGAAATCCTGAACCGAAACACCGTCCGAGACATTGAACAGGGCAAGAAGACCGACCGTACCGTGCGCGAAATCTTCGTGGAGAAGGATTATCAACAGCTGCTGGCGTTGACCAAGCCGAACAATCAATCCTGCCTGCATGTCGTGAACGGAGAAAACCCGATCTATTCCGTCAACGAATGGTCCAAGATTCCCGAAATCGGCAGCTACTCAAAGCTTGAGCAGATTATCACCGTTCCCGAACGCGAAGTCGTGATGCCTTTCTTCCTGGGTGAGGAGCAGGAGCACGGCTGGTGCTACTATTACGAAAAGATGGACCTTGCCATGCAGCTGGGCGATGCGGAAACTGCGGCGAAGCTGGCGGACGAGGCGGCGGCGTTGAAGCTGCGCGCGGAGGATTCCGTTGAGTGGATTCCGGTTATCGAGGCTTATGTCGAGACCGGCCGCGCGGAAGACGCGGAGCAGTACGCCGCCATTCTCAAAGATAATGAGTATATGGCTTTCTCCGCCTGTCGTTACTTCGGTGCGAAAGAGAACGCTGCCGACTATCAGGCATTTACGGACATTTTGTGCAACTGAACGGAGGTTTGATGCCAAATCCGAATTTCCATTATGAGCTTCAGGCCGCGGACGGTCAGGCACGCGCCGGTGTGTTCCATACGCCTCACGGTCCGATCCCGACACCGATTTTTGCCCCGGTGGGAACGCAGGCGACCGTCAAAGCCATCACCCCGGCACAGCTGGATGAGCTCGGATGCAGTCTTGTGCTCGCCAATACCTATCACCTTTTTCTGCGTCCCGGTGCGGATCTGGTGGCGGAAATGGGCGGCCTGCATGAGTTCATGCAGTGGCACGGTCCCATCCTCACCGACTCCGGCGGCTTTCAGGTTTTCTCCCTCGGTCCGCTGCGCAAAATTGATGAGGACGGCGTGACCTTCAAAAGCTATATTGACGGCTCAACGCATCGTCTGACGCCTGAGGACTCTGTACACGTGCAGGAGAAGCTCGGCGCGGATATTATCATGGCTTTCGATGAATGTGCCGACCCCTTCGACCACGCTTACAACGAACGCGCTATGGCGCGTACTCATCGCTGGCTGGAACGCTGCGTTAAGGCTCATACGCGCGAAGATCAGGCTCTTTTCGGCATCGTTCAGGGAGGCATCTTTGCCGACCTGCGTGAAGCATCTGCCCGCTATGTTTCCGCTTTTGACCTGCCCGGCTTCGCCATCGGAGGGCTCTCTGTCGGTGAGTCCAAGGAAGATATGAACAAGATGATGGAAGTCGTCACGCCGATCCTGCCTGCCGACAAACCGCGCTATCTCATGGGTGTCGGTTCCCCGGAAGATCTGGTCAACGGCATTTGGCGCGGCATTGACTTTTTTGATTGCGTACTGCCCACCCGTCTGGCGCGTCACGGTGCCGCTATGACCTTCCACGGACGCATGAATATGATGAACCAACAGTACGCCCGCGATCCGCGTCCGATCGTGGAAGGCTGCGGCTGCTATGCCTGTCAGCACTTCTCCCGCGCTTACATTCGTCATCTGCTTCAGAATAAGGAAATTCTGGCGGCGACGCTGCTTTCCATGCATAACATTCATACGCTGGAAGAGCTGGTTCGTCAGGCGCGGAAAGCGATTTTTGAAGGCCGGTACAGTGAGTTCGCGGAAAACTTTCTTGCCGATTATCATTGAAGCGGGAACGGTTTCGGGAACTTTTCGCCGAATCGGGCGTCTGAATGTTAATCATTTACGGAAATCGTGCGCCCTCTCCGGAGGTTTCGCGTCAAGGAGATTATTTATGAACCGAAAATTGATGACATTGGCTTTGCTTGTTTTGGCAGTTACGGCGGTATTGACCGGTGCGGTCTCTGCGCAGACACCGGAACCGACCCAAACGCCTTATATTATTTATGTCGTTGTCACCGCTACGCCTGAACCCGAAGCGGAAACACAGATTCAGCGTCCCGCAACACCCGCGGTCTCACTGGTCAACAGCGGAACGGCAGTGAGCGGTTCGTCCTCATCGGCGAACACCGTCACATTGACGAACGAGACCATTACGCAGGATCAGTCCGCTGACGGCGGTATCATCACCAAAGATACAGCCTCCGCCACCTCCGCAACGAGCGGGTGTACAATTGCTTTTCAGGTCGTCAGTGAACCGACTTATGCCGCCGGCTGCACCGTTCAGCGCGGGCAGACTTTCTGGAAAAAGTGGGTCATTCAGAACACAGGCACCTGCACCTGGACTCCGGAATACACCTTCGTATTTGACAGCGGCTGGCAGATCGGCAGCACCCGCTTCAGCATGAACAAAACCACCGCCCCGGGCGAGACCCTGACGGTCACCCTGGGTATGATCCCGGATCAGCAGCGCGACGGTACCTATTACAGCACCTATGTGTTGCAGGCGCCCGACGGCACGAAGGGCGGAACGCTTACTTCCACGTATAATGTCCGCGGCGCATCTTGGTTCGCCCCGACTGCAACCCCGATCCCGTGGAACAGACCGTGGGAACATGGTTCTCAGGCGGGTCCGGTTTCGGAACCCTACGGATCGTGGCCTTGGTTTTGGCCCTGGTGGTAATCAGAGATACAGCATGAACTTCTCCGCTCAAACGGAGAAGTTTTTTTGGTATGACGGGCATGCCGTCAATCTGTGGTGAAAGTCCACGCGGGGCGTAGTTGCCGACGAACCCCAAAGCGACTCCCAAGGTTTGCATTGCGAGAT
>CAVESB010000101.1:0-5970 GCA_963618265.1 bacterium
TATACCTCATGTCTTGATCAGGTGCATATCAGTCCAACTTTTTGTCCGCACCCCCCAGCATTGTTTTGTTCGTTGACGTTGCATTTACTTTGTCTATTAACCTCGGCACGAAAATGTAAGAAAAAGCCCGATTCCAACTTGACGGGAATTGACGGAAAGCATATAATATTTAACGCCTAAAAGATGGTATATTTGAGTTGCAGTATTGAGGAGTATATACAATGACACCACTTCCGAAAAGAAAGCTTTCCAGCGCCCGACGTGATCGCCGCCGCGCGAATGATTTCCTCACCCCGAAGAATCTGACCCAGTGTCCGAATTGCGGTGAGATGTGCCTTCCCCACACAGTTTGCCCGAGCTGTGGCTATTACAAAGGCCGTGAAGTCATCAAAGTCGCGAAAGCTGATAACAAAGACTGAAATATACCAACCCCTCGGATCGAAGGGTACATTTGATCCCGAGAAACAAAAAGAACGGAGGTTTTCCTCCGCTCTTTTTGTTTTGCCATGGTGTGCTGATTTTTCTCCGCGTCAATAAACAAAAGCAGAACTGTGAAACTGCTGATACGAGCGTTCTTTCTGCTGCTGAACTTTGTTGTGAAGGACGAATCAGCAAGTCCGGCGCGTATTTATTCGTGTTCAATGTCGGAGTTCTTCACCTCAAGCGGGATGATCTCGTGCTTCAGAACATCAATCAAGCCCATGTCAGTTAATCCGAGTTCAGGGACGGTCGGGAGGGAGATGAAGCTGAGCGCCATGAAGGGGGCGTCCATTTCGTTGCCCAGGCTTCTCGCGGATTGGTTCAGCCGGTCAATCTCCTGCATCACGACCGGCGCGGGTTTGTCGCTCATCAGTCCGCCCAGAACCAGCGACATGGAGTCGATCACTTGCCCGTTTTTCGCCACCGCGCCGCCGCCGTGAATCCGTGCGACTTCGTTAACAGCGACTGCCATATCCGCATCATTGCAGCCGACACAGACGATATTGTGATGATCGTGACTGGTGGAGAAGGCCAGCGCTCCTTCATTCAGCTTGAATCCCCGAACGAATCCGATCCCAACCGTGCCGGTCTTCCCGTAACGCTCCACGACCGCGAGCTTCAGAATGTCATCTTCGACCTGATTCCCGATAACGTGATCCCGGACCGGCATCGCTTCATATTCGCAGGTGTTAATGATCTGTCTGTCGATCATCTGAATAATCCGGCAGGTGGCTGCTCCGTTTTCTGTACGGCTCTTTACCTCAAAGGAAGCGGCTGTGATGGGATTCTTCAGATGAACCGTATCCTTGAGCCAGTCCGGATATTCACTGATTGGGCATTCTTCTGTAAGCGCATCATTCTCTGCGACTGCTTTCCCCTTGAAAAGAACGAGGCTCGGCTGCATCTCTTCAAGTTTGTCGATGAGAAGGATGTCCGCAGCGCGACCCGGGGTGATGGATCCGATTTCGCTCTCGAGGTGGAAGTGCTTCGCCGCGTTGATTGTAGCCATTTTAATCGCTTCAATGGGCGGGCATCCCAGCGCAATTGCCCGTTTGACATTATAGTTGATGTGACCTTCCTTCTGAATCTCGTTGGGATGCTTGTCATCCGTGCAGAAGGAAATGTTATCCGGACAGCACCCGCTTCGGAGTACCGCTTTGATGAGTTCGTCCAGATTGCGCTCCGTACTGCCTTCCCGAATGAAGACATTCATGCCGACGCGCAGACGGGCGAGCATCTCCTCTTCGTTGACGCATTCATGATCATCGGAAATGCCGCTGGATGAATAGACATTCAGCTCCTGACCCATGCGCCCGATGGCGTGACCGTTGCAGATTTTCCCCATAGCCAGCGTGTCGGCGATCTTATGCAGGTATTCGTCCTTCACGAACAGAATTTTCGACGGATCCATCTCGCCGAGCGAAACGCTTTCATCCCAGCCCATGATTTCCTTGACCTCTTCCGCGCCCAAAACAGCACCCGTCGTTTCCAAACCCGGCGCTGTTGGGACGCGGCTCGGCACTTCCAGAATGATGCGGCAGGGCAGACGGTCGAGAGCTGTCAGCATTGCGCGGAGTCCTTCCCTGCCGGCTACATTCGCGATTTCCATGAGGTCGGCGCATAAGGTCAATGTGCCCTTGGGAACAGTCACGCTCGCCAACGCTTCGGGTGAGAGCATCGTCGTCTCAAAATGCATATGGGAGTCGATCAGTCCGGGTACAGCAAACCGCCCGTGCCCATCAATGACTTCCTTCGCTTCCAAACCTGCGTGCGGGTCGATCGAAATAATCCGATCACCTTTAATGTAAATATCCGTCGGGTAAATCTCCCCGGAGTACACATTGACGAGCCGGACATTTCTGATTTTGATGTCGCAGGGGTGTTTTCCCAGTCCGGTCTCAATGGTATCCCTGATTTCCTCAAAAGTTCGCATGACTTTTCTCCTCTGAGTGAATTCTGTATATAGAAGTGTACCATATGCGTCCCGATTTTGCAGAAAAAAACAGTGCGCGGCTCATAAAAACGGCGCAAAACCGATGAGATGTGTTATGATGGAGCATGCTGATGTCTGAGGTAAAATTGGCATGGAAATTGTCACGACTTTCAAAAAAATCCGTCATCAAAATCCCCCTTTCGGAAAGTTATGTTATAATATTGTCTGCTCACCCGACGAGTCCGGGTGTGTTGTGTTGTGTTGTGCCTGTAAGGGCGTCCGGCGATGAGACTCGTGAACAGCCGGTGAAACGGCAGAAAACTGCCACATTCATAGTTTGGAGGCTATAAGAAGTGCCAACCATTAACCAACTGATTAGAAAAGGTCGAAAGACCCCGTCAGTGAAGAGCAAGGCTCCTGCGTTGCTGTATACCTACAATTCCAGCAACCAGCGCCGCACTCGTGTCGCTGAGGGTGCTCCGCAGAAGCGCGGTGTCTGCACGAATGTTCGTGCCACAACCCCGAAGAAACCGAATTCCGCTCTGCGTAAGATTGCCCGTGTTCGTTTGTCCAACGGTCTCGAAGTGACCGCCTACATCCCCGGCGAAGGCCATTCCCTTCAGGAACACAGTGTTGTTCTCGTCCGCGGTGGTCGTGTGAAGGACCTTCCTGGTGTGCGTTATCACATCGTTCGCGGTACGCTTGATGCGACCGGCGTTGCGAAGCGCGGCCAGAGTCGTTCCAAGTATGGCGCCAAACGTGCCAAGAAATAATCTGAAACGGAGATTTTAGAATGCGACGTACTAAGCCTGAAAAGCGGGAACTCGTCCCGGATGTACGCTATAACAGTACATTAGTTACCAATTTAATTCGCCGTATCATGCTGAACGGCAAGCGCAGCACCGCCACCACCCTGGTTTATAAGGCGATGGATATTATGGCTGAAAAGACCGGCAAGGATGGTCTCGAAGTCCTCGAAACTGCGCTCTCCAACGTCGGTCCTGTCATGGAAGTCCGCCCCCGTCGTATCGGTGGTGCCACCTATCAGGTTCCTGTTGAGGTTCCTGTCAGCCGCCGCCAGACTCTGGCTATGCACTGGATTATCGAAGCAGCCAGAAAGCGCACCGGGAAAGCCTTCTCCGAAGATCTTGCTGCTGAATTCCTTGATGCTTTCAACAGCACCGGCAGTGCTATCCGCAAACGTGAAGAAACCCACAAGATGGCTGAAGCCAACCGTGCGTTCTCTCACTATCGCGCTTAATTTAGGACAGTCAAGGTTATGACGAGAGAGTTTCCGTTAGAAAAGTACCGCAACTTTGGTATTATCGCGCATATTGATGCCGGTAAAACCACAACGACCGAACGAATCCTGTTTTACACAGGAAAGACTTATCGTATCGGTAATGTTGACGACGGTAACACTGTAACGGATTGGATGGAACAGGAGCGCGAACGGGGTATTACGATCGTATCCGCGGCTGTCACAGCCGAATGGAAAGGCTATCGTATGAATGTCATCGACACCCCGGGGCACATCGACTTTACCGCTGAAGTTCAGCGATGTCTGCGTGTCCTTGATGGTGGTGTGGTGGTGTTCGATGCGACCCAGGGGGTTGAGCCGCAAAGTGAGACTGTCTGGCGCCAGGCGGATAAGTATAATGTCCCGCGCATTTGTTTTATCAACAAGATGGATCGCACCGGAGCTTCTTACGAACGCTCTATTGAGACGATCAGCAAGCGTTTAGGCGCACATCCGATCGCGATGCAGATGCCGATTGGAGCCGAAGCCAACTTCCGGGGTGTCGTTGATATCCTGAAGCAGAAGGCTTACTATTGGCAGGACGAACTCGGTACCGAGATGATCGAAGCCGAGATTCCCGAAGATATGCGTACCAATGCCGAAATCGCGCGTGAAGCGCTGGTTGAGGAAATCGCCGGGCTGGATGACGAACTGATGGGCCGCTTCATTGAAGGGGAAGAACTCAGCAATGAAGACCTGATCCGGGGTCTCCGCCGTGCGGTCATTGCCGGTCTCTGCAACCCGGTTTACTGCGGGTCCTGTCTGCGCAATAAAGGCGTTCAGCCTTTGCTTGATGCGGTTGTTGACCTGCTGCCCTCTCCGCTGGATATTCCTCCGGTTACGGGTCATTCTGTTGACGGCACAAAAGAAATCATCGGTCATGCTGATGACGGCGAACCGGTGAAAGCGCTTGTTTTCAAGATCGTTACCGATCCTTATGTTGGGCGTCTGTCATACTTCCGTGTTTACTCCGGAACGGTCAAACAGGGCGCTATGCTCTTGAACCCGGTCAAGGGAAAGAAAGAGCGTATCGGTCGTTTGATTCGCATGTATGCGGATCGCCGTGATGATGTCGATGAAGTATACGCCGGCGATATTGCGGCTGTTCTCGGGCTGAAGGAAACCTTCACCGGTGATACGCTTTGCGATCAGCATCATCCTGTTGTTCTTGAATCAATCAGTTTCCCGGAACCGGTTATCTCGGTTGCCATTGAGCCGAAAACGCTCGCCGATCAGGAAAAGATCGGTCTGGCGCTGCAGAAACTGGCGGAAGAGGATCCGACATTCCGTGTTCGGACGGATGAGAATACCGGTCAGACAATCATTTCCGGTATGGGTGAGCTTCAGCTTGCCATCATCACCGATCGAATGATGCGGGAGTTCAGGGTCCAGGCGAATATCGGTAAGGAACGTGTCTCGTATAAAGAAACGATCCGCAAAGCTGTTGAGAAATACAGCTATAAATATTCGAAGCAAACCGGCGGTCACGGTCAGTACGGGCATGTCGTACTGAATGTTCTGCCGAACGAACCCGGGAAAGGGATCGAATTCGTCAACAATATCATTGGCGGAGCTATTCCGAAAGAATACATTCCCGCGGTCGAAAAGGGCGTCCTTGAAGCGGCAGAGTCCGGTCCTTTGGGCGGCTTCCCGATGACCGATGTGAAGGTAGAACTTATCGATGGCTCTTTCCATGAAGTAGACTCCAGTGAAATGGCTTTCAAACTTGCCGGATCCATGGCTTATAAAGAGGCCTGCGAAAAGGCAAACCCGGTTCTGCTTGAACCGATCATGAAAGTGGAAGTCACCGTTCCCGAGGAATACTTTGGGGACATTCTGGGGCAGATCAGTTCGCGCCGCGGCGAGATCCAGGGCTCTGAAATGAACGTGGGAAATTCCCAGGTCATTCACGCGATGGTACCGCTTGGCGAGATGTTCGAGTATACAACCGTTCTGCGTTCAGCTACGCAGGGACGAGGTGTATTTTCAATGGAATTTGACCACTATGCAGCGGTATCTGACGCGACTGCATCAAAAATTCTAAATAATTAATTGCTTTCTTTAGGAGAATAAGAAGAAATGGCAAAACAGCATTTTGACCGAAGCAAGCCCCATCTTAATGTGGGTACCATGGGTCACATTGACCACGGTAAAACGACCCTGACCGCCGCTATCACCAAGTATTGCGCTATGCTCGGCGGCGCTGACTTCAAGGCCTATGACCAGATTGACTCCGCGCCGGAAGAAAAAGCCCGCG
>CAVESB010000102.1:0-5879 GCA_963618265.1 bacterium
GGTCCGGTGATCGAGACTGATTTTGAGCCGGCGGACGCGCTGCTGACCTGCCGCGTCAACGGTGAACTGCGTCAGATGGCCTCGACCCGCGACATGATCTTCCCCGTTCAAAACCTGATCGCTTTTATTTCCTCGTTTATGACGCTCTGCCCGGGTGATGTGATCCTGACCGGCACACCGGCGGGTCCGGCGTTGCTTTCTCCCGGCGATGTCATCCTTTCGCAAATCGACGGGATCGGCGAACTTTCAAACCCCGTGCGGGAGCAGGGAGATTAACCGCCAATGCTTTTCAATTCGCTGCGATTTCTTCTCTTCTTCCCGGTTGTGGTCTTGATTTATTTTCTGATCCCGAAGAAAGTCCGCTGGGTTTGGCTGTTGGCGGCCTCCTATTACTATTACATGTGCTGGAACGCAAAATACGCGCTCCTGCTTGCCGGTACGACACTTGTTTCCTGGCTGAGCGGTCTTCTTATCGGGGGTTGCGTCGGGAAGCCGAATGAAGAGAGGCTGAAGAAGCTGTTTGTCGGGCTGAGCCTGGCTCTCAATCTTGGGGTGTTGTTCCTGTTCAAGTATTTCAACTTCGGGCTGGATTTCCTGAACAGAGTGCTGGGAGCATTGCACCTCGGCAGCGTTACGGTTCAGCTGGAATTGCTGCTGCCGGTCGGCATCTCTTTCTTCGTCCTGCAGGAAGTCTCATACACGATGGACGTTTACCGCGGGGAAGTGGCGGTGGAACGCAACCCGTTCCGCTACGCGCTCTTCGTCTCCTTCTTCCCGCAGCTTGTCGCCGGCCCGATTGAACGCTCCAAAGATCTGCTTGCGCAGTTTTCCGAAGAGCATACCTTCGACTATGACCGGGTGAAGCGCGGACTCTGGCTGATGCTCTGGGGTTACTTCCAGAAACTTGTGATTGCCGACCGTCTGGCTATGTATGTCAATACAGTCTTCGGCGATCCGAGCACGTACCGTTATGGCGGCGTCATCAACATCATCGCGATGTTTTTCAATATTTTCCAGATTTACGCGGATTTTGCCGGATATTCGAACCTGGCACAGGGCGCGGCGGAGGTTCTCGGCTTCAGATTGACGACGAATTTCGTCCGTCCTTTCTTCTCTTACAATATTACCGAGTTTTGGACCCGCTGGCATATCTCTCTGTCGCGCTGGTTCATTTCGTATCTTTACATCCCGCTTGGAGGAAGCCGGCGCGGGAAACTCCGCCATTATCTCAATGTCATGATCATTTTCCTCGTTTCGGGCTTGTGGCACGGGGCGGATTGGACTTATCTCATCTGGGGCGGGCTGAACGGTGCGATCTCCATCGGTGAGCATTTGCTGACCCCGTGTTACCGGCGTGTCCGTGGATTGCTGAAATTCGATGACCGTTCCAACGGCTGGAAATGCCTGCAATCGGTCTATGTGACCATCCTGTTCGCGCTGACCGTGGTATTCTTCCGTGCCGAAAGCTTCACGCAGGCGAAAGAATTCCTCGCCGGGATGTGCCGTTTCAATGCGTACAAGCTCTTCAACGGCGCGATCTTTGATTATGGACTTGACCGTGCGAATTTCCTGCTGGCTGCGCTTGCCCTCGGAACGCAATTCGTCGTCTCTTTCATGCAGCGCGGCGGTGTCTCACTGCGCTCCCGTATTGAGGCGCAGCCGCTTGTGTTCCGCTGGACGCTGATTTTTGCCGGGATTGCCTCGGTGATCCTGTTCGGGGTTTACGGTCCGGGCTTTGACGCGAGCCGCTTTGTATATTTCCAGTTCTGAGGCCGATCTATGAAGAAAAAGATAATCTGTACGATTCTCTTCGCCGCCATTCTCGTCGGGCTGTATCACTTCACGACGGTTCTGCTCTATGAAAAGCAGCATTTCGGCACCGCGAAGAACATCGCCTATGAGGAACCCGGGCAGATTGATGTCTTCTTTGTCGGCGCCAGTCACATCTTTTACGGTATCAATCCGTCCGTGATCTGGGATGAGGCCGGGATCTCAGGCTACAACCTGACCACGCACCAGCAGCCACTGTGGACATCCAAGCTGTTGTTGCAGCACGCGCTGAAAAATCAGCGTCCCAAGCTGATTGTCCTTGATGTAATTATGGCAACGAACTTTGCCCGCCCGGTGCTCAAAACGGAACAGGGCACCAATATGACGCATCTGGCGCTTGACCCTGTTCCGCTCTCTCTTGAGAAAATCAAGGGCGTCATGGATACGGACATGATCACGGATAAGGGTGAAATTCTGTTCCCGATCATGATGAGCCATTCCCGCCTGCAGCAGGGCGCACTGACTTGGGAGGACTTTCATTTCTTCACGGGCGACAGAACGCACCCGACGAAGGGTTATAACTTCACCACGAATATCCTGCCTTATGAACGTCCCGAACAGGTTTGGGACTCCACGCATGAGCTCCCGCCTGATTTGGAAGAGGTACTGCGGGATTTCATTGCCTACTGCCGCGATAATAACTTGCCGCTGCTCCTGATAAAAACCCCGATGGTGGAGCGGCAGGAAACTTACAAGCAGCTGAATTACATCGCGGGAATCGCCGATGAATACGGTGTGCCTTTTATTGATTTCAATCATCTTTACGACGAGCTTGGTCTGGATTTCAGCGCGGATTTCGCCGACAGCGGGCACCTGAATGTCAACGGCGCCCGCAAGGTATCCCTGTATCTTGCGGATTATCTCACGGAGCGTTACGATCTTGCGGATCATCGCGGCGATGACGCGTATGCGAGCTGGAAACAGGCATCTGCGCATTACCACGCGCTGACGGAGCTTCCCGAAAGCGACAGCCTCGTCCCGCATCTTGCGGCTTCCTCTGACCCGAATCTGCTGACGATGGTCTTGATGGGCGGTACGCTTCCCGAAGAAGAACGTGTCCCGCTCCCGGATGATCTGCGTGCGGCGTTCTCTGATGCCGGACTGTCTGTGCCCGCAAGCGTCGGGGAAGGCGCGTACTATGCCGTTATTCAGGGTGGGAAAGTGCTGTATGAAAGCAGCTCCTCCCGCCGGCAAATCGGCACAGAGTTCCCGGTTAAGGATGAGCTTTTCAGGGTTCAGGTGAATCCCTCCGCGCTGGACGGCGGGACGCTGCTGACCGCCGCGTATCTCGGCGAAGACGGATACGGCTCTTTTGAGTCGGGAATCCTGCTCCTCACTTATGATACGGATCGCATGACCCTTGTTGACGCGCTGAAGTACGAAAACGGACAGATCGACAGAAATATGTGAAAAGGGACGAAAAACGGCGCGTGAAAATCATGTACGCGCCGTTTCTTTGATTTTGGCGGATCGGCCTACAGATGCAGCTTTCGCCGCAGTTCAGAGATGCTTCGGCGTCCGGCGAAAATGATCAGCCCGATGAAGAGCACCAGCATTAATGTGACGGCACTCAGACAGAGCCATTTCACACGAACTTTGTGCAGCAGCAGGGCGAGCAGCGGAATCAGACCGACAAGTCCGATGCCGATCAGCGGAATCAGGTAGTCGCGCCAATGCTCATGGAAGACCAGCGTCAATGTGACTGCGGCAATCAGTATCCCGATATAGAGCCCCGGAACGGCATAAGACAGTGCCCATCCGTACGAACCCGTGAGACGGTCAATGAGCAGGAAATAAACCACCGCGGTGCTCAGCTGGATGAGCAGCATGGTGTTGACATTGGTACGGCACAGCAGCGGCAACCCGATGGCTGCCCAAAGCAGGATCACGGCGCCGCCGATGATGACCGCCCAGGGGAAGTTCGGCGCGAGGAAGAAATTCAAAAACGCGCAGATGACCGTGACGATTACCGAGACGAAAAGGAAGATTTTGGCAAGGAGCGGGAACGGCTCACGGATGCTCTGCGTCTTTGTGACATTCGGGTAACAGTTCATTCCGCTGTCACTGACGCCCGTCAGTTCCGACCCGCAGATCGGGCAGGTCGCGCGATCCTGCGCGATGTCAATTTTACACAGCTCGCAGTGTTTCATCGGATCCCTCCTTCCTCATTTTCGTTTGTGTAAACAACGATGCCGTCAATTTCAGCGGAGAGCCCGCGGATGAATTCCCGCTCCACAAGCTTCTCTTTGATCGTGGAGGAGAAGGTCAGGTTCATGCTGTCTTTGAAGGAGAGCATACTCAGCCACAGCGGAATGCGGTCTGAAGTGCTGAGCGCGAACTCGAAGCGGTCAATATAATCATTCAGGGAGTCATCCAGCCGAATCAGTCCCATGTTGGAAAGGGAACTCGTGAAGAGTTCATCGCCCAGCACGTGGTGCGCCTGCCGCAGGACGATCTGCTTCAGTCCGCGGGGCGCGAGCTTCAGGAACGGGTTCTGTTCGGCGGAGACATTCGGGTTGATGCGCGGCAGAATGGCCTCTTTGCGGTTGGCGTCATGCATCTGTTCCTGCACTGTCGTGAGCAGGCTCTCCAGGCTGTCTCCCGCCCGGGAATACGGGACGCCGACATTCGCAAAATAAGTGAAGTTGCGCAGCGTGTCGCTGGGCAAAACCTTGCGCAGGTTGATCGGGATGGAGATGCGGATCAGGGATGACTTGTCGTCCGGTTCGGGCAGCACACGGCAGAACGAGCGCAGCAGCAACGCCGCCAGGTATTCCGTTACCGTGGCGTGATAACGGTGGGCAAGCTCCACAAGCGGCTCTGTCGGAACGGAGCAGTTGATGGCGCGGTAGCCGTCATGCGGCAGAACGGTTCCCTCATAATGCAGTGCCTTGAAATCCTTGCGGTCCGGCGCGATGGCGGGATCGTAGTAGCGCAGGAAACTGTTCTCGGATTCCTCCGCCGTTGGTTTTGTCTCCAGCGTGCGGATGTTGTCTCCCGGCTTGACCGGTTTCCCTGAGAGCAGCAGATAGTAATAAACCAGCGTTTTTAAAAATTCCATGCCGCCGGTGCCGTCCGCGATCACATGAAAAACCTCAAGACTGATGCGCCGTTTGTACCACAGCACGCGGAAAAGGAACCCCTCCTCATCGGTCGGGTCGATCATGCGGCAGGGATAATCCGTTTCCGGACGCAGCTTGAGCTTCTTGTCTGTTTCCTGAAAGAAAAACCAGAAGACGCCCGCTTTCAGGTTGACGCAGAAAGAGGGGTAACGGGTCATAGTCAGATTCAGCGCTTCCTGCAGAATCTGCGGGTCAATCTCTTCAGTCAGTACGCAGGCGAGCCGGTATACATTCGGCTGCCGCGGAGAGAGAATCGCCGGATAAATCTTCGCAGAAGTCTCCAGCGGATACCAATTCTCATCTTTCATTTTTTTGTCTTTCCTTTATAAAGCACGGAGCATCTCCACCATCTCGGCGAAGCTGCCTTTCGGACCCGTCCAGGGGTGCTCCATGGAAGGAAGGAGGCAGTCCGTCACGAGATAACGGGATTGGATCCCCGCCTGTCCCGCGGCGTACATGTCCTCATTCTCATCATTGCCGATCATCAGACAGTCCGCGCCCGTCACGCCGGCGCGTTCGCAGACCGAGGTGAAGTATTTCGGGTTCGGCTTGCAGTAGGAGTCTGTGGAGTAATCCGTGATAAAATCAAAGTCTTCCGGCTTCAGCCCGATCCAGCTCAGGCGGGTATGCTGCCCGGCGGCGGGGAATAACGGGTTCGTGGCGAGAATAACCTTCTCGGCTTTCTCATGGGCAAGGCGCACCGCCTCAAGCGCTGCCGGATTGTCCTGCGTGCAGCATCTGGCGTTGTTTAACTCACCGGCGTAGAAGTCATCGCAGAGGGACTCAAGGGCGGCATCGTGAATGCCGCTCAGCTCCGAGAACGTTTCCCAGAACCTCTCACGGTTGGTTTTCCTGCCGTTATTTGAGACCATCGCCTCGGTTCCGCCCAAAACGGCGTCGATAAACTTTTTCGGATCCATCGGGTAC
>CAVESB010000103.1:0-5856 GCA_963618265.1 bacterium
AAATGTCGTCAATACGCGCCTGCACAGCCTTTTTGAGATCCGGGAGCGGATCAATCTGTTTGCGAAGATCCAAAATTGCACGGCTCATGGATTCCTGCGCACTCTGACGGTTTGCGTCAATTTCGGCTTCGCGGATGGTGTGTGCCTTGTTGTTTTCCTCGATTTTGTTGGCAAGCTCGCCGCGAACCTGCGCAATGGCGGCGTCCGCGTTGTCAAGACGTGCAAAGACACTTGCGTAACTGCCGATTTCATTCTGCAGTTCTTTGACGCTTTGCTTCAGCACGATGTTGTCGTTCCGAAGCTGTGTGATCTGCTCCTGAAGCAGGAACAGCGCGTCTTTGTCCTTTCTCCGCTCGGAGTCAAGCCATTCAAGACGCTTGAGGAGCTGATTGATATCGTAATAATCATCGCCGGAACTCGGCTGCCAAGTGTTCGCCATAATTCATTTTTCCTTCCGTTATTATATCGTAATTCGGCGGGAACCGGTGAATCATTTTCTCTGCAGCTTATCCAGTGCGTCCTGCTTGCCTACAATGACGATGATGTCGCCTTCGCGGATCACATAATCCGCACCCGGGGCGACAGTGATATCAATGCCGTTTTTGACCGCGATGACATTGATGCCGAGTTTGGCGCGGATGCTGAGGTCACGGATGCTTTTATTGAACCAGCTTGTGGGAACCTGTTTCTCGACAAGTTTGATGTCATCGGAAATCTCGATATAATCCAGAATGTCCGGCTCGACTAATTTGCGCGCGAGGCGGTCAGCCATTTCCTGTTCGGGGATGATGACGCGATCCGCGCCCAGCTTCTCAAGAATGCGCTTATGCATTTGGTTATGAGCCTTGCAGACTATGTAAGGGACTTCCAGCTCTTTCAGATTCATCGTTGCGATGACAGAGGATTCCATATCGCTGCCGATTCCGACGATGGCGCATTCGCAATTGCGGACGCCCAGAGCGTACAGCACATCGATGTCCTGCGCGTCCCCCGTTACGGCCTGCGTGACGCTGTCCGCGATCTGCTGAATCTTTTCCTGGTTACGGTCAATGACGAGAACTTCATAACCCATTTTATACAGTTTTTGGGCGATTTGCGTACCGAAACGACCCAAACCGATCACGATGAATGATTCCATTGCTTCGCTCCTTTTTGATAATTTTACCCGATGATGAGCTTGCTCTCCGCGCGCTGGATGCGTTCCTCAGCCGGGTTTGAGAACATGAAACTCAAACTGATGGAGAGGATTCCGACTCGACCGAAGAACATGAGGATCACCAGCAGGATTTGAGAGAATCGGCTGAGTTCCGCAATCACGGGCATTGACAGTCCGCAGGTAGCGATAGCGGATATGCATGTGAAGATCGCGGTTCCGATGTTGATGTTGGAGTTCGCTGCGATCACAACCGCCGATAGCAGTGCGACTGCTCCCATCAATCCCGTGATGGTCATGGCATCAAGCACTTGGTGATCGGTGATCCGGCGATTGTAGATAGTAATGGAGCGCTTCCCTCTCATGCGGTTCCATGCGTACAGCACGAGAACTGCGAATGTGACGGTTTTGATGCCGCCGGAGGTTGAGCCGGCAGATCCGCCCACAAACATCAGAAAGCAGGACAATGCTTTGCTCTCTTCCGTCATCGCGCTGTGATCAATGATATAGAAACCGGTATTGTGATTATTGACGGACTGAAACGTCGCGAATAAAATTTTTTGAAGCGGGTTGAGACTTCCTATTGTCCGCGGATTGTTCCATTCAAACACAGCGTAAGCAACTGCGCCGAAGACAAAGAGCAGCGCGGTTGTGATCAATACGAGTTTCGCATAGACGTTCAGCCGGCCAAAGTCGCGTTCGTGAAAGATTTGATAAAGAACCATGAAGCCGATGCTGCCGTAAAGGGTGAGAAGCATGAGCGGGATCAGGACAAAGGGATCGGTCAGGTGGTTGGATAAACCGATGCCCGCCCCGGAAAAGCCCATGAAGTCAAGCCCGCAGTTGCAAAATGCGGAAACGGAATTTGTGATGCCCATGTAAAGGGAGGTAAGAAAGTCATAGTGCGGCAGGAACGCAAACATTACCGCGAGCGCACCGAGAACCTGCACAAGAATCGCGTTGCCGAAAGCCCAGCGTTCTATGCGGACAATCCCGCCGGTGTCTTCGCACCCGATTGTCTGAGCTAACACCATACGCTGTTTCATGGAAATCTTCCGCTTCGAAAGAAGCAGAAAAACAAACATCATGGACATGTATCCGAGTCCGCCGATTTCAATCAAAACCAGAATCACGATCTGACCGAAGGGACTCCACGCTTTCCGGATATCTTCCAATGTGAAGCCGGTGCCGCTGATAGCTGACACTGAGGTGAAAAGAGCGGTGAAGAAGCCTTGTGAATCCGACGTGCGTGAAGCGATCGGCAGTGTCAAAATAAGTGCCCCGATCAAGATAATTGTGGCGAAGAAGAGAACGATAATCTGCATGGCTGTTAAGCTGCGCAGACTGTCTCCGATTTTTTCGGTGAATTTATCCATACAGACCTCTGACAGATACGGAATTATACCCTTAATTCGCGAAAAAAACGATGGCTCTTGACAGGCGAAAGATGGTTGGAATGGATGTATAATTCTTAGGCAGATAATTTGGAGGTAAATATGGGTACAGTGCTGCATGCTATTTTGATCGTGCTTATTGTTGTTGTGCTGCTCATGCTGTTGATCTCGCTGTTTCTTGCTGTGTATACATCCTATCCCAGGAAGACGAGCTACGAAAAGTCCATCAAGGAATGTAAAGAGCAGAATATGTACGGGGATTACGATGATTTGGAGAAGGAACCTTTTACCGTGCGTTCCTATGACGGCTACGAACTGAGCTGTGAGTTTGTTAAATGCGGCGACCCGAAACGTATCGTGATCATCTCGCACGGCTGGGGCGTGAACCGTTATAACAGCGTCAAGTATGTGCAGCTCTTCCGGAAATTCGGTTACAGCGCGGTGGTCTATGATGACCGCGGTCATGGCGTCAATCAAAAGACTTATACAACCATGGGCGTTCGTGAATCCGGGGATCTCCTGGCTGTGATTGACGCTGTTTATAAACGGTACGGCAGCGATGCGTTCCTTGGGCTTCACGGTGAATCCCTCGGCGCATCTCTGTCTGTGATGGCTCTGGCGGAAAAACCGAATGTCCGTTTCCTGGTTTCCGACTGCGGCTACGGCGATTTCAGAGAGATGTGCCGCATTCGCATGGTGCGCAATCACCTGCCGATGATTGAAATGCACGGTGCGGATGTCTTGTGCCGTTGGTTCTATCATTATTCCCCGCTGAATGTGATGCCGTACCTCGCTCTTGAAGACAATACAATTCCGATCGCGTTCATGCACGGCACCAACGACCATATGACGGATCATCATCACAGCATCCTGATGTACGAGAAAAATAAGGGTTATTCGGAGCTTCATCTCTATCCTGATACGCCGCACGCGCGCTCGCTGCCGAATAATCCCGAAGCTTACGAAGCCGACGTTCGCGGCTTTCTCAAAGATCATGTCCCCGGCGGGCTGGTCTTGAATGAGGAAAACGCATGAGCAGAATCATTAATTCGGAAAGCGCAGGCAAGGAACGAACCCGCCTGACCAAAGTCGTCGTTATTTCCGTACGCGAGCTGCTCCGTCAGCAGGAAGTCAGCGACCTTTCGCGCGATTTGATCGCCTGTGTGCTGCGCTCTCTGGACACGATTTATGAGACGATTGATGCCTCTGTCGAGGCTTGGGAAGATCGGGGCTATTGGGTGAAAGCTGACCGTTTTCGCATGGAATGGCAATGGACGAAAATCATGGCGGACAAGATGCGCCCGCTGGTGTATGAGGAGAATTACGGCGAGCTTGTTCCGCTGATGGTTCAGACTATGCAGGCGCTTGCATCGGTCAAAGTGTCCGAAAACCACCGACTCGGCACCCCGTGGGTCGGTCAATGGCAATTGTTGATGCAAGAGCGGAAGAGCTGATATGCGCTATCCGATTCCGGAAAAATTCATGGAGACAGAAATCGTCGTTGTGAACTCCCGCTTTATTGCGTCTGCCGCGCCGGTGTTCTCCAATGACGAGGCTCGCGCCTTTATCAACAGCGTCAAGGAACGTTTCCCGGACGCTACGCACCATGTGCCCGCTTACGTGATCGGCTATGGCAATTCCGTTTCCGCTTATTGTACCGATGACGGAGAGCCTTCCGGCTCCGCAGGTCGTCCGCTTTTGGCGGTTGTGCAGGGCAGCGGTCTCGGTGATATCTGCGTTGTGGTCACCCGTTATTTCGGCGGCACGAAACTCGGCATTGGGGGGCTGGTTCGTGCTTATGGAGATGCCGGCAAAGCAGTTCTTGAGATCCTGCCCCGTGCGGAGAAAATCCCGACCTATACGGTGATGCTGGCTGTGGAGTATAGCTATTTTGAGCGTGTGCGTCTGATGCTGAAAAAGTACGGCGCACAGACGCTTGATGAGGACTTCGGGGCAGATGTCACCATTACTGCGCGTTTCACGGAAGAAAAGCTCGAGCCGTTTCAGCGCGAGCTTTCCGAATTGACAAGAGGTCGAAATCAGGCCGAGATCATGTCCTACGATCCGCAGACAATTATGCCGCTCGGAGCTTTTGAAGAATAAAATCCGCAGCAAGCTCTCGCCCGTTTAACGGCAGAGCGTCCCGCTTCCCCAGTGACGAGAGCTTGCTGATTTCTTCATCTAATGTAAAGCGCTCGAATCGTTCTTTATCGATCTCGAGCGTATTTTTTCGCCGACGCAGGAAGGCGGCCGTGACATCGGATTCACGGAAATTCTCTCGGCGGATATAGCCGTAAGCTGCACCGGATGCACAGACCTCCGCAATGGTGGAGTAGCCCGCTTTGCCGATGAGAAAATCCGCCGCGTTGACCATATCCGGATGATAAATGCCGGAGTGGTGCGGCAGCAAAATTTTATTCCCGCGGTGCTCAATTTTTTTGAAAGTCCCCGGAAGCAGCAGGGTGATATTTTCCGGAACTGCGCTGCCGGCGGCGGTGTCCAGATTCTCCGGGATGCCGCCCATGGAAATCATGCCCAGCTGATGTTCCGCGGGAATGTCGAGAATACGCCGCAGCTCTTCGGGCGCGGTATGCGGACGTCTGCTGACGGGAGGGATGTAGGCGTCCCGGCGGTTTGTTGGGTCGCAGAGCGGTTCGGATTGCATACGGTAATCGGCTTGAGCAAAAATATCCCGCAGTCTCGCGTTGATGCTGATGAAGCCCGGCTCCCGGTCTTCGTACAGCGCATAGATCCAGTCCCAGGTGAAGTTCTCAAACAGGAACACCGGCAGCCCGGCTTTTTTGCCCGTGATAATGCCGAGCGGCGAGATATCGCAAATGACCGCTTCGGTTTGAAGTGCTTTCAGTTCCTCTGCCAGCTGTTCCGAGCGTTCCGGAATACAGTTGAGGTATTCATTGACGGTGGTGACCGTCGCCGGCAGGTCATGTTCCATCGCGGACTTCTGAACCAGACCGACGTCAACCGCGCCGGGATGATAGGTGAAAGCGGTGACGTGGGAATCCGTGAAGAGCCATTCGGGTGTCCCGCTGAAAATGTCCAAATGTATGGATTGATCCTTCAGACGCAGTTCTTCCATAATTGCTGACGCACGAGTTGCGTGACCAAATCCATGACTTGAGATAAAATAAGCTATATTCATACTGTAATTATAAATTTCTTTTGTCCTTCGCATACTGATAGATGAAAGGCTGAGCGTATGGATGAAAAGCAGTCGGAACTGAAAATGATCTTCGCGACCGGACACTTTGGCTGTATTACCGTGAGTAGGCTTCCGTGGCTGTGTAAAGG
>CAVESB010000104.1:0-1876 GCA_963618265.1 bacterium
GGTAAAGGCTTTTCTCGATTATTACTACGGTCAGGCGCAGGAGCTTCTTGGTGCGAATGCCGGCAGTCACTTTATCGCGATCACCGATCCGGGCACAGGCCTTGAAAAAACCGCGAAGGATCTTAATTTCCGTAAAGTCTTCCTTGCCGATTCTTCCGTCGGCGGTCGCTTCTCAGCACTGACAGCATTCGGCATGGTTCCTGCCGTGCTGATGGGACTTGACGCGAAAAAGATCGCCGCGAAAGTCGGTCGTATCATGAAGATCTGCTCCGCCTCAACACCGGTTACCCGTAATGAAGGTGCCGGATTGGGTATTTTCATCGGTGCAGCCGCTAAAGCGGGACGTGATAAGCTGACCATTTTCACCGATCCTGAATTTGCTACCCTCGGCTCCTGGCTTGAACAGCTGATCGCGGAATCCTCCGGCAAGGAAGGAAAAGGCATCGTTCCGATTGACCTTGAGCCGTCATCTTTGATGGATGATGTTGAATATGGTTCTGACCGCTGCTTCGTTTATGTCAACAGCTGCGGCAGCCGTGCTGCGGAAATCGAGAAGGTTCGCAAGCAGGGTCATCCTGTTTATGAAATCGCCATCAAAGACCAATACGATCTTTTCGCTGAGTTTTACCGCTGGGAAATCGCCGTCGCTGTGGCCTGCTCCATTCTCGGTGTAAACGCCTTTGACCAGCCGAATGTACAGGACAGCAAAACCCGCACTGTTGCAAAGATTAATGAATATCACGAAAAAGGCGAACTCGCGGATCTCGCTCCTATCCGGAAGACGGACGGGGCGGAAGTTTACGGTGTCAACACAGATGCTGATTTCAGCAAATGCGGGAGCTTGGAAGAAGTTCTGAACATCTTTGCCAAGACGGCGCAGAAAGGCGTTGATTACATCGCGATTAATGCCTATTTGCCGCGTGATGCAGCTACCGTAACCTCCCTGCAAAAACTGCGCGCCGGTATATCCATGGCGAGCGGCTGTGCGACAACTCTCGGCTTTGGTCCGCGCTTCCAGCACTCTACCGGTCAGCTGCATAAGGGCGGTGCCAATAACGGGCTTTTCATTCAAATCGTATCTGACAGCAATGAGGACTATGTGATTCCGAATGAAGATATGACCTTCGGCGTTCTTGAACGCGCTCAGTCTCTCGGCGATTTGGAAAGCCTCACTGTCAACGGACGCAGAGTTATCCGCATTAAATATACAAAATCCTGTTAAACGCTTTGTTGAACGAGAGTCTTCACGAAATTCTTGTTTGCACCAACCCGGACTGCGCGATCCGTTTCCCATTGAGTCCCACGGAGAAACGGATCACGCGCTGTCCGCGATGCGGCGCTCCGCTTCAATTGGCGGAAGCGCCGTATCATTCATTTTCGGTTCCGGTTAAAGAAACCGGATTGAAAAAGCGTTCCTTCACTGCAGTGTTGGACAATATCCGCAGCACCTATAATGTCGGCGCGATGTTCCGAACATCAGACGGAGCAGGAATTGATAAGCTTTACCTTTGCGGAATTACGACAACACCGGATAACCCGAAGATAAAAAAGACCGCGCTCGGTGCGGAAATCTCCGTCCCATGGGAACATTCATGGAGTGTGTTTGACGTGGCCAACGGTTTGAAGAAAGCCGGCTTCATGATCGTCGCTCTTGAAGGCGGTAATTCTGCCGTCAACTTGTTTGAGGCTCTTCCGCGTATGCGGAACGACGACCGCCCTTTGGCGTTGGTTGTCGGCAATGAAGTGAGCGGAGTTGACCCGGAAGTGATCGCGTTATGCGACCAAAGTGTTTTCATCCCAATGGAAGGCGTAAAGGAATCATTGAATGTCGCGGTCGCGTTTGGAATTGCCGCGTATTTGATTCGTTACCAAGGGC
>CAVESB010000104.1:1909-5833 GCA_963618265.1 bacterium
ATAATGTCACACCGAGCCGTCAGCAATATCTTGATATAAAGAAGCAGCATCCCGACGAAATCCTATTCTTCAGAACAGGAGACTTTTATGAAACCTTTGACAAGGATGCGCAAATTACCTCAAGGGAGCTTGATTTAGTTCTGACCTCAAAGAGCATTGGAAAAGAAGGGCGTGTCCCGATGGCGGGAATCCCTTACCACGCTGTGGATAATTATCTTTCCCGCATGGTCGAGAAGGGCTATCATGTCGCTATTTGCGAACAATTATCAACCGTACCCGTCAACGGTTTATGTCCGCGGAAGGTCACACGGGTTGTAACGCCCGGTACGATTATCGAGCCCGGTCTGCTGAAAAAGGAAACGAATAACTTCCTGCTCTCCGCTGTAATCTTGAAAGACAACGCTCTGGGGATTTCTTATGCCGATATCTCCACCGGTGAATTCTATACGACGGAAGTTAAATCGGACCATTGCGAGAACGATCTTCTTGCCGAATTGACCCGCCTTAATCCCGCTGAGGTTCTGCTCGCGGACAGTTTCGGAGTTGAAATTCCGGAGAGATTTCATGTCACCCATATACCGGATACTTTTTATGATTCGTCACGAGCGGCGGAAACGCTTCTTGAGCAATTCGGCGTAACGACGTTGAGCGGATTCGGTTTATCAGGAAATTCAGCCGCTGTTGGCGCTGCCGGAAGCATCATCTCGTATCTGCGAAAACATCAGCCCAGTTGCCTTCCTTTACTGACGGCTGTCAGCGTGTACTCCATCAACGAGTTTATGCTGCTGGATGCATCGACCCGGCGCAATTTAGAACTGACTGAGACACTTCGTGGAAACAGCGTAAATGGCTCTCTTCTCGGCGTTTTGGATAAAACCGTCACCGCCTGCGGCAAACGCCTGATCCGCCAATGGGTTAATAAACCGCTCGTCAATTTGGACATGATCCATATTCGCCAAAACGCAATCCGTTGTCTGTATAAAAACGGAATGGTACGCGCTGAATTGCGTTCCGCGATGAAAGATGTTTCGGATATCGAGCGAATCATCAACCGCGTTACCACAGGAAATTGTATTCCCCGCGATCTTGTCGCGCTCCGTTCTTCACTCGCTCTCCTTCCGCAAATCATTGCAATTATTGCGCCGTTCGCTTCAGATCTGAACCCCGCCGTTCATGACATTCTGCCTATGAACGATGTTTATGACCTCCTGCAACGGGCAATCGTGGATGAACCGCCGGCTACGCTCGGCAAAACAGGAGTTATCCGCCGAGGGTATTCCGAAGAACTTGATAACATCATCATCCATTCGCAGGAAGCGCGCGACTGGATGGCTTCGTTGGAGTCAAAAGAACGGGAACGCACCGGTATCAAGACGCTGAAGGTCAGTTACAATAAAGTTTTCGGGTATTACATCGAGATTTCCCGTGCCGCGGCGGGCGACGCTCCGGAAGAATATATACGCAAGCAAACGCTGGTTAACAGCGAACGTTTTATTACGCCGGAGATGAAAGAGTATGAAACGCTCATTTTGAACTCCGAGGAAAATATTCATCAGATGGAGCTGCGTTTGTTTGAGGGCTTGTGTCGTGAAATCGGTCGATACAGTCATCAAATTCTCAACACAGCCCGCAACCTTGCCGCGTTGGATACACTCGTATCCCTTGCCGATGCCGCTGCGGAGAACAACTATATCTGCCCGATTGTCGATAACTCCCGTAAGTTAAAGATAACCGCGGGTCGTCATCCGGTAGTCGAGCATACATTGAATCAGGGGAATCAGTTCATTCCGAATGATGCAGCCTTCGAGGACAGCGAGATCGTCCGCGTGATAACAGGTCCGAATATGAGCGGCAAGAGCACTTTTCTTCGTCAGACCGCGATTATTATTTTAATGGCTCAAATGGGTTCTTTTGTTCCCGCGGAGAGCGCGGAAATCGGTCTTGTTGACCGAATTTTCACACGCATCGGCGTGCAGGACGAAATTCACTCCGGCCTTTCGACTTTTATGGTCGAAATGGTTGAGACGGCAAATATTCTCAATAACGCAACAGAAAGGTCACTTCTTATCTTGGATGAGATCGGTCGCGGAACCTCAACCTACGACGGAGTTTCCATTGCTTGGGCGATTGTTGAATACATTCACAATGCGCCAAAACTTCGGGCGCGGACACTTTTCGCGACGCATTATCATGAACTGACAAAGCTCGCCGACACACTCCCCGGAGTTCGCAACTTCAATGTTGCTGTAACCGAATCGAACGGAGAGGTGATTTTTCTGCATAAAATTATTCCCGGTGCCGCGGATCGCTCCTATGGCATTCATGTAGCGCAAATCGCCGGCCTGCCGAAAGCTGTCATTAATCGAGCGAATGAAATTTTAGCACAGCTTGAAACAGGCTCCAAAAAGCAGTTTGTCGATGACGAACCCGCGACTCCTGCACAATTGGCATTGTTTCCGGAGACGAATCCCGTCCTTGAGGCGTTGAAAAAACTCGATGTCGATAATTTGTCTCCAATTGAGGCAATCAACACATTGTATACATGGAAGAAAAACTTCACCGAATCATGATCGTTCTTCCGTGAGAACGGTTGGAAGCATTGGATTCTGCAAAAGAAAACAGCGTATATTAATAAATGCAACACCACGGCGCGACCATCCGCCTCGCCGTGGTGTGAAATTATCTTGTTAACACGCTCGCCTTTTTCGGCGTTTTCTGCTTATCAGATTGTTTCAAGGTAACGATTAATTTCCCAGTCTGAAACCGCGACTTTGAAGTTATCCCATTCATTCCACTTACCGCGAATGTAGGATTCGAAGAGGTTCTCGCCAATCGCGTTGCGCAGCAATTCGTCATCCTCAAGCGCGATCAGGGCTTCCTTGAGAGAACCCGGGAGTTCCTCAATACCCATCTCACGGCGATCGTGACGGTTCAATTCGAATACATTCAGGTTCTTCCACGCCGGCATCGGTTCAATATGGTTATCAATACCATCAAGCCCGGCAGCAAGCATGGCAGTCAAAGCGAGATAGGGGTTGCAAGATGGATCGGGGCAGCGGAATTCAGCACGCACGGCAGACGGACCGGTGTCACTGCGCGGAATACGGATCATCGCTGAACGGTTTGTCTGCGCCCAGCCGATATAAACAGGTGCTTCGTATCCGGGAACAAGCCGTTTATAGCTGTTGACAGTCGGCGCAACAATGCCTGCCAAACCGCGGGCGTGTTTCAACTGACCGCCGATAAACCAACGGGCGATATCCGACAGATTGAATTCTTTCCCGGCATCCGCGAACAGGTTCGTCTTGCCGTCAAGCGTCCAAAGGGATTGATGACAGTGCATTCCCGAACCGGGTTGTCCGGTTGAGGGTTTCGGCATAAAGGAGGCAATGATGCCTTCCTGATTTGCTATCGCCTTCACCGTGAATTTCATGGCAAGGATGTTGTCTGCGGTCTGAATTGCGTTGTCATACTTAAAATCAATTTCATGCTGTCCTGTGCCGCATTCATGGTGTCCAACCTCTACATCAAGTCCCATTTCCTGCAAAGCAATGATGAGCTTGGAACGAATCCGCACGGCCGCGTCATCCGCGGAAAAGTCGAAGTAATGACCGGTGTCAAAAGGAACGGGCTGGGTTTTATTCCCATTCTGCTGGCGGAAAAGGAAAAATTCCGGTTCCGGCCCGACGAAATATTCCATTCCACGCTCATGAAGCTTGCTGATAGCACGCTTCAGCACACCGCGCGGATCGCTGTCAAAAGGTTTGCCGGAAGGATCTTCAACACCGCAGATAATCCGCGCACGTTTCATGTCAGTCGGTGTCCACGGAAGAATTCGGTAAGTGTCCCATTCAGGACGAAGATGCATATCGCTTTCCTGGATACGCGTGAACCCTTCAACGGAGGAGCCGTCAAACCAAATCC
>CAVESB010000105.1:0-3314 GCA_963618265.1 bacterium
CGTTGGCGGTTGTTATCGCTGCCTGGCTCAAGAGCAGCCGCAATGCTAAGCTGAATGAATTCTGCCAGACAGTCATGTTCACGCCGCATGTCATTTCCATGGTGTCTGTCGCTACGCTTTTCCTGTGGATGATGGATTCCAAGAACGGGCTTTTCAACACGGTTCTGAACGCGTTAGGTTTGCCTTCCGCGACTTTCATCTCAAGTCCTGACACAGCTCTTGTTTCTGTTGCCTTTGTCTCAATTTGGAAATCGCTTGGATATTATGTTCTGTTGATTATGGCGGCGATTCAAAATATCCCTGTCAGTGTTTATGAAGCTGCTGAAATGGATGACACGCCGAAAATTCGTCAATTCTTCAAGATCATGTTGCCGATGATTTCGCCGACAATCCTGTTTACAACCGTTGTCGCAACGATTGCCTCCTTCAAAGTTTTCGACAGTGTCAGTATCATGACAGGCGGCGGGCCGGTAAACGCGACAAACACGCTTGTTTACTTTATCTACGATTATGCGTTCAGGTACGGGAAACCCGGTCCTGCTTGCGCGGCGGGTATTGTGCTTCTGATTTTTGTCTGTGTGATCACCTTCATCCAATTCCGTGTGAGCAAATCCCGCGTTCACTATCAGTAGAGGAGAGCCGATTAATGAATAAACTTAAAAACTCCATTCTCAATGGTCTGGATATATTCGGCAAAGTGCTGATCATCGTTATCATGGCATTCCCTTTTTTTTGGATGATCAGCGCATCATTTCAGACTTTGCAGGAGACTATTGCCGTTCCCCCGACGTTGATTCCCGGCCAGATCAATCTTGACAACTTCAAGGAAGTATTCAAAGTCGTAAACGTATGGCAATATCTGCGCAACTCTCTGATCGTATGTATCAGTGTCGTATTCCTGCAATACCTGATCATTGTTCCCGCGGCTTACAGTCTCGCGAAGATTGACTGTAAAGCGAAACCGCTGCTCTTCGGTCTGGTGATGGTCGGACAAATGATTCCACAGCAAATCACATTCCTGCCTGTCTATTTCATGTTCAGCAAGTTGAAATTAATGGATACTTATACTGCACTGATCATTCCGTTCATCTCGAATCCGTTCGGCATCTTTCTGCTTCGGCAATATTTTATGCAGGTACCGTCTGAAGTCATCGAAGCGGCGAAATTGGATAACGCGGGCGAGTTGAAAATCATGTTCAAAATCATGATGCCGATGGCAAAATCCGCGTTGGTGACCATTGGGCTGCTTTCATTCATTTCAAACTGGAACGGATATTTCTGGCCGTTGATCATGACCAATAAGGATGCCTTCCGTACACTCCCCATCGGCATTTCCTTACTGAAAGACGCTGATTCGCTGCAGCGCTGGAATGTGATCATGGCGGGCAACCTGCTGCTTGTCCTTCCGATGCTTCTGCTTTACATCTTCGCGAGCAAGAAGATTCGCAATGCCTTCGTTTATTCGGGAATCAAATAAAGCGGTGAATCATCGGTTCTTTATGAGCCGAAAAATAAAAAAGGAGTTTTAATGAAAAAAGCTTTCGTAGTTGTTCTTGCGGTGCTCATGGTTTTGAGCATGCTCTCTGTCGCTTCCGCTGATGATGGGAAGATTACCCTTGAATTCTGGCATTCTATGGGCGGCACTACCGGCGAACTCGTTCAGGAAATTGTTGATGAATTCAACGCGAGCCAGGAAGAGATCTTTATTGACTGCATTTATCAGGGCGACTATACCACCGGCGGAACCAAGATCCAGGCCGCTGTCGCTTCCGGGAACGGACCGGCGATAGCCCAAATTGAGATCACGCGTGTCGGTATGTATGCCGCCGCTGAAGCCCTGCTCGACCTGACTCCCTACGCTGAAGCCGATGAAGAATTTGACGTCAACAGCCTTTACGACGGCGTAATGGATTTCTCATGGTATGACGGCAAACTTGTCTCTCTCCCGAACGGACGTTCCGTCCCTGTAATGTATTACAATGTCGATGCTCTGAAAGAAGCCGGTTTTGAATCCGCCCCCGCTGACTGGGATGCGTTTATCGCTGCTGCAATCGCGACAACCAATCCGGAAAAAGGCACTTATGGCTACGGCTGCCCGATTGGCGATTCCTGGTATTATCTCGCGCTGATGCTGACCGCGGGCGGTCAGATTTACAATGAAGAAGGCAATAATATCGGTTTCAACAACGAATCCGGCATTGCTCCGCTTCAGATGTGGGTCGACCTTCAGAAAGAGGGTGCGCTGTATCTGCCTGATGGCGATGACTACGCCTCCAACTCCGCGCTGCGCAACGCGTTCATGGCCGGTATTTGCAATATCACGATGCAATCTTCCGCTCAGTATCGCTCTCTTGTTGATAACAGCGACTTCGAAGTCGGCGTTGCTTACATTCCTAAGAATGTTACCTATGCTGCGATCCCGGGCGGTTCAAACATCGTTTCTTTCGGTACGAACCTTTCCGAAGAGGAAAAAGAAGCTGTTTGGACCTTCATGAAGTATATGGTTTCCGGTGACGTTGCGGGTAAATATGCCGCGGGTACCGGGTACCTGCCGACCTCTGATGCCGCACTCAATTCCGCTGTTTATCAGGAAAAGCTTGCCGAGTATCCTTATCTTGATATTGCTGTCGGACAGCTTGAATACTTCGTTGACATGCCGTTTGATGAAACTTATACCGAGGTAAAGGATGCCATCGTTGGCAAGTATGTTCAGGAAGTCATTATGAATGGTATGGCTCCTGAAGACGCTGTCGCCGCAATGGCTGAAGAAACCGCGGAACTTTACGAGTAATTTTGACTCGCTTGGAATTGATTCGGAAGCCCGGCGAAATCCGGGCTTCTCATGATAAGGAGTTATTGATGCGATTGACCAAAGCTTTGGCTGAGCAGCTTCTGCAGAATGCCTGGGAGAACCCGATGAACCGTCCCTGGATTACACACTGCCGCGCAGTTGGACAAGCCGGCGGAATCATCGCGGCTGCTGTCGGCGCAGATCCTGATTCGACAGAAGCCCTCGGGATGATTCATGATATCGGCAAGATAAACACAACAGAAGTTGTTTTCCACGACTTGCTTGGATGGGAATATATGATGAAGCTGGGTTATGACGAAGTTTCCTCAGCCGTCTGCCTCACTCATTCCTATCTCAATAATGATGATACCTGTGTTGCCGGCGGATATCTTCCTGAGAACAAATTCCGTAAAGATTTCATTCGCGATCATAAATATACGGAAGAGGAAAAGATTATCAACCTTTGCGATCTAATGTGTAAAGATCACCTTATGACGTTTGAAGACCGCATGATCGATTTACT
>CAVESB010000105.1:3324-5787 GCA_963618265.1 bacterium
GACGGAAAGGCATTCATCCGAATTCCGCTTATCATTTGTACGAAGCGGAGAAATTAAAGAATTATTTTGATAACAAAATTGAAGGCGGCCTTTACAGCTTATTCCCGGATCTTCATCTGATGAACGGCAACAGCTTGGTATTCTAAAAGACGGCGGCGGCTCACTTCCCGCTGCCTTTTTTCTTTGATCTGTATTCTCCGGGAGTGCAGCTTTCATACTTGATGAATGTTTTCGTAAAATGACTTTGACTGTAGTACCCGACAGATTCACCAATTTCCTTTATGGATTGACTGCTGTAAATAAGCAGTTCTTTTGCCTTATTCATCCGCAGCTTTGTCAAGTATTCCACGAAATTGATACCGGTATGTTTTTTAAACGTGGAACTGAGGTAATTCGGGGTGAAGTCAAAACGCGATGCCAATTCGGCAATTGAGAGGTTCTCTGCAAAGTGTTCGTCGGTGTAAGCGATGACCGAATCGAGACGGTTTGTGCCGCGCTCCCGATAAAGAAGGGAGTCCCCGGCTTCGCGAAGTGTGGACGCGACTTCCGGTAAATCGTCCGGATTGGCGAACACTATACCTGTATTCATGGATATAAAGTCACAAAGGTTTTGCAACCTCAATGCAGGCAGATCGGAAACGGAATCAATTAATTTATCTGCCAATTCAGCGTAACGCGTGTATTCTTTTTTGCGGAAGCTCTCACAAAGAGCGATACAATCCGAGCATACCGCAGTAAGGTTCTTATCGGCGGAAGGGATCCGACTGATATCATATCGCTTCCCTGTGCCAAGACAAACACGGATTGGGCAAAGGTCTGTCACCTGATGAAGGTAGTCCGCAAGTTCTGTCGGCTCAGAACTGATTGGGGAAACGAAGCAGGTAACACCTGTCGGATATCCGCTGCGGGGAATTTGGCGAAGGAAATTTCTGATGCAATTCGCAGATTGAGCACTGCAGATATACAGCGTTCCTTCCCGACAGGGAAGTGAGCATAAGTGCATATCCGGTGCAGGCAGGAAATTCGGCTCTTGATTGTCGATTCTGCTGTCATTGCAAATCAGGGTGACAGAACTGGTGTAAGAAGAATCATAGAGATATGACACATCATGCCGATGAAGTGTGCCGGCAAGCCATGCTTTCAGGTTCTCTTTCAGGCTTTCCTTATTTTTCTCAAGAGATTTTTGTGTGTCGGCAAGGATTTGCCGCAGATTATTTTCATCCAATGGCTTCAACAGATAATCTGTGACGCCGAGATGAACTGCCTGACGCGCGTATTCAAATTCACTGAACCCGCTCATAATGTAATATCGGGTCTCGGGATAGAGCTTGATTGCCTTTTCAATTGCGCTTAGGCCATCCACGCCGGGCATACGGATATCTATGAGTGCAATGTCAAAGGATTCAGTTTCCATCACACGAAGCATTTCCGAACCGTTATAAACATTCTTTACCGTGACGTTCTGATCGGAAATATTCTTTAGAATATATTCGATTGATATGTGAATCAGAGGCTCATCATCAACGATCAGCAGATTCATTTAAAATTTCCTCCCGCGGAATGTCTATTTCAACACGCGTCGTATTTTTTCGGCTGACATGCAACTCTGCGTCCGGGTACCGGAGTAAAAGACTGCTTTTTACATACGGCAAACCAACACTTGCATTTGGATCCGGGTCATCGCTTATTGAGGAAAGTTTCTTTTCCATGGCGTTTGCGTCGAAACCGACGCCGCTGTCCTCGATCAGGATTCTGATGCGATTCTCTTTCTCCAGCACTTGGATGCGGCAGAAACAGGGGTGCTCACAGGGTTCAATCCCGTGGATAATCGCGTTTTCAACAAGCGGCTGCAAAAGAAGGCGGGGTATTTGAATCGTGCGAAGGTCTTCCGGACATTCGATTTCAAACTTGAGCCGTTCCCCAAAGCGAAGCTGCTGAAGCTTTAGGTAATCCTCAAGAAAATCAACTTCTGCGCCAATTGTGGTGAGATGATCCTTTTGCAAAACATAACGAAGCAGGCGCGCCAGACTGTAGAAACCGTCATTCAATTTGTCCTTTTCGCCGATTTGGTTCAACGCGATAAAACAATAGAGCGTATTGATGAGAAAATGAGGCTGTATTTGAGAACGCAGTGCCGCCAGCTGAAGCGTCTTCTGCCGTATTGTAAGAAGGTATTCACTGCGGATTTTCTCATTCAAAAAATCAAGAACATTGTTGATAGAGCGGCCAATGCGGTTAAACTCTTCGACAGGCACCTCGGGGCAGCGGGCAGTCAGGTCGCCGGTCTCAAGTTTCGTGAAAGTGTTTTGCAAATCAGCAGTGGAATGGACGATCCAGCGATTAAACGAATAAAAAAGCACCAGCGCGATAAAACAACACGCGAGGTATATAATGATCGCGTTTCCGATTAAGGAACGGGTATGACGGCTGATTTCATCAAGAGAATAAACCACGCTGACATTC
>CAVESB010000106.1:0-5691 GCA_963618265.1 bacterium
GCCGAAGTCTCCGTTCGTGCCGGAATGAATCAGATAGCCCGTATTGCCGCTGCCCATCCATGTGGCGTCGGTAATCGTGCCGAGAATGGCATCATTCCAGAGGATCGTGATCTTCTGCGTGTCCGCCGCGACAGCGAGTCTGCCGCTGCCCTCAATCGCATACGAGCCGTAGTTCAGGCTGATGAGCGGAACTTTGTCCCCGTTGCGGAAGGCGTTCACATAGACTGCGCCATCCATGGCGGCGTAAATCTCAATATAGGAACCCGAGTCCTTCTCACGGATGTAGAAGCCGCAACCGGAGTTAGCATAATCCGGGTGCTCATACCCCGAATCCCAGCTGATGTCCGCCTGCAGGAACAAATCACCGCCGCCCATCGAAGTGAGCGGTTCCTTGCTCGCGTACCCCATCAGCGCAAGATCCACCGCGTAGTCCGGCAGGGATTCATAGACGCCGGCAGTGGAGTCAATGCGCTCCTTGAGGTTGAGCATCTTGATCATACGGGAGACGCTGTCCGAGGCATTGGCATCAACCGCCGCCGCGTCAAAAGAAGTCTGCTGCTCAGCCGCAGTGGACTGAAAGCTCAGGACGCCGAAGGAAATGTCCGTACTCTCCGCCGACTGGGGCATGGCGATCAAGCCGAATCCGCCGCCGATCGCACCGACTTGATATGTGTCCAGCGTGTTTTCGCCGAAGTAAAGATCCGCCCAGCCGTTATTGATTTCCACGGCGATGTCGGACGCGCTGAAGCTGTCATAATCGGCGATATGGGTGTAAGGAATCAGATTTGTGACATTGCCGCCGTCATAGCGCAGCAGGCTGTAGGTTTTGTCATTGCAGACGACATAGCCGTAAAAGCTGCCGCCCTGATTCCCGAACAGCAGACCGCCGCACGCCAGCGGTTCAAATTCCGGCAGGAGAACCTCCGCCGCGTAGCGGTAACGGGTTTCGCCGGCGGGTGCTTCAAGATTGACACCCATCCACAGCACATTCGGATCTGTTGTCTGAACATTCCAGACAAAACTGCCGCCCTGAATGGAGCGGCTGACCGTCGCCGCGCCGGAGGTCTGACTGCCGAGCGGCCAGCCGAAGGCATTGTCGTCAAAATCGTCGAAAAAGTTCAGGGTCCAGCTCTCTTCCGTCTGCGCGGAGACAGGCAGGACTGTGAACAAAACAAGCAATGTGAAGAGGAGAATCTTTTTCATCATACGCTCCAAGTCCGTAATTTACAATGATTTTAATTTTAACCGAAATGTGAAGCGCAGAACAACAGTATAATAAGAGAGATGAAAACATCAGTCCCCGGACCTGTCCGGATCGACCGTGCGAAAGGAAAACCCATGGAAGAAGAAAAAAACAATCTGAACATCTGCCCGAACTGTCTTGAGCCCAATCCGGATGACCTCGCCGTCTGCAAGTATTGCGGTATGCCGCTGCATCCCGGTGCTGAACCTGTTGAACTCAATGGGGAGAACGCCGATGGGCTGACATCGGAGGAAGAAATGGCAGAGAACCGCGCCGCCGCCGTACCGTCCGCGTCCAATGAAAAGAAAGAAGAGACCAGGAAGAACGGCTTCAACTCCATTATACCCTTCCTCGGGCTGTATGTGCTTTACAGCGCGTACCAGACCTGGCAGCAGGTTCGTGCGCAGATCGCCAACCCCGAAACCGAGGAGGCGGTCAACCCGACCCTGGGCTATGTCACCGTTGCTATCTATGCCGTCGCCGGTCTGCTGATGCTGCGTCCGTGGATTGAGAAAGCAATCGAGATGATCCGCGGTCCCAAGGCGGAAGAGCCTGCCGAAACGGCTGCCGCCGAGACTGCCGAGACAGCAGAGAGCGACGAAGAACCCGAAGCGGCAGTTGAAGCCTGCGAAGAATCATGCGAAGAGACCGCTCCCGTAGCCGAAAGCGCCGAAGCGGAAACTCCGCTGAACGAAACCGATGATGAAGGCGCGGCAACCGAACCGGCGGAAAACAGCGAAGTGCCTGAAAGCTCCGATGAGGCGGAAAATGTCGGAAACAGCGAAGAAAAAGCAGAAGAATAAGCCGTCCCGCCCTGCAAAAGCGGATGCGGAACAGCCGAAGAAGAGCCGCACGGTGAAGAAAACGGGATTCGTCGGCATCGTCCTGCTGGCGGGGGCACTGCTGAATGTCCCGAAGATACTCAAGGTCCCGGAAACAAGTGCTGACAAAATGATGCTCGCGATTGTGTTGGCGTTGGCAGTCGGCGGGGCAATCCTGCTGTTGCTCGGCGGAACAGAAAGCAGTGACCGGTAATTGATGACAAAAGTGCCCGATATGGAATTATCGGGCGTTGTTATTGACTGTTATGTGCGGACGGATTGACTTCTTACTCAACCTTCTCCACCGCAAGCTGATTGTAAAGGGACTGGATGATCCCCAGATTGTATTGTGAGATCATGCACGGCATGTTCACGAGGTCGAACACGGAAATGATCAAGGGAATACCCGTCCAGAAGAAGACTACGGACAGGACAGCTAATTTGGACTTGCCGAGGTAGATCCGCTGCGCCATGAAAGTCCCGCCGACCAGGCACAGAATAAGACCGATGCCCTGTTCCTTGCGGGTGCTGTCGTAAATCGCCATCACAACAGAGAGCTTCTCGGGCGGGAGCGCGGCAATGTAGCGGTTGATCATGGCGTTGTTTTCATCCGCCGCGTGCATGGAACGATGGAGGCTGATGGCGAGAATGATGATTATAATCTGCATAATCAGCGCAGTGATGCCGAGAACAACCGTCGCGCCGCTGTTGCCCAAAGCGAGCTGCAACAATCCGCTCGGGACGATATTAGAAACAAGTTCTTCAAGATTCATACCGGATCCTCCGTTTTATTTGGCGGTGCGCTGATTGCGGCAGGCCTCGATGAAGAATGTCACGATTTCATCGAACTGCTCTTCCGTGACATTCTCGGCGTCCACAGCGAAGCTGTACTTCGCCTCATCCAAGGTCTGAATGTCACCGAACGCGACCCATATCTTTCCGTATTTGTACACATCAAAGTCAGTGGAATAACGATTCCACGTTTCATAATATTCGGCACGCTGTACACCGCTGATATCATAGCCGGGTTCGGGACAGAGACGGAAGAGAACGATGCTCTCATCCGGGAGAATGAACTCCGCCTCGGCGACTGTCTCTGCAAGGATGGAATAATAGCCGAGTTTGCAGTCCAACGCGGCGGTCAGGTCAGGCATATCAATGCCGAGCAGCTTCTTCAAGGGTTCGGATGTTTCATAGATCACATCCGGCGCCGTAGAGATCCCATCATTCGCAACCGTGTCGTTCTGTCCGTAAAGCTCATCGGTGGACGGCAGTTTTTCGGCGTAGTACATGGTCTTCAAACCGGCGGCGAGGTAGGTTTCCTGATAGATATCAAGCAGCCAGCTCTCGACCTCTTCCTGCGTGAAAGCTTCGGGATCCTCAACAATCGCTTCGGAGATACCCCGCAAGTAGGCGGCATATTCAATATTCTCTTCCGACTCACCCGCTTCCGCCATGAGGTCATAATACTCCTGATCAATCAGCTGCACGGCAAGTTGGAAAATCGTCTCGGAGGTGAAAGTCTCATTCGGCTCAACAATCAGTCCCGTGAAAAGGAACATATTGTACAGAGCGGCGTATGCGTTGTCAATCTGTTCCGGAGTCGGGTCGTCAAGCTCGGCGACTGCCAGTCCCTTGACGAGTGCCTCGGTGATGATATTGTCCTCTGTTTCGTCGAGAGCCTTCGCGACGGTCTCACCGTTCTCCTGCATGTATTCCCTGACGCGGTTGGAAAGCGCGGTCAGTTCCTCGGCACTGTGCAGCGGAATGTATTCATTGTCGGCGGCCTGCGCGGATACGCCGAACACAGCGCACAGCAGAAGCGCGATGCCCAAAACAAAGCTGAGCGGGATGTTTTGTTTTTTCATCATACGGTTCTTTCTCCCTCTTGTAATTGTACACCGATTTTCGGCGGGCAGGACGGGACAGACGCCGCGGCGAAAAAGCCGGACTGTTTCTCAATCACGCCGCCCTTCACCTGCCAGACGACATTGTTTTCGGTGAAGCCCGCGGGGAAATGGGTTTGGTCGGTTGTGGTCAAAACGGCCTGTCCGTTGCTCTCAAGACGTGCAAGCAGGTCAGCCGAACGCTGTCCGTCAAGCTCTGCCAAGGTTTCATCCAGGAGCAGCAGCGGGGCAGTCCCGGCGAATTGACGCATCCACGCAATCTCCGAAAGTTTGAGGGAAAGCAGAGCCGTGCGGATCTGTCCGCGTGAGCCGTAGGTGCAGAGATCAATGCCGCTGCTGTAAACGGAGATGTCATCGCGGTGCGGACCGAGCGTAGTTACACCGCGGGCAATATCCGCCTGCCGGCAGTTCCGCAGCGCCGCGCGGTAAAGGGAAGCGATCTCTGCACTGCCGAGTGCCTGAATCTGCTCCTCATCCGCGTTGAATTGAGCGCCTTTGCCGGCGTCGGGGTGCAAGGGATCAAACCCGGGCAGGTAGCCGAGCGCGAGTGTCTCTTTCCCCGCGGTCAGCTCGTCATGCGCGTCCCGTGCGCTTTTTTTCAGAAATTTCAGAGCGCGGGCACGCTGCAGGATCAGCTCTGCCGAGCGTTCTGCCAGCATCTGATCCCAGAAGTCAAGCTGCCGCGGGTCGCTCCTGCGTTCAAAAATGAGCTTGAGCAGCGCGTTGCGGCGGGTGAGGATCTGTTTCTGTTCCGAGAGTGCGCGTGCGTAACCCGGCGCGGATTGGGACAGCATGAGATTCAGGTAGCGGCGCCGCTCATCCGGTGCGCCCTCCAGAATACGGGTCATCTGCGGCAGGAAGACCACGCAGGGGAAAGCGCCGATCGCCTTCTGCGCGGCCGTCTTGACGCCGTTGAGCAGGATCTCCTTACGGACACGTCCCGCCTTTTCGGCGTTCTCCTGTATAATGCGGACTTCCAGACGCTGCTCCGCTCCCTCCCGTTCAAATTCAACAACAATCCGTGCGACAGCGATCGGGTCATTGACCGCCGCGAAATTGATGAGCTGACGGTCGGAAGCGGCAAGCGGCGAGGTGAAGGAGGCGCAATAAAAAAGCGCTTCCAACAGGCTCGTCTTGCCCTGCGCGTTGCCGCCGGATAATAAAAGTATCCGCCGGGGTATGTCGGTATCCAGGCGGACATATGAGCGAAAATTCGTCAGTGAAAGACGGGTAAGGATCACGGGAGTTTAATTCTCTCCGGGAGTTTCTTCGGCAGGAGCGGCGGATTCATCCCCTCCGCCGGCCGCTTCGTCGTCTTCCTCATCGGCGCGTTCGGAGGGCTTGAAGATAGCGGAAGCCTTGTCAATGTAGCAGATGCCGTCGAGATGGTCAATCTCATGCTGGAAAATGCGGGCAAGCCAGCCGGAGAGGCTGATTTTCAGCGGACGTCCGAAAACGGACAGCCCCTTGACCTTGATGGATTCCCAGCGGGCAACGGTTCCGAGATAACCCGGGATCGAGAGGCAGCCTTCGTTGCCTTCGACGGTTTCTTCCGAATGCCAGAAGATTTCGGGGTTAATGACCTTGTAAGTCTTCAGCGGGGAATCTTCGACACTGTCGTCTTCCGGATATTCCACAACAATCATACGGATGGATTCGCCGATCTGGGGCGCAGCCAGACCCACGCCGCCGGAATCATGCAGTGTGTCCAGCATATCAT
>CAVESB010000107.1:0-5562 GCA_963618265.1 bacterium
GCATTATGGTCATGTGCGACGGGCGCGTCACCGGCTTTATTGACGGGAAAGACGCCACGCAGGAAAACATTATGGCACTTGCCACTCAGTTCGAGTAATCACGGAGTATAAAAATGGAACAAGCACACAATAAAAAGTCCTTCGGAACAAGATTTTTCAATTGGCTCAAAGGCAACCCGATCATCGCGATCCTTCTTGTCGCCTCTATCGTTGTCGGTATCATGAAGGACAACTTCTTCTCCTGGGGAAACTTCAGCAACCTCGTCAGCAATACCGCGATTCGTTTCATCATCGCGCTCGGTGTTTCCGGCTGTCTGATCACCAAAGGCACAGACCTCTCCGCCGGTCGTCAGGTAGGTTTCGCGGCCTGCTTAGCCGGTATTCTTGTGCAGCGCGGCGACTACACCGGACGCCTTTGGAAGTCTGTCCCGGAAATGAACATCGGGGTGATTTTCCTCATCGTCGTCTTCTGCGGTGCTTTATGGGGGCTTTTGAACGGCATTGTCATCACGAGGCTGCATGTACCGCCGTTCATTGCCACACTGGGTACCCAGACCATCATCTACGGTATCTGCCTTGTGATCTCCGATGCGCAGCCGATCGGCGGTTTTCAGAAGATTTACACCAGCCTCATTACCGGCCGTATCGGTTCGGCAAAAAGCTTCAACATTCCATACCTGTTTATAGTCGCGATTCTGTTCGGTCTCCTGTTCTGGTTTATCTATAACCACACCTGCCACGGCAAGTATATGTACGCCATCGGCGGCAATGAAGTCGCAGCAGAAGTCTCCGGTGTCAACACGGGCAGAACCACGGCTTCCATCTATGTCATCGCGGGTATCATGTATGCTATCGCCGGCTACCTGCTCGCCGCGAAATCAGGAGGCGCCTCCGCCTCCATGGGCAACGGCTACGAACTTGAAGCCATCGCCGGTTGTACGATCGGCGGCGTCTCTACCACGGGTGGTATCGGTACCGTTTCCGGTATTATTATCGGCGTTCTTGTCTTTGAACTGCTGAAAATCATTCTCCAGTTCCTTGGCGTCAACCCGTATTACAACTATGTTGTCCAGGGTTTTGTTATCGTCATTGCGGTTGCTCTCGACATTCGCAAGTACCTGGCGAAGAAATAATGATTTTCTGAAACAGTCTCTCAAAGGACGGTTCCGAAAGAGCCGTCCTTTTTCTGTCACATTCTCCCCGGGCAGATTCAAGCTGATATCTTCGCCGCCGACAGACAAGATAAAACCGAGTTCGTCATCACTTTGTGATAATTTGGTTGACACATCGCGTTTCCCGTGCTATATTAATAAGCATGAATGAAATGAACTTCACTGCTGCCGTTGTTGCCCAGACCACTGATACCGGTCTTTTTTGGGGTTAATTGAGGTAGAATGAAGAGATTAGAAATCAGAAGGCTGCCTCAAAAGAGGCAGCTTTTTTTTGGAGGAATTATTTATGAGTAACAAGATCCCCGTTGCTGTTTTAGCTGCGACAGGCTCTGTCGGTCAGCGCATGATTTCTCTTTTGGACGGTCATCCGTGGTTTGAAGTTGTGGAAGTTACCGCTTCCGAACGCTCCGAAGGAAAGACCTACGAGGAAAGCTGTCACTGGTTCCTCGCAAAGCCGATGCCGGACTATGTCAAGAAAATGAAGCTCCTGCCGACCAAAGCCGAGGCTTTGAGCAAGGCGAAGATCGTCTTCTCCGCGCTCCCTGCCGATATCGCCAAAAACGTCGAGCCCGACTTCGCGAAAAACGGCATGATCGTCAGCTCCAACGCCTCCGCGTACCGCAAGGATCCGCTGGTTCCGCTGCTTGTCCCGGAAATCAACCCGGATCACCTGGATCTGCTTGAAGCGCAGCACAGTCAGTACGGATGGAGCGGCGGCATCATCACCAACCCGAACTGCACCACCACCGGGCTTGTCGTCCCGCTTTACGCGATCGACCGGGCATACGGTGTAACGAAAGGCTTCTTCACCTCGATGCAGGCACTCTCCGGCGCGGGCTACCCCGGCGTTCCTTCCCTTGATATCATCGACAATGTCATCCCGTTCATCGGCGGAGAGGAAGAAAAAGTTGAGTTCGAACCGCGCAAAATCATGGGTTCTTTCAACGGTGCCGGTGTTGAACTCCATAACATGGCGATCTCCGCGCACACGAATCGTGTCGCTGTCATTGACGGGCACACCATTTGCTGCACCATCGCCACCGAACAGAAAGCGACTCCGGAAGAAGTCATTGAGACACTGCGCAATTTCCGGGTTCCGGACGCGGTAAGGGATCTGCCTTCCTGCCCGAAGCGCCCGATTCTCTACCATGATCTCGCGAATCGCCCGCAGCCGCGCCTTGACCGTGAACTTGAGAACGGAATGTGTACGAACGTCGGCCGTCTCCGCACGGATAACATCCTTGACTTCCGCTATGTCTGTGTTTCGCACAATACGATCCGCGGTGCCGCCGGCGGTTCCATCTTCAACGGCGAGTTGATTGCCCGCAAATATTTCGGCAAATAATTATTTCAGAAGAGAGGTGCTCATGAAAATCATCAAACTCGGAATGATTGGTTTCGGCAATGTGGGGCATGGCTTCATTGCCGCACTGCTTGAGAAAAGCAACTATTACAAAAGGGAGTTGGGATTAGACTTCATAATCACGGCGATCACAGACATTCGCTTCGGCACGATTTACGATCCGGATGGACTTCCGCTGAATGAGCTTGTCGATGCGCACGATTTTTCCGGCATGGACTCCAAGTATGCCCGCCAATGGAACACGATTGAGACGATCCGCAATGCCGAAAGCGACGTAATCATTGAGCTGAGCTATACAGACCTTCACACCGGTGAACCCGCGGTTATGCACTGCCGTGAAGCAATCCTCTCCGGCAAACATGTCATCACCTCCAACAAGGGTCCGATCGCGCTGTATTATAAGATGCTCAGCGGACTTGCCCGCGACAACGGCGTCAAGATCGGTTATGAAGCGACCGTGATGAGCGGCACGCCGGCACTGCGCCTCGGAAGAGAGATTCTGCTCCAGACCGGCATCGACTCGGTCCGCGGCATTTTCAACGGCACCACGAACTTCATTCTCACCGAGATGGAATCCGGATGCAGCTATGAGGACGCGCTGAAAAAGGCTCAGATGCTGGGTTACGCGGAAGCCGATCCGACAGGCGATGTTGAAGGCTTTGACTGCGCGGGCAAGGTTTCCATTCTGGCTCAGACGCTGTTCGGCACCTTCATCAAACCGGACGACATCAACCGCACAGGCATTACGGGAATCACCCTTGATGACATCAAGGAAGCGAAAGAAAACGGCAGCCGCTGGAAGCTGATCGGCTCCATCAACCGCACAGAGAACGGCATCGAAACATCCGTAAAGCCCATAATGCTCCCGTTGAGCAACCCGCTCGCGAACATCAACGGTGCTACCAACGCGATTCAGTACCACAGTGAGCTGCTCGGTGATGTGACGCTCATCGGCGCGGGTGCCGGCCGCAAAGAGACCGCCGCCGCCTTGATTGAGGATCTCTTCAGTATCTACAAATAAACATTCACGAATGAACAACCGGGGCTTATCACCCCGGTTTTTTTGTATTTACAGGATATTCCTCAAAAATTGCGGCCATTGGGACTTATCAAACAGCGGCGCAAGATTCGTGAAGAACCACAGCTGCGAAGCCTGCCAAAGGATGCCAAAAACTATACCGAGCAGGAATCCGCCGATGACGTCCAACAGGTAATGAACACCGGTCGCCACGCGGGAAAGCATCATCAGCACCGCCCAGAAAAGAAACAGTCCGATGAGCCATGGCTGCGCGAAGGTATTCCACGCCAGCGTAACAATCAACCCCGCACGGACGGAATGACCGGATGGGAATGAATACGGGTCACTCTTGCGGTACGCTTGCCCCCATTCACCTTCCGGACGCATACGACCGATCAAGCGTTTGAGAAAGAAGACAAAAAACGCGGTCCACGCAATTGTTCCGCCCCACCATGCCAAGGTTCGTTCGCTTTCCCCATGCGTGAAAAGCCAGCATACAAAGAGAACTCCGCACCAGATCCACGAATCGCCGGAATGAGCCAGTATTGCCGCGATTTTAAAGCGGAGGCTTTTCTCGTCCCGAATGCGCATCTTCTCCGAGACGCTTATATCAAAGGCCTCGAGACGGTGCCAGAAGCCGGACATTTAATCAATAACCCTTTTAATGATATCGCGCATATCTTCCATACGCGCGTCCATATCCGATGCCAGCTTGAACTGCGCACGGGCGCGGGCAAGGTTTTGATCGGGGTAATCAATGTGAAAATAGACATCGCCGTTCAGATAGTCGCCCAGGAAACGGATGCCGGTTTCAATCGTGACGAGCTTCGCCGCCTCCGGACAGAGCAGCAGCTCTTCGGCGGTCAGGTTCTTCGCAGCGGTACCGCAGAAGCCTTCAGCGAACGCCTTGAACAGATCCATGTGCAGGAATACCTTATCAAGGTTCTGTTCGTCTTCCGGAGCGCCGCTCGCGGAATAACGAATGCAGTCGCCGAAGTCAATCGCCGCGAATCCGGGCATGGTCGTGTCCAAGTCCACAACGCAGAGTGCCTTGTTGGTGTTTTTGTCAAAAAGCACATTATTGATCTTGGTGTCGTTATGCGTCACACGCAGCGGAATAACTCCCGCGGCTTGCTTCTCAAGGAAGAAAGGCGCGAAATCCCGTTCTGACATAGCGTAATCAATATCCCGCTTCACGTTCGCGGAACGCTTCGAGCGATCCTCGCGAACCGCCTGCTCAAAGTCCGCATAACGGGATACGGTGTTATGGAAGTTCGGAATCGTCTCAACAAGCTGTTCCACGGGGAAATCCGAAAGAAGGTTTTGGAAGCTGCCGAAACCGGCACCACATTCACGGAACAGTTCAAGGGACTCCGCAGCATCGTAACAGATGCTGTCCACAAAGTCATACACACGCCAACATTCATTATCCTCGGTGACGGTATAAGTCTTGCCGTCATAAGTTTTGATGAGGCGCAGAACGCTGCGGGGATCTTCCACCTTTTCAAGCATGAAATTCGTCAGCAACTCGATATTCCGCATCAAACCAACCGGGTCGCGGAAAACATACGTGTTGATGCGCTGAAGGACATAACGACTGCCGTCATCCATTTCAACATCATAAGTCCAATTGATGTGACCGTTGCCGAACTGTTTCGCGCCGAGGACGCGACCCGGAAGGTCAAACTTTGACAGAATATCGAGTGCTTTTTGATCCATTGTTTCCTGCTTTACTGCTTATTATTCTTCCCTGTTATCAGGTACATAAATATAGAAATAGACCGGGCAGAACATACCGCCTTCACCATCATTGAAAGCGGCTTCCCATTCGCCGGTCTGAGGATTGTGATGATCTTCATTCCATCCGGAACTGCGTAGCTGATCCATGCCGTAACGGTTCCAGTTCTTGACGAGGGTATACGCGGAATAATACTTCCTGTCCTCATGGTACGGAGAGGAAGGTGCCTGCATCTCCAGCGTGAAGCGGATCGCACCGCCCGGTTTGACAA
>CAVESB010000108.1:0-5560 GCA_963618265.1 bacterium
CTGTTGGTTGTCCGTCTCCGTTGATGGAGGCTGCTGTTGTCGGGTTGGAATTCCCGGATTCCTACTATGATGAGTTTCGGCAGCATTATGCCCATATGAAGGAAATCTTCTGCTCCGGTATGCGGAGCATTGGTATTCCGTTCACCGAACCGCAGGGGACTTATTTTGTCCTCGCCGATATTCGTTCCTACATGCGTCCGGGACAGAGCGACTTGGAATTCTGTGAGGAAATGACCCGCCGTATTGGCGTTGCCGCGGTTCCGGGCAGCTCTTTCTTCCGCGAAGGCGGAGAGGGAATCGTTCGTCTGCATTATGCCAAGAAGGATGCCACGCTTTATGAGGCACTGAACCGTCTGAATGACATTGATAAGATGAAGACAGCCGAGTAATTTGCGGATGTAAATGAAAGAGGAGAGCGAAATAGGCTCTCCTTTTTTTATTGTCAGCAACCGGCTGTGCGGTAGTTGAAACAGAAGTCAGCCAGGTTTCGACCGTCGGGCGTGGAGAGATACCAGCAGGTTACCCACTTGTCATTATCCTCGAAAATCTCCATGGGCATTGTAATTGTACAGCTCTCGCCGGGTTCAACAGCACCCGGGACGGAGAATGAAGTGGTGTGAAACCAGTTATAACCGGAGTAGAACTTCAGCGTGTACGCAGAGTCCCACGTTTCGCTGCCCTCATTCGTGAAAGTCACGTTCAGGTTTTCCGTATGGTCGTACGCGCAGAAGACATTCCCATCGGAAGGGCTGAGGGACGACAAAGATGCGGACTGCTCATCGCTGCTGAAGTGTTCGGGCGCACTGCCGTTCGTTTTGACGAATGCGTAAAATACGCCGCTGTCATCGGAGCTTTCCGAAGATGTTCCGCCCGCGTTCGCGGATGAGGCCGTTGAATTGCTCCCGTCTCCGTGGTTATAGCAGAATTCATAGAAAGCTTCGCCTGCGCTGTTCCGTATCTGCCAGCAGGATTTCCAGTTGCTGTCGTTGGATGTGATCGGAATCTCGAAGGTCGCCCGTTCTCCCGGTGCTGCTTGCGCGTTCAATGTGATGTCGGCATTGCCGGATGGATTTTTCCCTGCGTAGAACTCCAGAGAATAATCTGAAGTCCAGGTGCTTGTGCCGCTGTTTTGGAATGCGGCGTAAAGGGTTGTGATGCTGTCGCCTGTGTATTCCTGCGGGTCAAAGAAAAGCCATGAGGCACTGTCCTCGCCGCCGGCGATGGAAGCGGAAGCGGCAGCGGATTGCTTCATGACGGTGACCGGCGCGGCGGAGCTGAAAGCGGCGTTGAAGTCTATCGGCGAATACAGCTGCGGCGTGGGAGTACGTGCGACCGATACGGCGGACTGTCCGGCGATTTCCGGTGCGATGCCTGAATTTGAATAATTGGAAGTCAAATCCCAGAGGACCGCGGTCTCCCCATCGGAAAGCACCGACGGCTCATTTGAAGCGGACGGGAGATTGCAGGCAGACAGGCTCAAGGCAGCGGCGAACAGCGCACAGTTAAAGAGTGTCCGCGTAAAGCCATTCATAGATCTTTTCATTGACATAGACATTATGGATGTAGTTCCGCGTCTCGCTGAAGCGGATCACTTCATACAACAGGTCGGGGTCGTTTCCCGCGGCAGCCTTCCATTTAAGCGTATTGCCGGATCCGCCGTTGTATGCAGAGATCATCGCGATGTTCGAGCCGTCAAAGTAGCTGTTCATTCTTGAAAGATACGAAGCCCCATAGTTAACCGCAACGGGGACGCGGTAAAGATCATCGTCAGTGTAATCTTCGGGCCAGTGCAGGGATTTGTTGATTTCAGCACCGGTTTCCGGCATAATTTGCATTAACCCAAGTGCGCCGGCGGAGGAACCTGACCACGGATTGTACATGCTTTCCTGTTTCATGACGGCGTAAAGGATTGCCGGCGAAATGTTATACATCGAAGCGGACTGCTCGACATAATAACGGTACCAGGGTCCGAAGCGCATATGATTGAAGTAATTCGGGACTTCCATGGTTCGGTCATCCTCATGCAGCCCCGCATCGGAGAGGATTTGCCGGCTGATCAGCGCACATTCGCGGTAAAGCCCCTTTTCATACATCTCGTTCAGGAACGCATATTCCTGAGCCGGCAGACCGATTAGAGATTCCCGAACGTTATCAAAGCAAAGAACCGCCTGCTGATATTGACCTAGTGCGTAGTATTCGACGCCCTGCTTGTAATCATCCATAATCATGTAAGTTGAGCCGTCTGTCAACGCGTTTGAAGTCAGGCTGAAAGTCAGCATCAGCCACTGATCGGCGATTTGTTTCTCTCCCTCAAAATCAACCTCAAATGAGAAGGAGGAAGGCGGCGTCATAAAATCCTTCCCTTCAAGCAGTTCCGCTGCGCGCAGGGAATAGTAACCCGTCTTTGACTGTGACGCGGCCTTTTCGAGGTATTTTCGATAATTGTAAGTGTCGCCCTTTTTCTCATAGATTTTTGCAATCCAAAGATTTGCCTGCGCTTGATCATCCGGAATGTTGCTGACAATCAACAGCCTGTTGAGCAGAGACAACGCGGATTCATAATCCGTAATGCGGTAGTAGGCAATCGCCGCGGAGAACAGTGCGGATCTGCTCTGTTCGTAAAGCGGGTATTCGTCAATCAGGCGGCTCCATTGTTTCGCGGCATCGGAGAGGTAATTGCCGCGTTCAAGAATTTTCCCCGCTTCAAAGATGAATGAAGCCGAATCCGGCTGATCCGGGTGCTGCTTGACATAATCAAGCAGGGTTTCAGCCGCTGTTTTATGCCGGCTCTGGTGAGCCCACTGAATATAAGCGATCTCATCCCACGCGGAAACATAGAATTTGTTCTCAGGATAGTTGTCAATGAGCTTTTGTAAAGCGGTAATTGCTTCATCGTAATCAGCGAGATTCTCATTGCAAATCCCAATGTAATACCAGGATGAGCCGTCATGTCCGGGTTCGGATTTGATATAGCGGCGGAACGCGTCATTCGCGAGGGAATACTGCCCGACATAATAGTTGATCAGACCGCGCTGAAAGTCGCTGACAGTCTGGTTGTTGTCGAGCAGCCAAAGCAGCGCAAGATAACTGTAATAGGATCGCGGGTAATTGTTGACGACTTCCCGATAACGCGAGATCGCCTGTTCCCTAAGCCCTTGAGCCTCGCAGATGCTGCCGAGGTAGTAGGCCGCCGCGGCACGGATGTTGTCATCTGTGCTCGTTTCGTACAAAGCAAGAAGCAGCTCCGATTCCCTTTCTTTATCGGTATCGGCATAGGATAAAGCATAATCAAGCTGCGTGTAATCACCCGCCATGCTCGGGTCAAGCTCTTTCATCTTATCAATGTTTTGACGGAAAAGTTCATTGTCACCGAGGTTTTGATAAGCATAGGCAATCTGAGAATAAACGCCCGCCGCAATTGGGGAATCTCCGCGGAATGTGAGATAGTTTGTGAGAAAGTCGATCTCGGTCTTGTACCGGGCTTCTTCGGATGCGCATTGTCCCGCGATATAGTATGCCTTTGAAAGCACGGATTTTTCCTCATCGGAGGGATTTTCCGTATATTCTGAAAGTGCGTTCGCGTGGCGGATACAGGCCGTATATTGACCTTGCGCGTAGTTGAGTTCAATGCGGTCAGCTTCGGCTTTCAACGTCTCCGGGATCTCTTCGGAGCTCTCTATGCGCTCATCAATCGCCTTGTGTGCCATGTCAAAATCGCCGATGCGCAATTCTTCCATGGACTGAATCGGAGAGGTTGTCGGCGTCGGGAACGGTGTTTTTGTCGGAATTGCCGTCGGGGTCGCGGTTGGCGGTTCAGGCGTAAATGTGACCGTCGGCGAAGCGATCAAATTGCTGATAATCTGATTCCGTCTCGAGTCACAGGCACATAAAACCAGACTCAATGCGAGAAGGGCAAATACCGGAAATAAGCGGAATAACGATCTATTCATACTATTCATTATATTCGATACTTGGTTTCGAAAACGACAAGACCGTCATTTCAGAACTGAATCATACCGGAGGCGGTTAACCATAAATGCGCGAAGCTCAGCACATCGATCTGCAGAAACGCGAGCGCGGCTGCCGCCGGATAAACTGCCCTCGGCGGAAAAGCTTTCCCTTTCAGCATTGCGATGGCTTGAATCAGGATGCTGTAAAGGAGCATAAGGAAGGACACAGCAGTCGTACACAGGATGAGTTGAAGCGGGACTGAAATCACAGCGAAGCCGCTGAAAAGCGCGGCATGGAAAAGAAACGCGCAAAGGCTCAGAAATCCAAAGCGAAAAAACCGGGACGGCTTCCGCCCTTTTTTTACAGGGAATGCAGTCCGGTACAATGGCAGGATAAAGCCGGCGATACCGGTACCGGCGGCGAATCCGCTCAGAAAACGGGTATGCGTTTGATTCGGATAAAGCGTGATATCGAGAAGTGTGGTGGAATTCAAAATATCGATTCCGTAAAAAAACAGTGTCGCTCCGAGAAATACGATGGAGCCAACGGACAACGGGGTTTCTTTTTCCCGACGCACCGACGCATACAGCAGTACACAGAAGATGCCGGCGAAAAGACCCGCGCAGCGGTGGCAGAACGGAAACTGTATCTGACCGAACATCGGCGAACGGGCGGCGATTTGGTGACAGAAAGCGGCACCGATCGTCTGTGACGGCGCGCATTGAAAGCGGATGCAAACGGCGATGAAGAAAATGATGGGAATCAAACAGAGTATTTTTTTCCCCATACTCATCCTTTGATCACATAAATCGGGTTGGTGTAAATCCAATCCAGAAAGCGACGGTTATGCTCAATTGCACATTCGACCCGATAAACGCCGGGTTCAGTGGTTGTGTAAGGAATTGACGCGACGTTAATCCATTCGCGTAAAAGCACGCCGTTTCGTAAAAGACGGCAGCGGCAATTTGAAGGCAGGCGGATCTTCAAGGTGACACTGTCTCTGAGGATGATTTGCTCTCCGGGGTAAGCCGGCTCTTCATCATTATCTCCGACGGCAAGAAAACAAAACCCTTTCGCCGTCCGCAGACCGTCGAAGGCGATAAACATGCGCCCTATGTTCAAGGCGTCATAAAGTATATTGGTGTCAGATTTTATATCGCCGGTCAGTGCATTCGGGACAAGCAAATGGTTTGAGACCGAGGAAAACAATTCCGGGTATTGGAACGGCGCGATTTGGTAAGAACTGCAGTTCCCGGCGACAATAATCGGCCTCCGGTGGTCGTTCCACAGCGCGTCAATACCTGTGAGCCGTTCATGAATTTCTGCAACCGACGGATAAAATCCGCGTTTCAGGACATCCTGTGTGTTGAAAAGTTCCTTATGGAAAGGGAACTGCGCAAAAAAGGCGTTTTTCGCACTGCGATTGTATACGCTGAATTTGATGGACTTGCGTTTTCGTTCGTAAGCGTCTTTTGAGGAAAAGTCAACGGAAATCGTCCGCATGGAAGCACTGTCAAGCGGGTCGAAACTTTCCGTTCCGCTGAGGACAAGCGTCCGCTTCCCGGCTTTATAGAAATAACCGCCGCGACCTGTCACGATGACATTGCGG
>CAVESB010000109.1:0-3812 GCA_963618265.1 bacterium
AGTATATATTATATTTTCCATTTGTCAAGGGGGATTGTTTCCTGATCTGATTTTACTTTTCTTTAGGTTAATAGACAAAGTAAATGCAGCGTCAATGAACAAAACAATGCTGCTGGGGGGCAGGGAAAATGGATTTATTGTATCTGCATCATTGTCGGAAGCCCTTCAGACCGCTATTGCGAAGTATATCGACTGCTGCAACAGCCGACGAATTCGCGCAAAACAAAATGGATGCCTCCATCCAAATTCAGGGAAGCATCCATGCTGAAAGACTAATTGTTGAATTTATACGTCAGTGTCCGAAAACCGGGTACATATCCGATACCCTTCGGAGGAACTTTTCCAAATATGCTCTCTCAGAAAGTCACTGTAGCGGTCATACCCCAAAGGAGCGGCAGATTGGTGCTGTCAAGAGTAATTTCAACCGGGTACACCACGTCGCCGAGATATTTATCAGCCCAATTCGTGATCTTCGTGACTGTGCCGGAAAGTTCGTTATTCGGATAGGCATCGAACACAACCGTGACGCGGTTGCCAACGCTAACCTTCGGCATATCCGTTTCGGAAAGGTCAACCGTCTTCAGGAGCATCTCGCTGTTATCCACAATGACAATGAGTTCCTTGCCGCCGACGGTCAATTCGCCTTCGGAAACATCAACCGAGACAATCGTCCCATCGAAAGGCGCGATAATCTGACAGTTCTCAATGCCCTTCTGAGCGGCAGCCATATCCGCTTCAGCGGCAGCGACTTTCCGGTTCAAAACGTCAAGTTTGGATTCTTTCGGACCGTTCTGCAGTTCATCAACATCCCGTTGACGATCATCCACGACAGCCTGTGCTTCGATCATATCTGCATAAGCGCGGTCACGGTCGTTCAGAAGAAGGGTATATTCCCGCTTCAAATCGTTGTAATCCTGCAGCAGACGTTTGTATTCGTCTTCCGCGTCACGACGGCGGGTGCTGTCGGAAGACAGTTCGGAAACATCATCCAGCACATCTTTCGCATCCTCAACATCACTCCACTTTTCCGTATAGGTCTTATTGGCATTATCGAGACGGGTGCGGTACTCGGGCGTGTCAAATTCATCATAGGCTTTTGATTTGTCATCCAAATCCTGCTTCGCGGCAATAAGCGCGCTTTCCGCGGCCGCTTTATCACTGCACCACGCATCATTCAGGTCTTTGAGTTCATCCTGCGCCTGCGCCAGCTCCAACTCCGCGGCAGCGTAATCACGGCGGTAGTTCTCAGCGGATTTCAGTTCGGCAAGAACATCACCCGCAGAAACGGTCTGACCTTCAACGACATTCAATTCCGAGACAACGCCGGAAACGGAAAAGCCGAGTGAGACATCATCCTTCGGGTAGAGTTTCGCTTCGGCAGAAGCCTTATAAGAACCGCTATTCTCCGACTTGGCAGGAGCCGCGGTGGGAATGACAACAGTGCTGCCTTCATCCGCGGCGGAAACCGAACCGGCAGAAAAGTAAGGGATGCCGATCAAAGCGCCGCATACAAGCGCCAAAGCAGTGAGCGAAAGCAAAATTTTATTTTTCATTATATGTTCTCCTAATATTTATATTTCTGAATTTGATAAATTCGCGGTCTTTATTCGACCGACAGTACCTCACGAATGGTGACCTTGACAGCTGCGCGCGCAGGAGCATTGGATGCCAGAATCGAAAGAATCAGCGAAAGAATGAACCAGACAGCATAGCCGATCCAATTCACAGAGAGCGGAAGGCTGCTCTGAAAGATAGCCTGTCCCATACTGTCACTGAGCAGCTTGCCGATGGGCAGGGACACGGCGGATGCGATCAGCCAGGAAAGCATACCGATGGTCAGACCCTCAATCGTCACATTCCTCATGATGTCGTGGTTAGCTGCGCCGATGGCACGCATAATCCCGATTTCACCCAGCCGATCCATCACATTCAGAGACAAGGCACCCGTCAACCCGATCACACCGACACAGGACACCAGTACCGCCATAATCATCATGAAAGTGGAGAGGATGTTGAAACCTCGGGCGGTATTGTCCAATAATGTCGTGTTCTTTTGAATAGAAACCACGTCAACATCCGCACTGTCGAGACGTTCCTGAATGGCTTTAACCAATGTGTCCACACCGGCAGTGTCAAGCTCGGATGCCGCGTTCAGCTGGAATTTCGTCACGCGGCTGCCATCCCCGGCGCTGTGAATCCAACTCTCATAAGGAACATATGCCAGGAAACCACCGGATCGACCCGCCATCGTATAGAATCCAATCACAGTCCGATCTGTTTCGTTATCTGTTCCGCTGATTTTCAATGTAACGGTGTCGCCGACATGCACTTCAGGATATTCATAGAGGAAGCGTTCACTCAGGACAATAACATCCCGTTCGCCCGGAACGAACCAGCGGCCTTCACGCATAGATGGGTTGATCAGCTGCGAATCATTCGCCGGCGCATATACAGCGACAGTCGGACCGTCGTTTCCGTCGGGTTCAATAAACTTCGCGGATCCGTACCCCCAGCTTTCCACATATCCGACACCCGGAATATCCATCAACAGCGACTCCATTCGCTCAGGACGCTGCGGCTCGGAGGTAATCACATCAATATCCGCGTTCATATAGCCTGAGATGAGATCAATACGTTCATCAATCGAACTGTTGACATTGAAAGTACCGATAAAAATCGCGCCGCCCAATGAAAGTGTAAAGAGTGTCAATGCCAGCTGCCCTTTATTGCGGAAGGTGTTCCGCATGGAAAGCGCCGTAGGACGGGAAAACAACTTTGAGAACAGTTTCATCAGCGGTCCGTTTTTCTGAACGCCGCCCGTGGAAACCTGATTTCCTGCCATGGCAGTGACAATGCTGACACGCGCACCTTTGGAAATCGGGATAATGCCCGCAATTTGCGGAGTGATCAAACCGAGAACGCATTGCGCGATAATCGTCGGCCAAACAACTTTCCCATGTATCAGCGTGTAATTAATGCCGATGCTCAGGAAGCGGCGGCACAAATTGGCGGCGGCAATGCTTGCCGGGATGGCGAGCGCCAAGGCAAGGAGCGAGTAGAGCAGGATCAACCGCATATACATCCGGCGGATCTGAGTATAGTTCGCGCCGATTGTTTTCATTGCACCGATCTGCCGCATTTGACTGCGGAAAATATCGGTCAGCGTGTTATAGGTCAAGGCAGAGCTGAGAAACAGCGACAGGATGCCGATAATGAGCAGAATACGGGCGATCGCGTTCACATAGTCCACCGTCGGATGATTATCCGAGGCCCGCAGCGTGACGGAGTCCACACGGTACCCGGCCTTCTCAAGCCGATCGGTAATTTCATCCGCCGTCTGCTTGATAACCGTCATGTCGGTGTCATTTTCGTCAAGAGCAATATAAAGGTTGTCCCATTCGCGCTCAAGCTTCAGCTTTTTCAGCGTATCCGGGTGGACATACATCTGTGCCGACTCTACAAAGACAAGGCTGTAAGCTTCCGCGCCAATACTCTGGTCACGCACACTTGCTGTCAGGGTCAGCGGGATCTCATCACCGTCTTCAGTACGTACAACGATATCCTCTCCGATCTTGATCCCAAGCTCTTCGACCTTGAAGTTTTCCAAAGCCGCCTGATCCTTTTCCACAGGGAATTTTCCCTCCAAAACCTGAATATGGTTCAGCGGCCAACTGTCGTCACTGACCGCACGGAGCGTCAGTGTCTTCAGGTTGCCATAGGCGTCATAAACCTGCATTGATGCCGAACGCACACCCATCACTGCTGAAACATTCGGCCACTTTTCAATGGATTTTATCAACTCATTATCGAAG
>CAVESB010000109.1:3822-5496 GCA_963618265.1 bacterium
GTAATGTACAGCGACAGGATCATTCCCATGGCGAAAAGACCGACAAAAATAGAAAGGACTACCAGCAGCGAACGGGAGGGATTACTGCAGAAGTCGTCAATGATTTTTTTATTTCTCGGACGCATCCTTCACCTCTTTCTGCTTGTTTTTACGGCTGTCGTTGATCAGGGTGCCGTCTTTAATGGTCAGTACATGGCTCATTCGTGCGGCGATATCATTATCATGCGTCACCATGACAATTGTTTTGCCGCGTTTCGATAAATCGGAAAACAGCTCAAAGACTTTTTCTGCCGCAGCTGAATCAAGGTTGCCTGTCGGTTCATCTGCGATAATAATCGGCGGATCATTGGCAAGGGCGCGGGCAATTGCCGCCTTCTGCTGCTGTCCGCCCGACAGCTCGGACGGAAGCTTCATTGCGTAATCTTCCATTTCTACAAGGCGCAGCAGCTCATAAGCCCGTTCCTCTCGTTCCCGTGCCGGGATGGCTTTCAGGTAATCCATCGGCAGCATGATATTCTCAAGAATATTCAACACCGGAAGCAACTGGAAGAACTGGAACACGACACCGATATCTGTTCCGCGCATACGCGCCATTTGGTCTTCGTTCATGTTTTCAAGCTGTTGATCAAGCACGCGAACCGAACCGGATGAAGGAATATCAATACCTGCCAGCATATTGATCAAAGTAGATTTGCCGGAGCCGCTTTTTCCGATGATCGCGGCAAGATCGCCGCGTTCGATATCGAAGTCAATATGGTTAAGCGCAGTTGCCCGCCCGGCTTTGGTGTCAAAGTATTTGCAGAGGTCACGAACCTGAATGATGCTATCCATTGCGCACCTCCCGATCCTCGACAATTTCACCATCTGCCATACGGATGACACGCTGTGTACGACGTGCCAGTGAACGGTCATGAGAGACAATAACCAGCGTTGTCCCGGCGGATACGACGCGTTCGAAGATTTCAAATACGGTCTCAGTCGTTCCGCTGTCAAGACGTCCTGTCGGTTCATCCGCCAGAAGAATCGGCGGATCATTGGCAAGAGCGCGGGCAATGGCGACACGCTGCTGCTGTCCTCCGGAAAGTTCAGCAGGCTTCTTGTGCAGATGATCGGCAAGTCCCACCATTTTCAGCAAGTCCGCCGCCTTTGCTACGGAATCACGGTTATAGGTTCCGCAGAAATCCATCGGCAGCATGACATTTTCAAGCAGATTCAAGCCCGGGATCAGCTGGAAGGACTGGAAGATAAAGCCGATGTTTTTTCCCCGGAAAACAGAACGCTTCCCGTCGTTCATCGTATCCATGCGGATCCCTTCGATATATATTTCACCTGAGGTCGTCGCATCCAGACCGGCAATCATATTAAGCAGCGTCGTCTTCCCGGCACCGGATTTTCCAATGACGCCGAGATACTGCCCACGCGGAATCTGCAGGCTGACCCCTTTCAGCGCATCCGTCTGCACGTCGCCGAGCGTATACGTCTTGCGTACATTGCGGATGTCAATAATATTGTTATTTGTCGTTTCCATGAGTTTAATGATACAGAATCCGAAAACCAAAGTAAATAGACATCATCAAAGGTTTGTCTGTTTTTTAGTCATTCGGAAAGTGTTGTATAATTTTTTTATGGAACGTTCAAACCTCACCAAGAATGCTCTCGCCGACGGACTGAAAG
>CAVESB010000110.1:0-5288 GCA_963618265.1 bacterium
TTCTTATTATACACAGAAACACGCAACAGCGCAACGTATTCTGATATTTTTGATGTTTTCGCTGCCGGGTTAACAACAGACAGGCAGGAAAATCCCCTGCGCATGTATTTAGTCCTGTACGAATCCCGCGTATCAAGTGCCGAAATCAGCTTTGTTTTTACTGAACGCCGCGAACCTTTTTTCCGCCGTTGTTAAACCAACCGGTACAAGAAAAAGCGCGTCCCTTCAAAGCGATTTCTCCAATATGTCCGCGATCCGCTCGCAGGCATGTCCGTCACCGTAAGGGTTAGCGGCGTGAGCCATCTTCCCATAGGCGGCGGGATCATCCAACAGCTCCGTAAAGCTGCGGTAAATCGTATCTTCATCCGTGCCGACAAGCTTCAATGTACCGGCTGAAACGCCTTCGGGACGCTCGGTCGTGTTGCGCATTACCAAAACCGGTCGCCCGTAAGCGGGACATTCTTCCTGAATGCCGCCGGAGTCCGTCAGGCACAGACAGCATCGCGCCTCGAAATTGTGGCAGTCAAACACACCGATCGGATCGATCAGGTGAATCCGATCGCAACCTGAAAGCTCTTCCTCCGCCGCCTTGCGCACAATCGGGTTCATATGAACGGGATAGACCGCCCGACAGTCCGGGTGTTCTTCAAGAACCCTGCGGATGGCGCGAAACATGTGACGCATCGGCTCGCCGAAGTTTTCCCTGCGGTGCGCGGTAATGAAAATGAGCCGATTGTCCCCGACCCACGCAAGCTCGGGATGGGTATAATCATCCCGCACGGTGAAACGCATGGCGTCAATGACCGTGTTCCCGGTGACATAAATCGTTGCCGGGTCTCGGCCTTCCCTGCGGAGGTTCTCGGCGGTCAACTCCGTCGGGGCGAAATTATACTTGGCAAGAATAGAAACCGTCTGACGGTTGAATTCCTCCGGATAAGGGGAGTAGATATTCCAGGTGCGAAGACCGGCTTCCACATGACCGACAGGAATCCGCAGGTAGAACGCGGAAAGCGCGGCGGCGAAAGCGGTTGTGGTATCCCCGTGAACCAAAACAACATCCGGCTGCTCTTTCTCAAGGACAGGTTGGATGCCTTCAAGGATGCGGGTGGTGATGTCAAACAAGGTCTGTTCGGGGCGCATGATGGCGAGATCGTAATCAGCATGAACACCGAAGGCTTGCATGACCTGATCCAGCATTTCGCGATGCTGCCCGGTCACGCAGACAACAGTCTCAAAGCCTTTTCGCGCTTTCAACTCGTTCACCAGCGGGCACATTTTGATCGCCTCCGGTCTGGTGCCAAATACTGCCATAACCTTTTTCATGACGCTTTCCTCCGACAATGATCCTCTTTTTATTTTACAACATTTCGCCGCAGTTTCAGCGTTCGCCATTGACAATGTACAGAGCGGGACGGTTCATCAGTCAACAGACGGCAGTCAACCGGTAAGGGAGCCTGCGGCAGCGTCCGACACGCCGCGCTCAAATCTATTTCAGGATGTTCTTTTGGATCTCATCCAGCCGCAGAGAGACCGCCTTACTGGTAGAGTCGCTTGACATGGTAATGCCGTAAATCACATCGGAGGTCTCGACGGTGTTGCGGTTATGCGTGATGACAAGGAACTGCGTCCCGGAGCTGAACTCTTTAAGTAACTCACAGAATCGACCGACATTCGCCTCATCCAAAGCGGCGTCCACTTCATCCATGACGCAGAACGGCGTCGGGCTGACACGCAGCAGCGCAAAGATCAGCGCGACAGAGGTCAGGGATCGCTCGCCGCCGGAGAGCAGGGAAAGTTCCTGTTCACGATGACCGGGGAGTTTGGCTGCGATCTCAATGCCGGATGCGTTAACATCTTCAGGGTCAGTCAACGCCAGACGGGCACTGCCACCGCCGAAGAGCCGCACGAACATCTGCTTGAACTCTACCTGTACGCGGTCAAAGGTCTTAATAAAGGCGGCCTCCATCATGCGATCCAGCTCAGCGACGACTTGACGCAAGTCGGCATCCGCTTTTTTCAGGTCATCCATCTGCGCGGTCAGGTACTCGTACCGTTCCACAGCATCCTTGTATTCCGACAGTGCCTCAGTGTTCACGGATCCCAGACGCCGCATATGGTTTTTACGACGTTGAATCTGTTCTTCCAAGTCTTCGGGAAGAATCTCGATTTTCGGCAGATCCGCGGCCATTGCGCCCAGCGGCAAGGTATTTTGCCCGGCGATATTTTTATCATACATGAAGTTCACCAGACCGAGGTCATCTTCAATACGCTTTTTCAGTGTTTCCAGACGGTCGTCCCGGCGGGTGACTTCAAGTTGAGCTTGCGCAAGCATACGTTCAGCGGCAATAACGCGCTGCTGATGGATGCGCGAATTTTCCTGGGAAAGGCGCAGCTTCTCTTCGGCATTCTTCAGTGCAGCTTCGACGGGAACGGTCTCATCGGCAATATCGGCAGCCGCCTGCGCGGCTTCCGTGCTTTCTTCGCGGATCTCATCAAGTTCCCCGTCCATCTCCGCGACGGATTTTTCCGCGGCATAAACGCGGTCTTCAAGCTGCTTCTGCTTTTTCTCGCTTTTCAAGCGTTCGTCCTCATTCTCACGAAGCCGGTTCTCGGTCTCGGAAATGGATTTCCTGAGCACGGCGCAGCTCACATTCCAATGCTGAACCTGATCCTGCAGCTCGGACAGCTGTACGCGGTTGACACGATCCTGCGCCGCACGGCACTCCACACGAAAACGATCGCGTTCGGTTTCCGCAGCGGCGATTTGTTCCGACACCGCTTCCGACTGCTGTTTATGCTGTTCCAGCTGAGCGGAGGCATCCCGCAAACGCTGCTTCTGAAAACTAACCGACTGCGTCAGCCTTTCTTTCTCAACAGCAAGCTGATTCAGTTTTTTCTGCGTCTCGTTCACAGCCGTCTGCAATCGCGCACGGTCGGCGGTTTTTTCTTTTTGACGGGTACGCAGAGTTGCGAGTTCCTTTTCCGCGGCATTGATATCATTTTCGCAAGTGATCTGCTTTTCCCGTAAAGCGGTGAGAGTCTCGTTCAGTTCGCGAATCTCCCGTGTACGGGAGAGCAGTTTTTGACGGACTTCAGTGCCGGAGACAGCCGAACCGTCTCCGCGGAAGAGATCACCTGCGAATGTGACAATTCGCTGATCGGGGCGCAGCCTTGAGCGAAGCTCCAAAGCGCGGCTGCGCAATTCAGCGAGATATGTACCCCGAAGCAGACACTGCATCACGGGGCGGATGTCATCGGGGCATTGGATCAAATCCATCAACGGCGTGACACCGGGCAGATCGGATGCGTCGTCAGCTGACGGCATTGCAGCACTGTCAGGCAGGAAGACTGCCCGTCCGCTTTGGGAGACGGTCAGCAGATCCATCGCGTTATCCCACTCCGCAGTATCCAACAACACCGCATCAAGTTCATCACCGAGAGCGGCAGCGACGGCTGTCTCATATTCCTTCGGGACGATCAGCAGACTTTGCAGAATACGCACCCCGCACCTGATCTTGCCGGTCTTTGCAGACTGAGACACAAATTGCGCACCGCGGTTCATGCCGCTGAAGTTCTTTTCCGCATCATTGAGCACATCAAGACGGGCCGAGACTTTGGAGAGCTCCGCATCGACGTCGTTCTTCTTCTGACGCAGCTCGCGCAGCAAAGCGTCCCCATGCGCGATCTCGTCCTCCATGGCGGCGAGCTCGGCGGCGGCGGCGGCGAGATTTTCCTCGTTCCGCGTTTGTGTATCATAAAAAAGTTGATTGTCTGCCCGGAAACTGCGTAGTGACTGCTCCATCCGTTCCAGCTTGGAACGCAGTTCCGGCAGGATTTTCTCAACAGAGTCCACACGGTCGCGCAAGTCATCTGCACGGGCTTTAAGCCGGATCAACAGGGTTTCCGCTTTGGTCTGTGCATCACGCTTCCCACGGAGATCTTCTTTGAGTGCAGAAAGCTCCGCCTGACGGCGGTTGAGTTCGTTTTGATATTCGGTCTTACGCGCAGCCGCTTCCTCCGCCTCAGAATTCAGGGAATCCAGCGTAGCATTAAGCTCGCCGCGGCGTTCATCAATCAAGCGCAATTCGTCGTCTAAGGAGGCGGTTTCCTCGCGTGCAGATTGGATCTGCGATAAAGCGGCACTGCGCCGTTCATCAAGGATCGCGCCCCTGCGGGTCAATTCCTCAATCCGGCTGTGCGCATCCGCGGCGCGTTTATGCATTTCGGAGATTTTCAAACGCATAGCGCGGATTTGCTCCTGCTTCTCCCGCAAGGATTTATCGAGGTCAGCGAATTCAGCGCGGATCTCATTGGTCTTGCGCTCCTGAATGGCGCATCGTTCTTTCACCAGTGACATATCCTGCTGCTCGTGATGCCAATGGTAGCCGTACCAATCCCTCAGCAACGATTTCAGCTCAACGGAAACGTTATGATATTCCTCGGCGCGTTTCGCCTGGCGTTCCAGGCTGCGCACACGGGGTTCAAGTTCAGAAAGAATGTCTGTAACACGGATGAGATTTTTCTGCGTCTCTGTCAGACGGTTCAGGGCTTCCTCACGGCGGGAGCGGAAGAGTCCAATACCGGCGGCTTCCTCAAAAAAACGGCGGCGGTCTTCCGGACTGGCGGAAAGCGCAGTGTCGATCAAGCCTTGCCCGATAATCGTATAGGTTCGTTCTGAGAGACCGGACTGCGCCAGCAGTTCGTTGATATCTTTCAAACGGACACGCTGCCCGTTCAGCAGATATTCGTTCGGTCCGTCGCGGTAAGCGCGGCGGGTGACGGCTACTTCTTCATAGTCGATAGGGAGCCAGTGTTCCGAGTTGTCGAACGTGATCGTGACAGCCGCCATACCCGCACGGGCTTTCTTCTCCGAGCCGGAGAAGATCATATCCGTTGTGCGGTGACCGCGCAGCACGGAATAAGACTGCTCGCCCAAAACCCAGCGGATCGCATCGGAGATGTTCGACTTTCCCGAACCGTTCGGCCCGACAATCGCGGTGATCGGCATGGGAAACTCAAATAAGACTTTATTCGCAAAAGTCTTATATCCCTGCAATGCTATAGATTTCATTCGGGGAGGCATTTATTGCTATCCTGCCGCCTGTCCGCCGCTCTCGTAACCGAGTTCAATTAACGCATTTCGGGCGGCTTCCTTTGCTGCCTTCTGCTTACTGCTGCCCCGACCGATACCCAGTCGATTGTCGCCGACGCTGACCTCGATTTCATAAATCTTGGAATGATCCGGACCGATCTCGCGGACAACTTCATAACTCGGGACAGGCAGATTC
>CAVESB010000111.1:0-3148 GCA_963618265.1 bacterium
GCGTACATACAGCGCAAACGGGTCGAATCCGACAGTCACTTATCAAATCAATGTCGAAAGTTCCGACCCGCTGTATGTTTATCTCGGTACGCCCTCACGCAGGACTGTGACAACCTATTTAAACGGGAATGAAATCGGTCCGTATTTTTTCCAACGTCATTATGGTGTGATTCCGCTCGGTTTCTTTGAGCCGGGAACACAAATTGAGTTCGCAATCCGTCTTGACGAAGAGGAATTAACCCTTTTCAATGAATTGTTTGTCTATGAAAACGTCCACGAACTCGCCTCGCTCAGGGACAGCATTGAGCAAGCGGAAATCACCCGCCATTCTTCTTCGCATTTTACAGCGGCCATCGAAGCCCATGGCAGCAGTTATCTGCTCCTGACAATGACATACGATAAAGGTTGGCGGTTCACGGTCAACGGGAAACGTGTCGCTCAGGAACGGGTTTTCGAGGCATTGACCGCGATTCCCCTTACGGAAGGCATCAACACGATCGAGGCGCGTTATGTTCCGACAGGGTTCCTTGCCGGTTGCGCAATTTCCTTACTTTCGCTTATAATTGTGATTTGTTATACAATTTACAGAAAGGAAACGAAGTCTGATGCTGAATAAAATCAAGCCCTATATTTCGGAAATGCGTCCGCGGCAGTACCCAAAGAACTTTTTTATCTTCGCGCCGATGCTTTTTGACCGTCAATTTTTAAATCCGCGCGCACTTCTGGTCACGGGTGTCGGCTTTATTGTTCTTTGTCTTCTGTCAAGCGGCGTTTACACATTGAATGATCTCGCGGATGTTGAAGCGGATCGCAAGCATCCGCGGAAAAAAGGGCGTCCCATTGCCTCCGGGCAAATCTCAATACAAAACGGAAAGATTTTCTGCGTTTGTCTCTTCCTTGCCGCATATCTTATTGCCTATCTGTTGAAACCGGATTTTCTGCTGATGTGTCTGATTATCACGGCAGTCAACCTGGCTTACACCTTCAAATTAAAGCATCTGCCGATCATTGATGTCATGACCATCGGGATTCTGTTTATCCTCCGTGTACGCTGCGGCGCGACGCTGACCCCCGTCAAGGAATTCTCGCCGTGGATCTACATAGTAACCTTCATGCTCGCCATGTACCTCGGTTTTGGGAAACGACGTGCCGAATTGGCATCTCTTTCGGGTACGGACACCCGCCCTGTTCTTGACGGTTACACGCTGCCGTTTCTTGACCAGCTGATCACGATCCTCTCCGCGATGATTATCATCTCCTACGCGCTGTATTCCTTTTCGGGTCCTGCGGCGGTCAACAACAGCCGCATGCTGCTGTCCCTGCCCTGCGTTGTTTACGGCGTTTTTCGTTACCTGTATCTGATTGAAGTCAAACATCAAGGCGGCGCGCCGGAAGAAATCCTGCTGAATGACCGTTGGCTTCAGGGCGCGATCATTCTTTACGCGTTGTCTGTTTTCTACGCCCTCTATCTGTAAGGAGTGCTATGGCTTATTCTGCCTCTGCGTCTGCGAAAACGATTTTATTCGGAGAGCACGCTGTTGTGTATAATAATCCGGCTATCGCGATCCCGCTGCACAGCACACGTACAACGGTTACTTTAGAGCCGTCTGAAAAAGAATTCCGTGTTCTTTCGCAAGCGACCCGAATGGACAGCTGTTTTGAGGATCTAAACGAAAACAGCGGCTTGAAAAAGTTGCTGATGCTCTTGAAGGAGGAACTCGGGATTGAACGTTTTCCGAATGAGACGCTGCGCATTGAGTCGGATATCCCGATTGCGTCCGGTCTCGGTTCCGGAGCTGCTTTATCCGTCGCGGTGATACGTCTTTTTTCCGAACGCCACAACGGAAACCTGTCGACCGAGAGAATCAATGAGATCGCGTACGAAATCGAAAAGATTTACCACGGTAAGCCCTCCGGGATCGACAACACGACGATCGCTTATGAACAGCCGGTGCTTTTTTCCAAAGTGGAGGGATTCAAGCCACTGGATGCCGATGTAACCCGGATGCCGCTGCTGGTGATCGATTCCGGCATTCGCAGCTGCACGGTCGATGTTGTGATGGATGTCTATCATCACTTTGCCCGCAATGAAAACGCCATCCGTCAAATTGGGAACTTGGTCAGGAAAGCTGAATCCGCGCTCAAAGAGGGAACCCCGAGCGAAATCGGCGCGTTGATGGACGAGAACCAATGCCTGTTGCGGCAGATCAACGTCTCCTGCCCCGAATTAGATGCCTGGATTGATTTGGCAAAAAGCAACGGAGCCGTCGGCGCGAAGCTGACAGGCGCGGGACGCGGCGGAAATTTCCTCGTCATGGCACAGGATTATCAGCATCTCGCCGAGCTTCGGGATCTTTTCAAAGAACAAGGATTGAACGTAATCACATGATCACATTATTGAAACTCGGCGGGTCACTGATCACCGACAAATCGAAGGCGCACACCGCGCGGGTTGATGTCCTGAAACGCGCCGCCGCGGAAATCAAAGCCGTATGGGAGGTAAATCCGTTTCCGCTCATCATCGGGCACGGTTCCGGTTCGTTCGGTCATGTGCCGGCAAAGCGTTATAATACACGGAACGGTGTCGTAACAGCCGAGGACTGGATCGGTTTCGCCGAAGTCCACAGAGAGGCACTCGATTTGAATCACATTGTCACGGACGTTCTGTATGATGCCGGGCTTCCGGTATTGAGTTTCGTCCCAATGGATGAAGTTCGGACAACGAACCACACTATTACATTCCGGAACACGGATGCCATCATCAAGGCGATGAGCCACGGTTTGATCCCGGTCATTTTCGGTGATACTGTCTTTGATGATGCGATCGGCGGAACCATTCTTTCAACAGAGGACTTATTCTCGCACCTTTGTGAAACCTTTTCCGCGCCTCCGCGAATTCTGCTTGCCGGGCTGGAACAGGGCGTTTGGCAGGATTATCCCGCGAACACAACACTGATCAAGCATATCGCCGCAGACGACTCCGCATCGGATCGCTTTGTTTTTGCCTCGGAATTCACCGATGTCACGGGTGGGATGATTGAAAAAGTCCGCCTGATGCGGTCACTTGTACATGAAAGCAAAGCGGCATCGGCGCTCATTTTTTCCGGATGCGGGGAAGGATCGTTTACAGCCGCGTTAGGCGGAGAGA
>CAVESB010000111.1:3181-5287 GCA_963618265.1 bacterium
GAATATCGGCACACTGATTTCATGAAGAAACGGGAAGGAGGTACCCATGAACTATTCATCAGCAGCGAATATCTATCGCAAAGAAGAAGTTACGATCGCGCCCTATGGGACGCGCACACAAGACTCGAAAGGGCGGGTTTATCCCGAAGACGAACATCGTTACCGAAGTTGTTTCCAACGGGACAAAGACCGCATTATTCACACGACGACTTTCCGCCGTCTGGAATATAAAACGCAGGTTTTCGTGAACGATGAGGGGGATTATTACCGCACACGCCTTACCCATACCCTTGAAGTTGCATCTATCGGGCGGACGCTTGCCAGAGCACTCGGCGGTAATGAGGATCTCACTGAAACCATCTGCCTCGCGCATGATATGGGACATCCTCCGTTTGGACACTCCGGTGAAGATGTGCTCGCGAAAAAAATGGTCGACCATGGCGGATTCAATCACAACCGTCAAACGCTGCGCATCGTCACGAAGCTTGAAAAACGCTACGATGCCTTCGACGGGTTGAACCTTTGCCGCGAAACCTTGGAAGGCATTGCGAAGCATGAAACCGAATACGACTTCAGCGGCGACATGGATTTCAATCCCGGGCTGCGCGGCTCACTGGAGGCGCAAATCGCGAACATGTCGGACGAGACCGCTTACTCGGCGCATGACCTGGATGACGGACTGCGTTCGGGTTTGCTGACATTGGACATGGTTAAAGAGCTGCGACTCTGGCACTTAATCTCCGACGGGCTTCATTTCGCTGAACCGCATCTCAGTGATCTTAACCGTCACCGTTTCATCCACTCGCTGATCGGCCTTGAAGTCGATGACATCGTCGACACTACAATGCAGACAATTCAGAAAAAACAGATAGAATCTGTCGATGATTTGGTTCATATGCCTTATAATATAGTGACGAACAGCGATGAGATGATAAGAATGAACCGCGAGCTGAAAGATTTCCTGTTCCACAACCTCTACCGTCATTATCGCGTGATGCGTATGAGCTCCAAGGCGGATATGATCCTCAGCAGACTGTTCGACACTTTCCTCAAAGAGCCGCGGTTAATGCCGACACACATTCAAAAAACGATTGAAGGAAAGGGATTGGAAATCGCTATTTGTGACTACATTGCAGGAATGACGGACCGTTACGCGACAAATCAATATCGGAAGCTGTTCGAGCCGGATCTCCTGCCGTAATACTGAAAAGAGGGAAAAGTATGGCAGATCAAACCACTTATTTAACTTCGGAAGGCAAAAAGAAGCTCGAAGATGAACTTCAGGAATTGAAGACCACCAAGCGCGACGAAATCGCCGCCCGTCTTCGCGACGCGATCCTTGCCGGTGATATTTCCGAGAATGCCGATTATGACTCCGCTAAGGAAGACCAGGCGTTCATGGAAGGTCGTATTCTTGAGATTGAGAATATTCTGCGCAATGTCACTTTGATTGATGACATGAACCGCGAGAAAGGTGTTGTTGATATCGGTTCCGTCGTCACCATCAAATTCATTGACGACGATGAGACCGAAGATTACACCATCGTCGGTACCCACGAAGCGAACCCGAATGAAAACAAGATTTCATTCCAGTCCCCGATCGGCGAAGCGATCTTTAAGCAGAAGCAGGGGAAGACTGTCGAAGTCCAATCTCCCAACGGTATATTCAAGGTCAAAATCGTGCAGGTTAAGTGAAACTACCGCCGAAACAGTTTGTTTTTTCATTGATAGCTTGACAGTATTTATGAATTAGATATAATAATTACTGTTGACATGCCGAAGTGGCGGAACTGGCAGACGCGCTACGTTCAGGGCGTAGTGGGAGTACTCCCATGAGGGTTCAAATCCCTCCTTCGGCACTAAAACCCGGCTGCAGGGTTTTACGAGCCAACAAATTCGGAAGGGCAGCAAACATGCCGAAGTGGCGGAACTGGCAGACGCGCTACGTTCAGGGCGTAGTGGGAGTACTCCCATGAGGGTTCAAATCCCTCCTTCGGCACTAAAACCCGGCTGCAGGGTTTTACGAGCCAACAAATTCGGAAGGGCAGCAAACATGCCGAAGTGGCGGAACTGGCAGACGCGCTACGTTCAGGGCGTAGTGGGAGT
>CAVESB010000112.1:0-5170 GCA_963618265.1 bacterium
ATAATACGCCATGTCGTCCGGAGTGATGAGCGCAAAGTCATCGGGGCGTCCATGATTGGTGTAGAAACGCTTTACAGTGTCGTCGGTTTCCCAAATAGAGGAAAGGCAAGTCGTTTCTGTCGTCATGACGTCAATGCCGGCGCGAAAATCCATGGAAAGATTACTGATGCCGGGACCGGCGAATTCAAGAATCTTGTTCTTAACGAGACCGTCTTTGAAGACAGTCTTCACGAGGTCGATGGCGACATCATGCGGACCGACACCCGGGCGCGGCGCCCCGGTCATGTAGACCAAGACGACTTTCGGATTCGGAATGTCGTAGGTGTTATTGAGAAGCTGTTTCACCAGCTCGGGGCCGCCTTCGCCGAAGCCCATGGTGCCGAAGCAGCCGTAACGTGTGTGGCTGTCTGAACCAAGAATCATTCTGCCGCAGCCGGAAAGCATCTCGCGGGCGTACTGGTGAATGACCGCCTGATGAGCGGGTACGAAAATACCGCCGTATTTCTTCGCTGCGGAAAGGCCGAAGACATGGTCATCCTGGTTAATGGTTCCGCCGATGGCGCAGAGGCTGTTGTGGCAGTTCGTCAAAGCATACGGGATTGGGAATTCTTTCATCCCGCTGGCTCGTGCGGTTTGAATAATGCCGACATAAGTGATGTCATGAGAGACCATCGCGTCGAATTTAATATGGAGATTCTTGTTGTCCTTCCCGTCGTCATGACGCCGCATGATCTTGTAAGCCATCGTCTTTTCACGACCTGCGGCGATGTCCGCCGGTGTCAGTGTTTCTGCGGCTTGTTGTATGCCGGCGCTGTGGGAGAGGAATACTCCATGGTCGATATAATTCATATTGTCAGCTCCTAAGTAACGGATTCTGAAATCAGGCTTTGTTGTATTGAATGTCCGCATGTGTGAGCGGGCGTCCGCTGATTTCCGGAATTCGATTATAAGTGTTGTTGATGTTCAAAATGTTAAATGCCAAATCAGGCGTGAGATCGGCATGGGTATAACGATAACCCCAGTTGCCAAACACGCCGCCCGGATGGTTCATGCGGCTTTCATCACCCTGCTCGAGGAAGTCCTGAAGCGGTGCAATCGCGTAGACAGCGACGGACTGCCAGATAGCGCGGATCGCATCCCAGGCGAAGTGTTCGCCGTTGGTGTTCAAATAGCGGCACGCGAATTCGCGGGTTCTGTCGTCGGTATCCTTGAACCAGCCCATGGTGGTCTGATTGTCATGGGTTCCCGTATACGCCGCAAAGTTGGCTTCATAGTTGGAAGGCAGGAATGCGTTGTTGGCGCCTTCACCGAAAGCGAACTGCAGAACCTTCATGCCCGGCAGACCGTATTTTTCGCGGAGGTCAATGACATCCTGCGAAATCTCGCCGAGATCTTCAGCAATGATCGGCAGGCTTCCGAACTCTTTGAGCATTTGTTCAAACAGCGCTTCACCCGGTCCTTCAACCCAACGCCCATATTGTGCGGTGGCATCGCCGGCGGGTACTTCCCAATACCCGGCAAAACCGCGGAAGTGATCCAGGCGGATCAGGTCGCAGAGCTTCAGCGTGGCGTGAATACGCTTCATCCACCAGGAGAAATTCTGCTCTTTATGCAGCGGCCAGCGGTAAAGCGGATTGCCCCAGAGCTGTCCGGTAGGGCAGAAATAATCCGGCGGGACGCCTGCAACGACGGTCGGGTTGCCTTCACCGTCAAGCATGAACTGTTCGGGATGAGCCCAGACATCGGAGCTGTCAAGGGAGACAAAAATCGGAATATCGCCGATGATCGTAATGCCCTGCTTGTTGGTGTAATTTTTCAGGTTCGTCCACTGCTTGAAGAAGCTGTACTGCGCGAACTTACGGAACAAAACCGCGTCTTCGTTCGCGGCTTTGAACGCGGCAAGTGCCTGCGGGTCACGGGATTTCAAGCCTTTTTCCCAATTAAGCCAAAGCTGACCGCCGTTCTTGTCCTTAATGGCGCGGTACATGGCATAATCTTCAAGCCAGTCGCTGTTCTCATCGCAGAATGCCTTGAAATCCGCGTTATCGGAGTCAAAGCGTTTGAATGCACGGTGCAGAAGTTCGGATTTCCAGCTGATGGCAATCCCGTAATTCACGACGCGCGGCTCGAATTTCGGTCGATCGTCAAAATCACTGATTTGAAGCAGTCCTTCATCCAGCAGAAGCTGCGGGCTGATGAGATACGGATTCCCGGCAAACGCCGAAAAGCACTGATACGGTGAGTCGCCATAACCGGTAGGTCCGAGGGGCAGTGTCTGCCAAATGGAACATCCGGCGGATTTCAGAAAGTCAACCCAGGCGTAGGCTTCAGGACCGAGGTCGCCAATGCCGTCAGGACCCGGAAAGCTGGTTGGATGTAAAAGAATACCGGCTGATCGAACGAGTTTCATAATGTTTATCCTTCCGTTGAATCTTATAAGGATTTATATAGTTCAAAATACTTGAGAGCGGACTTGTGCCAGGCGAAATCCTGACTCATCTCCCTCTGCTGCAGTGCAAACCACTTCTGCTTGTCATTGTAATCATCCAACGCCCTGGAGAGTGCCCAGGCGGCGCCGTTGCCGTCTGCATCGGCGAACAGATAACCGGTGAAATCTTTGCTGTCAAGCGGATCGACAATTGTGTCTTTCAGCCCGCCGGTAGAATGAGCGATCGGAGCACAGCCGTACAGCATGGCGATCATCTGCGCAATGCCGCAGGGTTCATAACGGGAAGGCATCAAAAGCATATCGCCGCCCGCGTACATTTTTCGCGAGAGTGCTCCGTCATAACGGATCTCCGCTCGCACGCGATCCGGGTTCTCCGCGGCAAGGGCAAGACAGTTACGCTGAAGATCCGGGTTGCCGGAGCCGAGAATGACGCATTGCCAGTCACGGTCTCTGAGGCGCCGCATTGCATCGAAAGCAATATCAAAACCTTTCTGAACATCCAAACGACCGATCATGATAATCAGAGGAACATCGCTCCGTTCGGGGAGGTTGACTTCCCGTTGAAGCATGCGTTTGTTTTCGGCGCGCTTCTCAATACTGTTTTTATCGAAGTTTGCGTAGAGGACTTTATCGACGGCAGGGTTCCATTGATCCGGCTGAATACCGTTGACGATGCCGCAGACTTTGCTGCTGACGCGGCGGAGATAGTGCTCATAACCATTGCCGAAAGCCGGTGTCATGATCTCTTTTGCGTAGGTTTCAGATACTGTGGAAATCTTATCCGCGGCGGAAAGACCGAGTGCCATTGGTGTGTAACGCAGATGTTCCGGGATGTCATATTCATATGAAGGACGAAGCCCGTATTTGTCCAAAACCTCAGGGTGGCTTCCGCCTGAATAAGGCAGATTATGGATCGTGTAAAGGATCTTCATTCGCGCATAATCGGGATTGTAAGCGCGGATTATGGAAGCCTTCATCACCGATGCTCCGGAATGCCAGTCGTGAGCATGAACCACATCCGGGATCCAGTCGATTTCCTTGAAGAGCTCAATCGCGGCGGAGGAGAAGAATACATATTTATAAATATCCGCAAGCGTATCTGAGGAATAAACCCCTTTATTGCGAATCGGGTCGCCGTCAATCAGATACGTCGGAACCGGTGTGTTGTCCGCCATGGATACATAGACATCCTGAAAACCGTCGTTATACGGGATTTTGAAGTTTTTAACCCATGTCGAGGGGATGTTTTTCGCCTTAAGCTCATCATGGTAGGGGATCACAACGCGGACATCAATTCCGCGGCCGTCTGTTTCCTTACGGCTCAAAGCCTTCAACGCGGCGGGCAGTGTACCGCCTACATCTCCAAGACCGCCGATCTTGATTAAAGGGTCGGCTTCGGAAACAACAAAACATACTTTCAAGGCATTCTTATTCATTTTCCCCCCATTATCTAAAAACTCATTCTGTCAGCATCAAACGGATGGCATTTAATGTCCAGAGGAGCCGGTCGTCCTCATTGATTGTCAGCGTGTTATAACTTCTGTCATAATGAGCTGTTTTGTCGGCATACTTTACATACGCATCCGCGTGAACGAAGGTCTCATTTTGCTCATCAATTGCCATAACTACTGACAGGCAATCTTTCCCGGTCGGGTCGTTGAGAAAACGCTCTGCTTCCTCAACGGGTGCACCGGAAGTTACAATCGACTTTTCCCGAAGATACTTTTCGGGGAAAACCTCGCATAATTTACCGCTTGAATTGATTTCGAGAATACGAAGCCGAACATCGGCTTCCGCGACAATTCTATTGACCGCCTCTCGAAGGGTGTCATCATCTTTGCCGAAGATGTATTTGCCCAAGCGTTTGCGTATGATTTGTTCAAAATCATCCGCCATGGCTTCAGCCGTCGCTTTGTCACGAGCTTTCGCAGTGATTCGTAAATCAATCTGTCCGTTTTTCGCGCAAAGCCCGAGGGAAGGATTGACAGAATCTTCGAGTTCTCCGATCATTTCATCAACAAGGGATTCGCCGATACCACAGGCATGCAAATTGCGCATAACAATCACATCGGAAATTTTGAAGAACCGATCCAAAAGCGGAATGACTCTGTTCGTGAAGAGATATTTCATTTCTTTCGGAACACCGGGCAGGGAAACGAGGAACTTCCCGTCTCGAAACACATAAAACGCGGGCGCGGTGCCGACAGGGTTGGAGATCGCCTCAGCACATTCGGGAATAACAGCCTGACGTTTGTTGTTTTGCGTAGGCGTTCGACCCATTTTCGTGAAATAGGCACGGATTTCATCCCACAGCTCCTGCTTGAAGATCGGTTCGCAGTCGAAAGCTTTAGACACAGCGCCGCGTGTCGGGTCGTCAATCGTGGGACCGAGACCGCCTGTTGTGATGACAATATCGGCACGGGCAACAGCGTCGCGGATTGCCTGACTGATTCGGTCCGGATTGTCGCCGATGATCATCGTACGGAACACATCAATCCCAAGTGCGCGGAAATTCTGAAGCAGAAATTGCGTGTTCGTGTCTAAGGTTTCACCGAGCAGCAACTCGCTGCCGATGGCGATGATTTCGGCTGAAGGCATGACATTCCCCTCCAAAAACAAATAATAACAATCTCTTGTATTATAACTGAATTATTGCCCGAAACCGAATTCAATGAACAATAGGCGTGTATCGAATGGCAGTAAACGCAAGCTTTTGACAGC
>CAVESB010000113.1:0-5162 GCA_963618265.1 bacterium
GTATAAACATGATGACACACAAACTCATTCTAACACATCTCAGGGAAAAAACAACTTTTCTTTCCGCTATTCTGAAACGCCGGACAATAGTAACGGAACGAGCCGTAACTTTTGTTGGGGCTTTCATGTTGTATAATAGAAAAATAACGAGGTGCTTATGAAACGAATCGCTTGGTTTTTTATGATCTGTCTGCTGACGCTGTGTATCCTCAGCGCTGCATATGCTGACGGTGAGGTTTGCGAACAGGACAGCTTCCTGCCGCAATCCGGCAACTGTGGCTACGACGTCAGGAAATACATCATTGACGCTTCCTGGAACGATACCGATAACATTTGGTCTGTCCGCGAGACGATCGAATTGACTTCCGAATGGGATACGGACGAAGTCGTCTTTGATTTGACGAACGCTTATACTGTCTCCTCGGTTCTGCTGAACAATGTCTCCGCGGAATTCATTCATGAGGGAGATAAATTGACCGTCAAAGGCAACTTCGCTCATGATACGCACTACATCATTGACGCGGCGTTCTCAGGGCAGGTGCAGCGCGCTTCAATCTTCCATGAGGCGGATTATAACGAGACACATGCCGGTGAGCCGTTTTGTGTGCTTCCCGAGCCGAATGTTGTCCATAACCTGATTGTCGTCAACGACCATCCGAAGGATCGTGCCTATTATGACATCACAATGACAGTGCCTGCCAAATATACCGCCGCTACGATTGGGATGCTGACCTCTGTCACCGAAGCTGATGGCACGGTCATTATCCCGGAGGATGGTTATGTCCGCGAGGCACCTGCCTCGGATGCACAGGGTACCGTGACGCTGCGCTTTGAGACCCGTGAGGAGGCAGTGCCTTACAATGTGCCTTTCTGTGTCGGCGCTTATGACATTTCACTCACTGATTGGGGAAATGGCACCGTGCAGGTCGATTTCATTGATGCCGCTTTGGAAAATGCGGAGACGAGGCGGGAACTTGCCGGACGGGACCGAGAGTTTATTGAGTTCATGGAAAGCTATCTCGGGGATTACCCTTACGAGGAGGCGGGATCCATACTCACGGCTGTCAATATCGGCGGTGCGCTGGAAACCATGGGACGCCCGATATATGACCCGAATGAATGTGACGAGTTAGTCTTTATTCACGAAATCGCGCATCAATGGATGGGGGACATGATGAGTATCAAAGATTGGTCCGATATCTGGATCAAGGAAGGTTTTGCCACTCTCGCGGAGGAGCTTTGGATCCGTGAAACAAAGGGGGAGGATGTCTTCAAATCCGCGATGCGCAACTCGTATGAGTATGTCACCGATACCGAACATTTGGCAATCGGCGCAAACGTGGTCGCCGAGTATATGAAATACAAGCAGTTTGACGATGAGGATACCCTGACGCTTGCCGATGCGAAAACCGTTGCCGCTCTGCTTTGCACGGGAGAATGTGATACGAGCGTATTGGAAGACGCGGCTGCGGACGGCATGATCCCTGAAGAAATGTTATGGCAGCTGATGCCGGAAGTTTGCACTGAATTTGATTTCCGTGTGGAAAGCATAGAAGCTTTGGTTGCTCTGCTTCACAATCAGGATCTGTTTCTCAGGATTCAAACCGACCTGCATGCACCGATCGGTCCGAAACAGATCAGCGCGGATTTTTCGGGTATGTATTCTTCCGCGTCCTATCAAGGCGGTTCTCTGGTCTACTATGCCCTGCTCTGCCATCTCGGAGAAGAGACTTTCTGGAATTGCATTCGCGGGATGCTGAATGATTACCGTTACAGCGTTATCGACACCGAAGACTTCATCAATACATTCAGCAAGTATGCCGGCGAAGACTTGACGGAGCTGATCAACAGTTGGCTCTATTACGATCCCGTTCCTGCTTTTCCCACAGCGGAATAAACACTGTGTATTTAAAATAATTAATCCCTGTCCGAAACGGCAGGGATTAATTTGTCTTACGGCTTAGTAGGATTCTTCCGAATCGTAGAAATCTCCGTCATCGATTGTGGTATTCTCTTCGTAATACTCTTCATATACTTCGCCATCGGAGTCGTCAATCAGGGAGGCGTTCGGGTCGATGGTCGGTTCCGGCGGATAGCAGAGGTTATAGACAGCGGTTGCCGTCGCGGCGACGTTGTCATTCGCGACGACGAGAAGTCCCTGCTGATAGTAAGGCAGAGCACCGCAGTAATCTTCCGCCTGAACATATTGGTTGCCGACTTCAAAGGAGGCTTCACCGTAGCGCTGGTTGGCGGTCAGGCGGGTCGCCTGATCCATCATGTTCGGGGAGACGGATGCGGCGGTGGAGTAATATTCCATAGCCTTGGTCCAGTTGATCTCCCAGAAACCCGCGCCGGAAAGATAGGAACGGGCGGCATCGCGTTGGGAACTGGCGTTGCTGTCAATCGGACCGAAGGACTCTGCCAGCGTAATCTTGTAAATGCCGGACTCAAGATAGCCGGAGTTGATGAGCTGCATGCCGTAATTGCGCAGAGCGATGTAATACATCCCGTCGACTTCAAGACCGCGATATTCCAGGTTTTTGTCGCGCAGTGCGTCCATCTGGTCAAGCGCGGACTCCCACTGCTGGCTGTACATCGCTGTCTGGATGGACTGGAACATCTCTTCCTCACCGCGAGTGTCGGGTGTAGCAGTGGGCGCCGGTGTCGCGGTCATCATTGGGGTCGGGCTCGCAGTCGGATACAGAGCGATGATAACTTCCTGATAAGTTTGCTGTGCGCCCGGATAGTTCTGGTCAATGCTGATGACGTAGTCCAAACGGGTTTTGGCGTTGGCATAATTTCCCTGCTCAATGTCGGAGATTGCCAGCGTATACTGCTCCGCGGCGGCCATCTTGGATTTGCGGTTGTATTCGGATTGTCGGGCACTGATGGCGCTGTTGTAACCGAATACGGCACCGAGAAAAACAACACCGAACATCAGCAGGATGCCCAAAAGAACCCATCCGACCATGGATTGCTTTTTCTTTCCTTTGTTTGTTTTAGCGGAGGATTTTGTCCCCTTTTTCCCTTTCTGATCGGGCTGCGGCGGCTGTTGCGGCGCATTCGGTATCTGCCGGGGGTTGGGGATCTGTCCCTGCGCTCCGCTCGGCATTCCGTAATTCGGGGACGGCTGCCCCTGCATGGGCTGCTGACCGTACTGCTGCGGCGTTCCGCCATACGGCTGATTGTTTCGGTTATAGGGATTACCCTGCGGTTGTTGATTCATAATAACCTCGTTCCGGTTGAATTTTGAGCCTGACAATTCAACAGTATTTGATTTAGGATGACGCACATAAGAAAAGCGTCATCCTACTGATAGATTTTACCAACATTCCGACGTTTCAACAGCGAAATATGGCAAAACAGATATCGTCATTCCGAGATCGGCGGGCAGAATTCTGTCGCGGTCACAGCCGGCAGATCGTAGTAATACGCGGTGACGATATTGAATTCGTAGCTCGGGTCTGCGCTCAAGTCCGGGCGCACGCTGCCGGGGACGCGAAGGGTGCAGGTCGTGACCGGCTCCGAGCCGTCTTCTGCTTTCAACTGCGCGTTGCGATATTCCCAGCCGAGTCGGTTGTTATCCAGCATCTCGATATTCTCACGGAAGAAAGCCCCCAGGTGGAGACAGAGAATGACGGCGCAGAGCGTCGGAACAAGTGCGCTGCGCCCGAGATTCAACTTCGTTCCCAGAATGAAGCAGCTGCCTGAGAGAATAAGATAGATCCAGTCCAGCGGGATGGACACCACGCGGGCGGGTATATGGCCGATCGCGATGTTGATCACCAAAATGCCATCGGCGGTCAGAAGTAAAAGCAGCGAGATGCCCGCCCATGCCTTTCCGGATACTTTCAGCCCCTTGAAACGGGTGCCGAGAATCAGGGACATCAGACCGAAGAGCAAAAGGTAATTCTTTCGGCTTAGCAGGTAGCCCCATAAAGTCTTTGTTGTTACCGGCAGGAAGCCGAAGAACTGCAAGATAAGGTTTTGCTCCGCGAGCGCGGAAGACTGCATGTCGTTTTGCATATTGATGGCGTAACCAACGGACCCGGAGAAGATCAGTTCCGCAAGCGTGCAGCCCCAGCTCCACAGGGTGAAGAAGAGCAGAGCTTTGTTCCATTTTCGTTCACCGAACAGGCGGTTCAAGATGAGAATGCCGAGCCCGAAAGCGCAGACGGAGGCGGTGACAAGTTCCGATGCTCCGCAGGCGCAAGTGACGACGAACAACGTAGGCAGATACCGCGGCTTCCCGCGGATCGCGTCAATATAGAGCGCCAGCACAAATATCGTCAGTGTGATGGAGATGCCGTAGCCGAACACACCTGCGCCCCACAGCCAAACTTCCCAGATGTTTGCGGACATGAAGACCACTCCGAGCGCAGTCATTGTGCCGATCACGCTCTTTGTCATTTTTGACCCGCGAACGCCGCAGAGCCCGATCAGCCGATCCGTGAGCAGCGTGCAGCCAATCGCGAGGAGCAGGAGGTTGATGAGCAGACTGATACGAATGTAGGTCTGTGGGTCAAAAAAATTGTAAAGTGACCTGAGAAACCAACTCAGGTAACGACCGTTGTAAGTTGTACATTCGTAAATCAGGAAGTCGGGAAAGCCGTACATTTGCGCGTCATGAATTTCCCAGTAGTCATCGCGGCGAATGATTTGCTCAAAACACAGAATCGCGGTGAGCAGGAGAAGAACGGCAAGGCAGAGGAAGATGACGGCATGTTGATTCTTTCCTTCAGGCGCACGGCGCAGAAGTGCAAACAGAAAACAGCAGAGCAGTCCGCCGAACAGGAAAAACGCCGTTGTCTGTGGTGAAACGTTGCGCATCGAAAAATCCTTACCAAAGAAACCTGCTGTCAGATCGAGCAGCGCGGTGATTTCGTCTCTGAACAGGCGAACGAAGCCGGCGGAAAGGAGAACTGAAAGAATGAGCAGATCCCATTTTTTCGGCAATTCGGGAGATATTTGCTTTTCATGTCTTGCTTGATTCATGGCACCTTCGTTCAGAAGCTTTTCAACAGTTTGAGTTCGGGGATTACAAAGGGAATGAAAACACACGTTGCGCTGATCATTCCTGCGATGGAAGCGGCCAATGCTCCTGCGGGCAAAAAACGAATCATGGCGAAGCAGACCCCGCCCGCGCACAGAGCGCCCAAAGC
>CAVESB010000114.1:0-5140 GCA_963618265.1 bacterium
GGTTGGTGCCCGTCTGCGCAAATATGGATTGAAGGGTAATGTCGTACATCTCAAACTGCGCCGCTCGGACTTTCTGACGATCACCCGTCAGATGCGCCTTTCTGAAGCCGTGAACCGCGAATCCGTCATCTTTGAGCAGGCGAAAAAACTGTTTGCCGCCGCATGGGCTTCCGAACGTTTCCCCGTCCGTCTGATCGGACTCGGCGTTTCCGGCTTCGACTCCGACGATGGGCAGTTGAGCTTTTTTACGGATGCGAACGCTGAAAAAGAAGATCGCCTTCTCAAGGCGGTCGATGCGATCCGCGGAAAATACGGAAAGGATATGATTAAGCGCGGAAAATGGTAGAGAAAGACGGTGAACAAGTCCCGGCAGGCAGATCCCGTTCGCCTGTTTTCTTGAGCCGGATTGCAGGTTCGCCGATGAACGGAAAAAATATTGAACGTTCGCGAAAAAACTTATATTCTCCCCGAAAAAACCTGTATATCCACATCCTTGATACTCCTGTTGTGGACGAAAAACCGCACGCTCATGCTATAATAGGGCTGCGGGCTTTGCCCGTGAAAGGAAGATTATGACTGCAACAGAAGATCTGATCAAACAACTGGATGAGCTCGAGCGTAAGCTGTACGTGCTCTATCATCTTGACTGTGCCATTGAACTGGATGCCAACACCGCTGCGCCTCGGGACACTGCGGAAGGCCGCGCGATTGCGACTGAATACCTGAGCAGTGAACGGTATAAGGCGTTCGCTTCCAAAGCAACAGGAGATCTGCTGCGTGAACTCTGTGACCTCAAAGACGAAATTCCCGCGCGCAGTGCGCGTCAGGCGGAATTTCTGCTGCGGGAATACGACAAAATGAAAGCGATTCCGCAGGAAGAGTATGTCGCTTACCAAGTCCTGCTTTCGGAAGCGGGCACGGCCTGGGTCAAATTCAAGCATGAAAACGATTTCGCCGGTTTTGAACCTTATCTTGAGAAGATTTTTAACACGCTGCTGAAATTCATTAACTACTGGGATCCGCAGCATACGAAGAAGCCTTATGACGTTCTGCTGAATCAGTACGACTACGGCATGACCTGCGACTTCCTCGATAAATTCTTTGCCGCCCTGAAGAAAGAAATCGTTCCGCTGGTTCATCAAATCGCGGAGAAGGGGTGGCAGCCGCGGGAAGACTTCCTGCATCGTTATTCCCCCATTGAGAAACAGCGTGAGCTTTCCGCTTACCTCATGGAAGTCATGACCATCGACCGCAATCACTGCGGCATCGCGGAGACGGAACATCCCTTTACCCTGAACTTCAATAAAGACGACGTTCGCATCACCACGCATTATTACGATCACAACGTCATGAGCTCTTTCTACTCCGTGATGCACGAAGGCGGTCACGCGCTGTATGAACTGCATACCGGCGATGACCTGCGTTGGACCTCCCTTGCGACCGGTGCTTCCTGCGCAATTCATGAGAGCCAGTCCCGTTTCTTCGAGAATATCATTGGGCGGAGCAAAAGCTGGTGCGGCTTTATTTTCCCGAAGATGAAGGAACTCTTCCCCGAGAACTTTGCGGATGTCAGCGCTGATGAATTCTACGCCGCCGTCAACCGCAGCGAGCCGTCTCTCATTCGCATTGAGTCCGATGAGCTGACTTACTGCCTGCATATCATGGTACGCTATGAGATCGAGAAAGCCCTCCTCAACCATGAGATCAAAGTGCATGACCTGCCGCAGGTCTGGAACGCCAAAATGAAGGAATACCTTGGCGTAGATGTCCCGGATGATACGCATGGCGTATTGCAGGACTCTCACTGGGCCATGGGCAACATCGGTTATTTCCCGTCCTATGCGCTGGGAAACGCTTTCGGCGCGCAGATCGCGTCCCGTATGAATCTTGATCTCGACCTGAACGCCTGCGTCGCCGCCGGTAATCTTGCCCCGGTCGTGGATTGGCTGACGGAGCATCTTTTCCGCTACGGCTGTATGCTTGACCCGATGCCCCTGCTTGAGCAGGTCTGCGGCGGGCCTTTCACGTCGGATTACTATGTCGAATATCTGAAAGAGAAGTTCAGCTCGATCTACGGTTTGTAATTCACAAGGCTTCAGCGCGCACGGTTTCAAAGCTGTGTGCGTTTTTTGGTGGAACTTTCGCTTTTGGGAATCGTATAAATAGATAAGACCGAACTTGAAAGGAAAGAATTGTATGAAAAAAATTCTGGTGATCGTATTATCCGTGCTGTGCGTTTTCGCATTGGCTTCATGCGCGAATAAAAAAACCGAAGAGGAGCCTGCCGTCGGGATGCCCAACCCGTGGGAGGAAACCGATGCCAAAGGCTTTGTTGAAAAAAGCGGCTTGGATCTTAATGTCCCCGAAGGCGCGGAAAATGTGATCTATCGTGTGCTGACTGAGACGAAACTCGGTGAAATGCAGTTCACGCTGAACGGCGTTGAGTTCAATGCCCGTATTAAGTCCGTCGGTGAATGGGAAGACCTCTCCGGCATCTATGTTACCTGGGATTCAACCGAGGATTGCGAAATCTCTTACTGCAGCGGCAAACTGATGACCGGCAAGCTGGATGGCAAGACGGTGGAACTCGTCGAATGGTTCGACATCGTCCCCGGCGTTATGTATTCCCTGTCCTGCTCCGACACGGATCTTGACGGTTTAGACATTATCGCGGTGGCAGAACAGGTCTTCAAGCCCATGCAGGGCAATGCGGGCTGATTCCCGCCTCTCTTCATGACTCCTTTTAATACAAACAACCGCCCGAAACTCCGGGCGGTTGTTTGTATTAAAAGGATGGGTTTCAGAGACCCGCGGCGGCACGCAGCTCGGCGGCTTTGTCGGTCTTTTCCCAGGTGAAATCGGGCAGCTCACGACCGAAGTGACCGCAGGAAGCTGTCTGCCGGAAGATCGGACGGCGCAGATCCAGGTCGCGGATGATGGCGCCCGGGCGCAGGTCAAAGTGCTCGTCAACGATGGCGGCGATCTTTTCTTCATCAATCTTGCCGGTGCCGAAGGTTTCGATATTGATGCTCAGCGGCTTCGCGACGCCGATGGCGTAGGAGAGCTGAACTTCACAGCGGTCTGCCAGACCGGCGGCAACGATGTTCTTGGCAACCCAACGCGCGGCGTAGGCGGCGGAGCGGTCGACTTTGGTGGGATCCTTACCGGAGAAGGCACCGCCGCCGTGACGGCCCATGCCGCCGTAGGTGTCAACGATGATCTTGCGGCCGGTGACGCCGGCGTCGCCCATCGGTCCGCCGATGACAAAGCGGCCGGTCGGGTTGACATAGATCTTCAGATCCTCATCGACCATATCCGCAGGGAGAACCGGAGTGATCACATACTTAATGATGGCTTCGCGGATCTCTTCCTGAGAGACATCTTCAGAATGCTGCGTGGAAATCAGAACCGTGTCGATGCGCTTGGCTTTGCCGTAAGCGTATTCGATCGTGACCTGGGTTTTACCGTCCGGGCGCAGCCACGGCAGCGTGCCGTCTTTGCGAACCTTGGTCAGCTGTTCGGTGAGACGGTGCGCCAGGAAGATCGGAAGCGGCATCAGCGTCGGGGTTTCATTGCAGGCGTAGCCGAACATAATGCCCTGGTCGCCGGCACCGACAGCTTCGATATCGGAATCAGCCATGCGGCCTTCCTTCTTTTCCAACGCCGCGTCAACGCCCATGGCGATATCCGGGGACTGCGAGCAGATGGCGGACAGAACGCCGCAGGTGTGGCCGTCAAAACCCTTGCGGGCATCATCGTAACCGATCTCGTTGACGACCTTGCGGACAAGCTCGTCAAAGTTGACAAAGGCTTTGGTGGTGATTTCGCCGAGCAGGAGGACGAAGCCGGTCTTGACTGCGGTTTCGCAGGCTACGCGGGAATACGGATCCTGAGCGAGGCAGGCGTCCAGAACAGCGTCGCTGATCTGGTCGCACATTTTGTCCGGATGACCTTCCGTAACGGATTCGGAAGTGAAGAAGAACTTCGGTGAATTCATGAAAGTAGACATATGTTTTCTTTCTCCTATATAAAATAAGCCCCCTTGCGGATTCTAAGGGGGCTCATTCAATATCATGTGTACCCTCTTATCTTCCAGATATTTTTTCTCTGCCGGAATTGGCACCTTGACCGCCACGCGGCCGGTTGCCGAGGTATTATAGGGCCGGATCCCTCCACCTCTCTGGATAAGAGTGCCTTTCAGGGGCTGCTTACGTAACTTATTAAAACATAGTTTAAGATCTTTGGCAAGGTACGCGGAGATAAATGTGACGGGAGAAGCCGTCTGCACCCGGGCGCGTGCGCGGATAGGATATTTAAGACGGGGGCTGTTGCCGGATGATGGAAATGCAGAAAAACACATTCCCCAAAAATATAACGAATTTCATGAATTTCATTGCATTAAAAATGGTTTAGTGTATAATATTGTCTTGTGACAGGGAAAAACAAACTTTCCGAACCGAATCCGGAAGAATTTGCTGAATTCCTTGCTGAAAAGACGGAATCCTGTTACAATGGTGCGCGGTAAGTGAACCTAAAACCCGCCGACATAGCTCAGTTGGCAGAGCAGCCGCCTTGTAAGCGGCAGGTCATGGGTTCGAGCCCCATCGTCGGCTCAACTGTAAACCGGTCAGTGCCCACAAGAATTCTTGAAGGCACTGAGGAGTTGACAGCAGCTTCAATAAAATAACGGACGGTTACCCAAGTGGCCAACGGGGTCTGACTGTAAATCAGATAGCAGAAGCTTTCGGAGGTTCGAATCCTTCACCGTCCACTGAATTTCGAAAGATCTGATTCGCGATAGGGTCTTGATGAAAATCAGCATTAGGCAATTAGTTTTCCAAGCCCTAATAGCTCAGTTGGTAGAGCGCACCCTTGGTAAGGGTGAGGTCATCGGTTCGAATCCGATTTAGGGCTCTTTTTGCCCGTATTCAACAGGTTTACATTTATTTAAAGGGAGAAGAAATGGCAAAACAACATTTTGACCGAAGCAAACCCCACTTGAATGTGGGTACAATGGGTCACATTGACCACGGTAAAACCACTTTGACCGCCGCTATCACCAAGTATTGCGCTATGCTTGGCGGTGCTGACTTCAAGGCCTATGACCAGATTGACTCCGCGCCGGAAGAAAAAGCCCGCG
>CAVESB010000115.1:0-5135 GCA_963618265.1 bacterium
ACCTCATCCACCGCAAGCGGTCCCCCTTCCCCTACAAGGGGAAGGCTTAAGCGCGGTTGACAGGGGGCGTGACTTCGTAAATCGTGTGATTATTGCTCATTACTCATTGATAATTACCTGTCTTTCGTGGGGCGGGTTGGAGGGGTTCCGTGTTGAGCGATCCCCCTTCCCCTACAAGGGGAAGGCTTAAAGCGCGGTTGATATCGGGCGGCATTGCTGATGGCTTCAATCCGTCACTTTTGCCGGTTTCTTTTTCCCTCATTCGGTATAGACTTATTACAGAACATAATTTCTTTATAAAAGGGGACGGCATGGACGATGAAAATTGCATGACTTTACTGGAATCCATCCGCGGGGAGATCAAACTGATGCGTGCGGAGCTTGAACACGCCCGCGCATTCAGTGAGGAACGCCTCACCCGGATGGAAAAAATTATTGACGATCATGAAACTCGTCTGCGGGATGTCAGCGTCGGCGTGACGCAGTTCCGCTTCTGGAGTTCAATCGGTTCCGCCGGCAGCACGGCAATGTCCCTGCTGGCGATGATCAAATCCCTCGGGGGATGACAGGAAAGGAAGGTCAGAATGAAGAAACCGTTTGAGGGGAATTTCCCCGTTACGCAGTCTTTCGGTGAGAAGCTCACCGACCCCGCCGGGCATACCGGCATTGATTACGCGCTGTACCTCGGCACGCCGGTCTTGGCGGCGGCGGAGGGAAAGGTCATTCGCGCCGCCACGCTGACCACGGGATACGGCACGCACGTTCTGCTGGAGCATGACGACGGCTTGCAGACGCTGTATGCGCATCTCTCGTCCGTCAGCGTCCACCTGGGACAGCGGGTCAAATCCGGCGCGGAGCTCGGACGCAGCGGCAGCAGCGGAAATTCCACCGGGGCGCATCTGCACTTCGAGGTACGCAAGGACGGCATCTGTGTGGATCCGAACCCCTTCCTCAATCCCGCGCTCCCCAACCCGGAGCAGACGCGCCGCGTCGCCGTGGAATGTCTCTTCGTCCGCTCGGGACCGGGCACGGAATACCCGATTGTGGACTGTCTGTCCCGCGGCGCGGAGATCTGCGGGAGTCAAACCGCCGAAACGATCTGGCTCAATATCGGCAGCGGACGCTGGACCGCGGTTCGTTATCAGGGAAAGGATTTCTGTGAAACCGTCGAACCGTCTGCTTGAGTCACTGCGCGCCCGCTTCTCCCGCCGCCGCGACCCGGATGAAGCGGAATTCTTTTACCCCGGCGAAAGCACAGCCGCGCTGCGCGATCGGGGGACGGCGGACTTCCGCAGTGTGATTGAGGAGAGCCTGCAAGCCTGGCGGGAGGATCCGCTGGCAAGGCGCATTGTCAGCCTGACGACGCAGTTCGCCGTGGGGCGGGGTTTCCGCATCGGGGCTGAGGATCCCAACACGGATGCGCTGATCCGTGAGTTCTGGGATCATCCGCTGAACCGCATGGACGCACGGATCATGGAATGGAGCGATGAGCTCTGCCGAACGGGCAACCTCTTCGTGATGCTCTCCTCCGACCCCTCGGGCATGACTTATGTGCGCGCCATTCCCGCCGCGAACATCGAGGAAATCGTGTCGCTGAGCAATGATATTGAACAGCCCGCCTCCTTCCGTCTGCGGGAAGCCGTTCCGCCGGACGGGACGCATTTCCCGCAGGAGAAAACCGTCCTGCCCGCGGACGCGCAGAATCCCTGCCTTGAGGAACGGATGCTGCATTTCACCGTCAACCGTCCCGTCGGCGGGCAGTGGGGCGAACCCGACCTGGCGCCGATCCTGATCTGGCTGAAGCGTTACCGTGTCTGGCTGGAGGATCGCATGCGTTTGAACCACTACCGCAGTTCCTTCCTTTTCACCGTCAAGGCGCCGCGTTACAGTGAGAGTATGCGCCGGCAGCGGCAGATGCAGCTGAACAGTCAGCCGCCCACGGCAGGCATGATTCTCGTCACCGGCGCGGATGAGGAATGGGACGTCATCTCGCCCCGTCTGGAAAGTTCCGACGCCAACGAGGACGGCTGCGCCATCAAGAAAGTGATCGCCGCCGGGGCAGGCATCCCCATGAGTTTTCTGGCGGAGACCGCCGGCACATCGAAGGCGGAAAGCGGCGGGATGGAGGACTCCGCCTGCCGCAACTTCCGCCAGCGTCAGCAGGTTTTGCTCTGTATCGGTGAAAGCGTACTGCGCCACGTCTGCGCCCGCGCCGCCGCCGTGCGCCGTGAGCTGCCGCGGAATCCCGAGATTCATATCTACGGGGAGAATATCGCCGTGCCGGGAATGACGGAGGGCGGGATCGCGGTGAAAGAAACGGGAGGCAGCGGTGAACATCAATGAGTGGACGCCGGGCGTGAACTGCGATGTCATTCTCGCCCACTACCGGCACGAACCCATTCCGCTGGTCTGTTACCGCATCCAATCCGACCCCATCGGACCGCGGGTGCGCATCCATTTTGAGACCTATTGGCCGGACGACAGCGCGGAGGAGCCGAAGACGGTTCGCCATCTCTGGTTCACCGCGCTGGTCACGGAGGAGATGCTCTGCCCCGACGGCGGCTTTTATCCCTATGCACCGACGGAGGTACGGCAGCGGATCAACGCCATCCTGCATGAACTGACAGACATCTGCCTTTACACGCAGTCCGGCATGATCAGCGGGCTTTACTGCGACGAGAACGCCGTCATTGACACGATCTACCAAAACGCGCATACCCTTGAGGTCAACCTCTCGACCCGCTCCCTGACCGATATCCCCATCGGACCGCAGGCGGCGAATGTCTGGCTCCCGCGCAGTGTCATCGCGCCTTACAGCACCTGGGGCGCGGCGGTTTGGAAATAAAGGAGGAAAATTCAATGAGTTATCCGAATTCAACGGATGTCGTCAGCGGGCAGGCGACCGAAGCCGCCCAATACAACACGCTGCGCAGCGACGCGCTCTACCTCGGCGGGGATGCCGCATCATCGGGCAGCCTGCGCGAACTGCTTTATCAGTACCGCGGGCCGCTCTCCCTGCAGCGGAACAGCGGCGGCATCACGCTCAGCGCCTCGGCGGATGCACCGGTTTCCCTGATGATCGGCGGTGTGATCCGCTCCGTCAGCAGTTCCCTCAGCGTAAGCGTTGACCCCGCCCTCCAATCAGAAGCCTGCCGTCTTTACCTTTTCGCCGCCGCGGAGGGTGCGGGATTCACGCTCAAAGTCTCTGACAGCCGCGTTGAGCGTGCGGGAACCCGCCTCATCGGCAGCTTCCTCTGGAGCGGGAAGGCGGTCATCCCCGACACGGTGCGCAGCGCGGCGGAGATGGAAATCCTGTCGGCGGCGGCTGCTCCCGCGCTGAATGAGGGACGCCTGAGTTATATCGCCGGCGAGCCGATCCCCGACAGCGACATCAGCCTCGGCACAGAGCTTTATTACACGCCCTATCAGGGGAACCGCGTCAGTCTGTATCTCGGCGGAGGCTGGGAGACGTTCAGCTTTTCCGAACTGTCCCTGCCTGTCAGCGGACTGCTGCGCAGGGTGCCGTACGACGTCTTCCTCTCCGCAGGGAGCGACGGGCTGTCCCTGAGCTGTTCCTGCTGGGGAACAACCTCCGCCCGCCCTTCCGGGATGCTGCGCCGCATCAACGGCATTCCCGTCTCCGCCGCCGATCCGGCGAAACGCTATCTCGGCAGTTTCGCCCTGAACAGCGCGGGGTACGGCGCGGATTCACGAAGCGAACGCCTGCTGTGGAACGTCGCGAACCGCGTCGCCCGTCCGCTGCTCTCCAAGCTCATGACCGATGCCGCAGCGGCCGCCCATCCGAACGTCTGGGCGCCCTATTTTGACGGCGACGCGCCCGAAGTGAGCGTCCTTGTGCCGTCCGCGGATACCGAATTTGAGCTTGAGGGCGTCGGGATCGGTTCCGTTGTCCTCTCAACCGAGCTTTCCTATACCCGCGCCTTCGCCCTCGGCATCGGGCGGGATATGGTGAAAACAGCCCCTTACACGGGGAACACGAACGCCGTCCCGGTATTCACCCACACCCGCGGCAACGCTCCGCTTCGCGTCCGCCTATTCAATGCGGACAGTTCCTTTCAGGGTCTGCATACCTATACGCTGGCGGCATGGTCGAACACATCCTACACCCCGGCAGGAACCGAGTTCCGTGACAACGCCGGCGAATGTCCGGGCTTGACAGGGACAGTGCGGGGGTAGGCGTTGTAGCAGCCGGGGTGACTGAGAGGCTGAAATAATTTTCCCGTTTTCCAACCTTGTATTTTACGCAAATCGGTGAAAAATGAAACAGCGGCAGGGAATCGTTCCCTTACCGCTGTTTTTGACTTACGTTATGCCGCAGCCCAACGGACGGATTGCACCCGTCAGGCGAAACGGCACTGCGCGAATGAATTAATCAGTCGCACATGCAGCTACAGCCATCGGGTGAGATGGGGCAGTAGAATGGGCCGGTGTCTAACATTTTTACACAATCATCCTGCGTTTTTTGGACACATGGAACGTTGCCGCCGCCGCTTGCGGCAGAGACGGACTTGGGTGCCCGCAGCGGCAATTCGGAGGTGCCGGGGTTAGTGCCGATGGGGGCGTCGGAGTCGGGTCCCATGATGGACTCGCGGGCGGATTCGGACCAGAACATGATGTACTCATGTTCGCCGTTCTCACCTGTGACCCAGCAGCCGTAGCTGTCGGAGTTGCACCAATGCTTGTTGCCCAGCTGATCGTAGTAGCGGTCACGGGGCGCAGCGGATACGCTCAGCACGGACAGCGCCGCGCAAATCAATACAAAAAACAAAATCCATGATTTTTTCATGAGTATACTCTCCTTATACGAACAAAAACAGGTGCCGCCACCCCACGGACGGATTGCACCCGTCGGGCGAAACGGCACTGCGTGAATGAATTAATTAATTAGGCCTTACACTTGCAACACTCATCATCGCACAAGTCAGGATTCCAATCGTAATCTTGTTTACTATTCAGACACCTATTCTGACAACCAGTTTCGGACCAGCCGCATGGAGTGCTGCAGGTGCCGCCGCTCGTGCCGCCATCGCTGCTTGCGGCAGAGACGGACTTGGGAGCCCGCAGCGGCAGTTCGGAAGTGCCGGGGTTAGTGCCGATGGGAGCGTTGGAGTCGG
>CAVESB010000116.1:0-4907 GCA_963618265.1 bacterium
TGCTGACCGAGGACGAAGAGTTTGTGGTTCAGGCATCCGAGCAGTACGGCTCCCGCGGCATGGAACAGGCAAAGGACCTGATTGAAGGAATGTCCGGTTTGTTTGCGGGCGGTACGCTGTCCGAGCAGGATAAGGATACGGTGATGAAGGCGTTGCAGAATATATATTGGGAATCCAAAGCCCGGAATGTTGAGAAATACACGCCGAGGAAATTCAAGAAGACCGAGACGGGCGCAGAGGAATAACTGCCTGAATCTCGGTTTCCTGACGGATTTACTTTGACTGTTTTCAACATGGAAGGAGTGAAGGTCCCGTGATAATTCGCTCTGAGGAAATATATAAAAAGGCGAACAGCATTGTCAAAAGCTGCGGAACAAGAGATACCTTGAAAATTGCCCGTGAACTGGGCATCCATCTCCATTTTCTTGACAATCTGAACAATCTGCTCGGAATGTACACCTATCTCCATAAAGAACGGCACATTCTTCTGAACTCCAACATGGAGTCTCCGGTCATGCAAATGGTCTGCGGTCATGAGATCGGGCATGATACCTTTCACCGCGATCTTGCCAAAGGAAACGAACCGCTTCCGGAGTTCGTGCTGTTCGATATGCGCACGAAGCATGAATATGAGGCAAATGCGTTTGCCTCTCACCTGATCATTGACGATGATGAACTGATCGACCTGATGAAACAGGGCTGCGATGTGGTTCAGCTTTCGGCGGCAATGGGGACAAACATCAATCTTATGCTGATCAAGCTCAATGAGCTGAACCGCATGGGTCGGCAGCTAAACTTGCCGTATGTACCGCACTCCGATTTTCTGAAAAACGTCAGACCGGAAGGATAATTGACAGCATGGTTCAATATGATTACCAACGGAGAAAATGCTATCCGCCGTGTCATAGCTGTTGACTGTAAAGGAAAGGCGATTCCGCCTTGCGGTGCTTGCCGGGAGTTTATGACACAACTCATGCCGGACTGTGAAAATGCAAGAATTGTCACATTAGGCGAATTAAACCCTGACCGGTGGTTACAGTCGGCGTGACAACTCTCTGCTTATTGAAGTGAAAGGTTGGTGATTTTATGCCGCTTCAAATCGTCAGAAATGACATCACGAAAATGAAGGTTGACGCCATCGTCAACGCTGCCAACGAGTCGTTGCTGGGCGGCGGCGGTGTGGACGGCTGCATTCATCGCGCTGCAGGACCGGAGCTGCTGGCAGAATGTGAAATGCTCCGCGGCTGCAAAACCGGGAGCGCAAAAATCACGAAGGGCTACAAGCTGCCCTGTAAATATGTCATTCACGCAGTCGGTCCGCGTTGGTATGATGGACAGCACGGGGAACGTGAACTGCTGATCTCCTGCTATCAAACTTCGCTCATGCTGGCGAAGGAACACGATTGCGAGTCGGTTGCCTTCCCGTTGATTTCCTCCGGCATTTTTGGCTATCCAAAGGATCAGGCTCTCAAGGTGGCGATTGACACCATTAGCAGCTTCCTTCTTGAAAACGAAATGACGGTGTACATTGTCATTTTCGACCGCAATGCCTTCCGGATCAGCGGCAAGCTGTTTTCCAATATTGCGGCGTACATAGATGACCGCTATGTGGACGAGCATACCGATAGTCGTTCCGAGACTTTGCGCAGAATGAACGCCTTTCGGATGGAAGAACCAATGCCTTGCGAGTCCTCCGTCTGCGCTGAAGAGTCAATCGAACAGATCTTCTCATCTGCCTTTGCGAAAGCGGATCTTAAAAAGGCGGCAACTCTCGACGATGCACTGGGACAGCTCGACGAGAGCTTTTCGGAGATGCTTCTGCGGAAGATTGATGAACGCGGCATGACGGATGCGCAGTGCTATAAGAAGGCAAATATTGACCGGAAACTCTTCTCGAAGATTCGCTCGGACAAGTCCTATAAACCTTCCAAGCCCACGGTCATTGCATTTGCCATTGCCCTTGAGCTGCCGCTTGTGGAAATGAAGGATATGCTCATGAAGGCAGGCTTTGCGCTCTCCCACTCCAACAAGTTTGACATCATTGTGGAATATTTCGTGGAGCATGGGAACTATAACGTCTTTGAGATCAACGAGGCGCTGTTTGCATTTGACCAGAGATTAATAGGCGCATGATTTGAATTTAAAGGCGGCACGGAAGATGAAACAGCGCACCTACATTGCAATCGATCTGAAATCCTTCTACGCCTCCGTGGAGTGTCGGGAGCGTGGCTTAGATCCACTGGACACGAATCTTGTTGTCGCAGATGAAAGCCGCACGGATAAGACCATCTGCCTTGCCGTTACTCCCTCCCTCAAAAACTACGGCATCTCCGGACGTGGGCGGCTGTTTGAAGTCAAGCAGCGGGTGAAGGAAGCGAATGCCGGACGGCTGCACGACGCACCGGAACGCAGATCGACAGGAACATCGCACTTCTTCTCGGAGCTGCAGGCAGACCCTTCTCTGATGATTGACTTCATCATTGCGCCGCCCCGGATGGCGTACTACATGGAGTACAGCACCCGTATCTATCAGGTCTACCTCAAGTACATTGCGCCGGAAGACATCGTAGTCTACTCCATCGACGAAGTGTTCATGGATGTAACGGACTATCTGAAAACCTATCAGCTCTCTGCTCATGATCTCGTAATGAAGATCATCCTCGATGTGCTTGAGACAACCGGCATCACGGCAACCGCGGGAATCGGCACGAACCTTTTCCTCTGCAAAGTGGCAATGGACATTGTGGCGAAGCACATCCCTGCCGACAAGAACGGCGTCCGAATTGCAGAGCTGGATGAGATGAAGTTCCGGCGCGAACTTTGGGCGCACCGGCCGCTTACGGATTTCTGGCGCGTGGGGCGGGGTATTGCTAAAAAACTTGAACAGAACGGAATGTTCACGATGGGCGATGTTGCTCTCTGTTCAGAGCGAAACGAAGATTTGCTTTATAAGCTGTTCGGCAAGAACGCGGAACTGCTCATTGACCATGCCTGGGGCTGGGAGCCTACGACCATCGAAGCCATCAAAGCATACCGTCCCGGTTCCAACAGCCTGAGTTCAGGACAGGTTTTGCACTGTCCCTATGAGGCAGAGAAAGCAAAACTCGTCATCTGCGAGATGACGGACTTGCTCGTGCTGGACTTGGTGGACAAGGGGCTTGTCACCGATCAGATGGTTTTAACGATTGGCTACGACATTGAGAATCTGACCGATCCGGCGCGGCGGGCAAAGTTCCACGGTGCGGTCGAGACAGACCACTACGGTCGGCAGATTCCCAAACCGGCGCACGGCTCTGTCAATCTCGACGGTCACACATCATCAACCCGCAAAATAATGTGTGCTGTGGCAGAGCTGTTTGACCGGATCGTGGACAAGAATCTGCTTGTCCGCCGTATGTACGTTGTTGCAAATCATGTCCTGCCTGAAGCGGACGCGCCGAGGAAAAACGATGCTGCTGTTCAGCTCGACCTCTTTACCGACTATGCCGCCGAAGAGGAAAAGCGGAAAGCCGAAAACGCCGCCTTGGAACGGGAACGAAAAATCCAGCAGGCGGCACTCGCCATCAAGAAAAAGTACGGGAAAAACGCCATCCTCAAGGCGATGAATCTTGAAGAAGGCGCAACCGCCAAAGACCGCAATGCGCAGATTGGAGGTCATAAGGCATGAATGGAAAATATGACGAGATTATGAGTCTTCCTCATCACGTTTCCAAAACGCGCCCGCAGATGCCGATGTCGGATCGCGCAGCGCAGTTCGCTCCCTTCGCCGCTCTCACCGGCTACGACTCCGCTATCAAAGAAACCGAACGTCTGACCGACGAAAGGATTGAACTTGACGAGGAAGCCCTGAGCGCTTTGAATATGAGGTGTCAGCTTCTTATGGCTGTTCTCGATGAAGCGCCGGAGGTTGAAATAACCTACTTCAAACCTGATGAGCGCAAAGCCGGCGGCGAATATGTATCAGTAACCGGCGCGGTCAAGAAGGTCGTTGACTTTGAACGGCTGATTATTATGCAGAACGGCACGAAGATTCCGATGGATGATGTTCTGAGCATTGACGGAGAGCTGTTCTCTTCCTTAGAATAATGTCGCTTGCCATGCGACCAAATAAAGTGAATACCAAAGTACAATATGACTGCAAGGTGAGACACTAAGCAGTCATATTTTTATATACGGAGGTACTGAACATGAGAAAGAACTTGACGGAGATCGTATTCATCCTTGATCGCAGCGGCTCTATGAGCGGACTGGAAGCAGACACCATCGGAGGCTTCAACTCCATGATTGAAAAGCAGAAAAAAGAGAATGGTGAGGCATTGATTTCTACCGTTCTGTTTGACAACGTGAGTGAGGTTATCCATGATCGTGTGCCGGTTCAGAAGGTTGAGCCGATGACCGACAGGGACTATTCCGTTCGCGGCTGCACTGCCCTTCTGGATGCAATCGGTGGAGCAATTCACCACATTGGGAATGTCCACAAGTATGCAAGAAATGAGGATGTCCCTGAACACACGCTGTTTATCATCACGACGGACGGCATGGAGAATGCAAGCAGCTGTTATGACAGCGAGACAGTCAAGAAAATGATCGAGCGGCAGAAGGAAAAGTACGGCTGGGAGTTTCTGTTCCTCGGCGCAAATATCGACGCGGTCGAGACTGCACAGCACTTCGGCATTGGAGCAGACCGGGCAGTCAACTACCACGCTGACCATGAGGGAACGCAGCTCAACTACGAGGTCCTGAGTGAAGCTGTTTCCGCCGTCCGTTGCAGCGAACCGCTGGATATAAATTGGAAAAAGCGTATCGATGAGGATTACAAGTTCAGAAAGAATAAGAGGTAATGGCGAGCACAGAATTGATGGCTGTGAACTTCTCTGAAATCCATGGCAATTTGAAGCGCAGACCAT
>CAVESB010000117.1:0-4728 GCA_963618265.1 bacterium
CCGAACGGCACGTACGGTGGTGTGAGAGGGGAGAGAAAATCTCCCCTACTCGATTTATCTTCTTATCTGTTGATTTATTCACCTGTTTCATAAACACAGCGGAAACCGCGGTTGACACCCGGCGAGTAATAAGGATGAGCGTCACGGAAATTCAGCCGCAAATGAGCCAAGTCGTCACTGTAAGCCCCGCCTTTCAGGATCCGCGAGGGGTCGTCTGTCGTCATGTCCCGTATCGTGCGCCAATCATCGATCCGCACCGCCTGATTTTCAGCCAGCATCAAGTCCAGAATCCATTCCCGTACATTCCCGCTCATGTCCAGCAAGCCAAAACTCGTGTGACCCGCAGGCAGCCATCCGGAGAAAGTCGCGCCGCCGTAGAAACGATCATAGTTCGCCAATGTAAAATCTTTCTCTTCATCATCCCAATACAACACCGTTCCGTCACTGCCGCGCGCTGCTTTCTCCCACTGCGCTTCGGTCGGGAGATGCCCGCCGTAATACTCGCAATAATCCTCCGCCTGCTTCCAGCTGACAAAGACCACCGGCATCAGCTCATATTTCTTCTCTGTGTAATACTTTTCATACTCATTCAGGTACAGCGGAGCGGGTTTCCCGGTTGCGGAAACAAATTTTTTATAATTCGCCACCGTCACGGGGATTTGGTCAATCCAGAAATCCGGCAGTTCAATCTCGGCTTGATAGCTGTCTTTTCCTACAATCGCTTTGCCCGCGGGGATTTTTATTTGCAATTGATTGTCAGCCCCCGATCGGGTTTCAGTCACGGCGAGGTGTTTGGCATGGAAAACGCTGTACGGGAAAAGCAGTTGATAATGGTTCGGTCTGATATAGGTATTAAAAACCTCCCATCCGCCCGCAAGGAGCAGGATGGGAATAACCATGCAAAGGATTTTTCTGATTCGGACCCGCATCATCAGGATTGATTATCCTGTGGCTGTGAAGGGGACTGCGGTATATTCGTCTGCTGCGGGAACCCCTGCGGAGGCTGCTGAACCATGCCCTGCTGCGGATATCCCGGCATAGGTTGGCGGTACATACCCTGCTGCGGATATCCCTGATTCGGTTGCTGAACCATGCCCTGCTGCGGATACCTCTGATTCGGCTGCTGAACCATACCCTGCTGCGGATATCCCGGCATAGGTTGCTGAACCATGCCCTGCTGCGGATACCCTTGATTCGGTTGCTGAACCATACCCTGCTGTGGGTATCCCTGATTCGGCTGCTGATACATTCCCGGCTGTGGGTATCCCTGATTCGACTGCTGCGCATAGGGCGGAGTTCCGTATCCGGGCATAGGCATCCTTCCGAAATTCGGAGCGGGCGGCTGCGGAATCTGATTCATCTGCTGACTGAAAGGATTCTGCTCAGTACCCGGATTGTTTTGATAAGGCTGCTGAGTTCCGAAATTTGGAACAGCCGGCTGAGGAATAGACGGCATCTGCGAAGCGGTGTTCGCGGGTTCGTATCCGCCGACCGGATTCATTCTCTGTTGCGATCCGTAGTAAGCGTTCGGAGCAGGAGCTTGGAACGGATTTCCTGTCGGGGCACTCGCGAACTGCTGCTGCGGCTGACTGAAAGATTCCGACAGCGGGGCAGCAAAAGTCGGAGCGGCCTGCTCCGCGAGCGGAGTCTGACTCACTTCCGCCGGAGCGGCAGAAACGGGTTCTTCAAGCGGAGCAGAGGGAGCAACACTGAGTGACTCCTGCGGAATTACAGCCTGCGCGACAGCAGTCTGTTGCTGCGCCTGTTCCAGCTTGCGCTTTTCCACAATGATATTTGCTTCCACAACAGTATCAGGATGGGAACCGTAAATTTTTCGCAACTCATCAAAAGCTGAGTTCGATTCTTCTTTAGGAGACGCTTCGGCGGAAACAGGTGCAACTTCAGGCATTTCCACAGTGGTTGTAGTCTTGAATTCAGGAGCCGCTTCCGGCAGAACAACATCATCAGCGGAATCCGCCGCCGCGCCCTGAACCGTTTCGAAAAGCGGCTTCTGATCTTCCTTCTTGACTTTCTCCGGTTTGACAATAAGCCCTGTCAAAAGTGCCAATTCATAGTCCGGATTTGCAAAAATCTCGGGGACGATGTCATCCAAAATACGATGCTCGGCCTCCTCACGGAATTCCTGCTTCAGCTCGATGCGGGAGAGCTTAAACAGCGTCTTCAACAAAGCACGCTTGACCTCAACAGGCGCGTAGGATGCGAGATCGAAAACATCGCCGCTGTTCGGGGAAGAAAGCTTCTTGATCGCGGTTTCGCAAAGGAAATTCGCTTCTTTAACGGTCATGCTGTGCCAGCCGCGGGTCTTGATCACGTCCCCGAATCTCGGCAGCAGTTCATCTTCCCGGATTTTCGGGCTTTTCGCGTTCAGCACAATAATGATCATGCCCGCGATGCCAAGGCTAATCGCGTTTCGGTCATTTCCGTCCGCGTCAATCATATCATACGAAAAGCCATCTGCCTGAAGCTTATATTCCGGAGCCTCGCCCTTGTAGGACCAAGTGTCATTCGAGAAGTCAAGCGCTTCGGGTAAAGCTGACTTCGTTTCTTTTTTCTTTCCGAATAACGGCATATCTACCTCTTTCTTTATTGTTCAGGTTGTTGTTCCGTTGTTAACAATTCGGGATAAGGATCTTCCCGCTTGATTTTTCTGATTATGAAGCGCAAAATTTCTCTTGCGAGACCGATGATCGGCGCGGCAAGGATCGCGCCCCAAATACCGAGCTTCGTGCTGAGAACCATGATGCCGATGATAATGACCGCCGGATGCAGATCCAGCGCATTCCCCATAATATGCGGGACAAGGAAGATATTCTCTACCTGCTGCACAACTACGGATGCCGCGATGACAAGAATGGCAAGGATGAAATTGTTGACCGGCAGCCAGGAGGAACCGAAAATCAAAGCAATGATCACGGCGGGAACACAGGCGAGGATCGGCCCGATATTCGGAACAACTTCACAAAAGGCCGCGATAATCCCGAGAAGCAATGCCCAGCGGACACCGAGAATCGCGAACAAAGCGAAAGTTCCGAGCCCGACTGCCAACATAAGCTTGAGCTCGCCGGCGAAATAATTTGTCCAAATCCGCCCGATGTGCTCAAGCAGCATTTTAACTTCAGGCTTATATTTATCTTCAAACAAATTCAAAGTCCATCCTTTCAATTTTCTGCCGTCATTGCAGAAGTGGATCGAAGCCATGACCGCGGTCAACCCTGAAAGCAAAACCGAAGCCACTTGGCTGATCACATTTGTGCCGATATTAAGCACCTTTTGCGCGGCTCCCGACAAACCGGGCAGCAAGCTCTGGAAATCAATTGCCGAAAAGCGGAAGGATAAAATCCAATTACGCAGATTATCCAAAGGTTCGGTCAGATCGATTTCAGTGTTTCCTATGTTAATTGAAGGAACGATAAAGTTTTGATCCACATTATCAAGCCATGTTGCCAGACCGACAATGATTTTATCCCAATCAACTTCAAAAAACTCATTCAGCTGCAGCGTGATCCAAGGTATAACGACGGCAATCACTCCGCAAACAATCAGAAACAAGAAGATGTAAGCTAAAATAATCGCGATATTGCGTTTGATATGCAGCTTGCTGTTCAAAAAAAAGACCAGCGGACTCAGCAAGTATGCTGCCAAGGCCGAGATCAAGATCAGAGAAAGACGCTCGCGGCTCAGATACAGCAAAAAGACTGCAAATATAATCAAAAAGACAATGGCGATATAACGAAGAGAATCACCCCAGGTCGTACTTTGTGATGTCTTCTCCTGATTATTTTGAGAGTTGCGGTTTCCCGCGCTGATTTGTTCCAGTTCCATATCAAAATTCCAATCTCTAATAAAAATTATTCGGGTTCATCGGAACACCGTTATATCTCATTTCATAATGTAAATGCGGGCCGGAAGAATTGCCGGTGGTACCGAGACCGCCGATAACATCACCCTGAAAGACATAGTATCCGCATTCAACATTATAAGAATCCAAATGCGCATAAAGCGTCTGCCAACCATTGCCGTGATCTATCATGACGACGTTCCCATAACCGTGATTGTTCCAGCCTGCGTAAACCACAACGCCGTGATCCGCCGCATAGACCGCATTCCCGATGGAACCGGCAATATCAATTGCGCGGTGGTTGGTTCCTTCATCATAATTATAGCCTGAGAGCCACGTTTCGGTAGTAGGCCAAATGAAAGTGCCGCTTCCGAGCGGACCATCTGTCACAGCCTCGCAGGCGCCGGGCCCGTAAATGGAGGCTACCGCAGGGTTCTCACGTGTGATAAGCGGAGCGGACCAGTTCACAAATTCACGACTGCCGCCCGGAATCACAAGCCATGTGCCGGGCTCAATGTTCGGATTACTGTAATCACCGATCGTCTCACGGGACAAATTATTCGCGGGGCAATCAATGATGTCTTCAGGTGTGACCTTATAGACCTGCGATACGCCGTTCAGACCATCGCCGTCATGCCATTCGTAATAAACCCCGTCCACCGGCAGGATGTTCAGCTCCATACCCGCGCGCAACGCATGCGGATCATCACCCAGCGTGTAAGGATTGCCCCACAAAATCGTACTCGATTTGAGGCTAAATTGCTCAGCGATGCCGATAATCGTGTCATTTTCCTGTACGACATATTTCTGAACCGTATACCGTGCCTTTGCCGGCGTATTCGTGTGATAATCGGAAAGACGTATCACGC
>CAVESB010000118.1:0-1554 GCA_963618265.1 bacterium
CGGTTATTCAGCACATTCGAAACTGTCGAAGGTGATACGCCTGCTTTTTCGGCTATGTCTTTGATTCGCGTTTTTCCGTTCATATGTTTACTTAATTTTTTGTAATTATTCAGTAAATCTGTATATTTAACAGTATACATAAAAAAAGTTTTCAGACAAGACGACGAAAGTAAGCTTTCTGATATGACATTGCAGGAGCTTTGTCAAGTCCGCAAAACAAGAAAACGAAGCACACCAATCCGAATCGTCAAACATATTCGTTTCGGTAAATTTTAGTAAATTTTTACTTCGATGCGTTTTCGTAATGAAGCGGCAGCATTATGCGTGAAAACCTGATGAGGATCTCTATGTATAAAGCCGAAACAAGAGATTCACGACAACGCATCTTGCCGATTCTCCGAATTATTTTCCATCTATTTACCGATGTGTTTTACTTCTCTTTCATTAATACTTTTTTTCACGAAACTTGACACGCTTTCCATCTTTTTCGGTAAAATACTATTCGGTTTAAAGGATTTAATGACCATTGCGGTATTCATCTGCTTTTTCCGGCAATCATCACGGGAAAGGGAGAAAGGAGTAAGACATGTTTTGGTTTGTAATGATTATCGCGTTTATTCTCGGCATGTACGCTCAGATAAAGATAACTGCCGCGTATAACAAATATTCAAAAGTTGCCACGGCAACCGGGGTCACAGGTTACGAAGCCGCGCGCAAAATGCTGGACGCCCACGGACTGCAGGATGTGTCAATCAATCAAGTTTCCGGAACACTGAGTGATCACTATTCACCGAAAGACAAAACGCTCAGCCTCAGTCAAGCTGTCTACCGCGGTGCTTCGGTTGCCGCAGTGGGTGTCGCCTGCCATGAAGCGGGGCATGCTTATCAGCATGCGGAATCCTACGGTCCGCTGAGTCTCCGTTCCGCGTTCGTACCCGTAGTAAATTTCGGAAGCCGTCTCGGACCGATCCTGTTCTCAGTGGGTCTGATCCTTTGGACATTACTGGAGAGCGATTGGGGATATTATGTCGCGATTGCCGGTGTCGCTGCTTTTGCGCTGACGGTCGTTTTCGCACTCATCACCCTCCCTGTGGAGTTCGACGCGAGCAAGAGAGCGAAAGCATGGCTTGCGGACTCCGGGCTGGTTTATCAGAACGAGCTTGACGGGGTTTCCGAGATACTCAGAGCCGCGGCAATGACCTATGTCGCCGCCGCGATACAAGCCATCGCAAACGTTTTGTATTATATATCCCGCTTGGGCTACACAAGGAGCCGCAGGAGCAGAAGATAAAGGAGATTCCTTCAAAATGATCAAGAATCAAGACATCCCTGACATTATTGTAAGCCGCCTGCCGAAATATCTTCGTGCCCTGACCGCATTGCGCGAGAAAGGGACAACAACCAACTCCAAAGAGCTGAGCGAGTTTCTCGGCTATTCAGCCGCGCAGATTCGCAAAGATTTTTCGCAATTCGGCGAATTCGGCAAACAGGGAACCGGTTATAACATCGAGTACCTTTCCGAACAGATTCGCGGGATTCTCAACCTTGATCGAG
>CAVESB010000118.1:1564-4691 GCA_963618265.1 bacterium
GATTCCATATTGTCGCCGCCGTGGACTCCAACCCGGAAAAAATCGGGAAAAAAATGAACGATACCATTGTCATTCAAGACATTGCCGATATGAAGTCGATCATTCATGACAACGGCATCCGCATCGCCATGCTCACCGTCCCCGCCTCCTCCGCGCAGGAAGTCGCGGAAGAACTTGTGGGCTGCGGCATTGAGGCGATCCTCACGTACGCACCGGCAATTCTCAACCTGCCGGAAAACATCAAGGTCGAATACAGCGACCCCATTGTCTCCCTGCAGCACATCACTTATTATCTGTAAAAAACAAGCATACAGGATCAAAAAAGCGCCTTTCGGCGCTTTTCGTTTCTGTATGCTTATCTAACCCTGAATGATGGAACGTTTATACGCGTCGCGCATCGAAACGGCCTTCGCGGCGCCCAGCGCGGTACAGATGGTCGGTTCATCCACCATATAGGCGGGAATCCCGAGCATTTTTGTCAGGTATTTATCAACGCCGCGCAGCAGCGCACCGCCGCCGCAGAGGGCGACACCACGGTCAATAATATCCGAAATCAATTCCGGCGGCGTCTTCTCAAGCACCTTGCGGGCGGTATCTGCGATATCCTTAAGCGGATCCTGCAATGCCTCAACAATGTCTTCCGTTGTCACCGCGACCGGCTTCGGAAGCCCGGACACCTGATCCTGTCCCTGAATCTCCATCGTTTGGGACTGTTCCACCTGAACCGCGGAGCCGATGCGTGTTTTGATATGTTCGGCGGTAGGCTGTCCGATGATCACGCCGTACTTCTTGCGCACATACATCTGAATCGCCTCATCAAGCTTCATGCCTGCGGTCTGTGTCGTACCGGAGGTCACAACACCGTTCATCGCGATCACAGCTGCCTGCGTCAAACCGCCGCCAAGGCAGATAACCATATTACCCGAAGGAGCGGCAATCGGCAGGTCAATGCCAATCGCGGCGGCTAACGGCTGTTCCATCAGCATAACATCACGCGCATTTGTACCCAAACCGACTTCGCGTACCGCACGGCGTTCAACGCTGGTGATGCCGCAGGGAATCGTGATCAGAATTCGCGGGCGGAAAATCAGCATTGAGCCGCAAACCTTGTTAACCGCGAATTTCACCAAGTTCTCGGTGATCTCATATTCCGCGATCACGCCGTGGCGCAGCGGATACACAACTTCAATGGACTCCGGGACTCTGCCGAGCATATCCTTCGCGGCTTGTCCCCATTCCACCATTTTCATTTCTTCGACAATGATCGCCGCGACCGTCGATTCCTGAAGCAGCAATTGACGACCCTCTGCGATGACCATGTTCAGCGTTCCCAAATCAATACCTATATCTCTTGAAAAAAGCGGCATAACGCGCTCCCGATCATTAAAAGAATCAGCGCCGGCAGATCCGTAAACGCTGTTTGGTGTTTTCACATCGTCAACAGAAAACAAGATCAAAACGATAAAGATTGATCCTGTACCAATTATAATAGCGGAAACAAATTTCATGACAACGAGAAAGACATTTTTATCACTTTTTCGTTAAGTTTTTCCGAATCTCTGTTAGAATAGGTTTATCAACGTTGTACCCTTCGTTGATAGATTTGTGTTGTCACATTTTTTGAAAGGGCTTGAATAAATGAAAATCTTACTGTTAAAAGATGTTTATCATCTTGGTCATGCGGGCGATGTCAAGAAGGTTGCTGATGGTTACGGCCGAAACTACCTTCTCCCGCAGGGTTATGCTGTCCTCGCTACCGCTGCCGCTCTGAAGCAGGCTGACGCCATTCGCACGAAGGCCGACGCTGTTCGTGCTCAGCTGAATACCGAGATGGGTGCTGTCTCCGAAAAGATCGACGGCACCTGGATCACTTTCGCTGTCAAAGCCGGAGAAACGGGCAAACTCTACGGCTCCATCACCACGCAGATGATTGCGGACAAGATCAGCGAAAAGGCCGCTGTCACGATCGATAAGCGCATGATCGACATCCAGCCGATCCGCCTCATTGGCGAGCATAAAGCTTCTGTCCGCCTGACCGTCGATATCATCCCGACTGTCAACATCATGGTTCATCGCGAAGGCGAAACCCCGAACATCCCGGGCACCGAAGACGTCGCTCCGGAAGCTGAAGCTGTTGAAGAAGCCGCTCCGGAAGCCGAGCAGGCTGCTTAATCAGAATTTTCTTATACCACTCTTTTAGGCACGAAAAGGTTCTCAGCAATGAGAACCTTTTTTCATGCTTTAAACCGCAAATCCCTTATAATTATCTACATGTCTATTAAAGCAGGTAACCTTTTACGGAAAGCTCGTGAAGCAAAAGGCGTCTCCCTCAAGGAAGCGTCGGATTCGCTGCACATCCGTCTCCCCTATCTGCAGGCGCTCGAGGGCGGCCGTGCGGAGATCATTCCGTCCGCAGTGCAAGCTCGGGGCTTTCTGCGCATCTACGCAGAGTACCTTGACCTTGACGCGGCGATGATCATCAATGAATGGGACAACCCTTCTCCGGAAGAGAGCGAGACTTCCACCGCGCCGGCAGCCGAAGAGAGAGAAAAAGCGGTACGCCGTCCGAAATTTAATCCATTCGCCCGACATTCCGTACCAAGCGATGCTCAAGCCCCGCAAAGTGCTCCGCAGACGCGGCAGCCTGTTCAACAACAGCCGTACATTCCGTCCCAAAACTCGCAAGCGACTCCGCCGGTATCACAGCAAATGCGCCAGCCCTATGTTCCGCAACCACCCGGAACGAGTTTCGTTTCGCCGCAGCAGATGCCGACACCAAGTTCAATCACGACACCGTCTCCGTCTCCGGTAGAAAAGCCGAAAACGGAAGAAGCGAAGCCGAAAAGAGAGAAAAAGCCATTCGCGTTCCTGCATAGCGGGCGCAAAAAGGCAGAGGCCGAATCCGCCGAGCCCGCGGAGAAAACACCGCAGGAAATTTTCAATGAAATCGGCGCCAAGCTCGCATTCCGCCGCAAAGCTTTGTCCCTCTCGATTGAGGACTGTGAAATACAGACACTGATCCGCTCGATTTACATTGAGTCAATGGAGCAGGGAAAATTCGAACAGCTGCCGTCTTTTATGCAGGCCCGCGGGATGCTGAACAATTACGCATCATTCCTGGATTTTG
>CAVESB010000119.1:0-4663 GCA_963618265.1 bacterium
GATGTATTCCAGCGCGAAGTCTCGGTTGCCTTCAAGATATACCAGCAGCTCGTCCAGCCAGTCTTGACAGTCGCGGTAAGCAGCGATTCCCGCGGTTTGCGCGATTCCCGTGACGCCGCTGCACAGACCTTCCAATGCTTTTTGATATTTCTCCCTCATCTCCTGATTCTGAATGATCGCGGCGGAGCAGGACAGACCGGGAATATTAAAAGTCTTGGAAGGAGCGATGAAAGTGATGGTTCGGTTCGCGAAATCGTCATTGACAGAAGCAATCGGCGTGTGATGATAGCCGGAATAGATGATATCGCTGTGGATCTCATCGGAGCAGATATACAAATTATGCTTCGCGCAGATATTCCCGAGCTTTGTCAACTCTTCTTTTGTGAAGACCCTGCCGACCGGATTGTGAGGATTGCAAAGCATAAAGAGTGAAGTGCTTTCTTTGATCTGCGACTCGAACTTCTCGAAGTCGATCTTCCAAAGGCTGTCGGATTCATCAAAATACAGGTCGTTGTTGATTCCCTCAAGGTTGAAGTTGCCCGGGGCGGAGATGAACGGCGGATAGGCGGGCGTTTGATAGATGACCGAATTGCCGCTGCCGCAATAGGCGCGGACGGCGAAGTTGAAGCCGGAGACGATGCCCGGAACAAAGATGACGCTGTCGGCGGCAATTTCCCAATCATAGAGACGCTTCATGCGGTCAACGATGACCTGTTTCAATTCCGGGTAATCCTTGGAGTAGCCAAACACCGGATGCTCCAGGCGCTTTCGCATGGCGTCGATAATCTTCGGACAGACCTCAAAGTCCATGTCCGCGACCCACAACGGCAGTCGATCCGCCGGATATACGTCCCATTTCACGCAGTTTGTGCCGCGTCGATCCGCAATTTCATCGAATTTATATCCCATTCTTCTTCCCCTTTTATTTTTTCGCTGTAGCGTAATAAGTCGGGATGCAGTAACTGTATCCCGGACGGATGGTCAAACCGGTCATGGAAATACCGGTGTCAACCTCAAGCTGCCGAACCTCTCCGCGGATGTATTCCACTGTCTGCGTATCGGAACGTCTGTAAGAGGCGTATTCGATTTCCTTGAATCCTGCTTTCCGCAGCAGTGCCGGAAGTTTCTTCCCAACGGTAGGATCAATACCTTCATTGATCAGCCTATCACGCTGAAATTTCGCCGCTTCGTAAAGCGCGGACGGTTCCGCCTCCAATTCATCCCAGCAGGGTTCCGCAAGAAGACAGCATAATCCGCCGTCTTTCAGAACACGATGGGCTTCGCGCAGAATGTCGTCATCTCCGTTCACCCACAGCAGAAAAAAGTGGCAGTAGACCATATCAAAACTGCCGGACTTGAACGGCAGTTCCTGCGCCATTCCGGCCGTGAACGCGTGTGGCGAGTATTTGCCCGCGAATTGCAGTCTTGAATATTTCCTGTCAAGTCCGATGCCGTAATTGAGGTTGAAATCACGCAGTACGGCACCGGTACCGCAGCCAAGCTCAAGAACGCGCGCCTCATTCGTCAGTTCGGTGCGGATGCGGTCACGCAGTTCTTTTGTCCATGCACTCTGGGCGGTGTACCGGCGGTTCAGTTCCTCATTCGTCATTTCAGAAACACTCAGGCAAACCGCAGCGGGGCACGACTCTGTCTTCGTTATTCATCTTCTCCATTGGGCAGCCGCAGCCGCAAACGGCCTTCGTCTCACAATTCTTGCATCCGTCCGGCAGATATTCTCTGGCACGCAGAGAGCGGCAGAGCGGTGCGTTCCAAATGGAGTCCCATGGGTCGCTGAGAATATTCCCAACCGTCTGATACCAGGATTGGCAGGGTAAAACAGAACCGTCCGGCTCAATGCACATGCTGTAGCGGGCGGCACTGCAGGTTTTGAAGCCCAGTCCGTTTTCATATGGATCGAAAAGGCAGTAAGGTGTCGGAGTATACCACAGCAGCCGCATCCCGTTTTTTATGACAGTTTCCTTCGCTGCTTCCAGCAGTTCCGGCAGTTGATCGGCATTGAGACCTGTACCGACATTTTTTCCGCGCCCGGAATAAATCAGCGCGTTCAGACCCATGGTGCGGACGCCGAGGTCATTGACGAAGTTGACCAAGTCGATGACGTTCTGCTTTGTCGCGTTGTTTGCGAGCAAGGTCGTGTTGGTATTCAGGTAGATGCCTGCTTTGACCGCGTTGCGGATGCCGGCGGTTGTTTCCTCCCAGGCGCCGGGTGCGCAGACCATGGCGTCATGCACGGAAGCAATGTGGGATTCCAGCGTAACCTGCGCATGGTCAAGGGAGCAGTCTTTCAATTGTTCGCAAAAAGCAATGTCCTTGAACTGTCTTCCGTTGGTGTTCAGCCCGCTGACAATGCCGAGCGCATCGGTGTAACGCAGTAACTCCGGCAGGAACGGAACCAAAGTCGGTTCACCGCCGGTGAAAACAACGTGCGGGACGGCAATCTCGTTGACGCGCTGAAGGATCTTTTTCCAATCATCCAAGCCCAGCTGTGCGTTGGCGCGTCCCGCTTCATTGTAGCAATGGGCGCAGCGGTTGTTGCATTTGTATGTCAGTGCCAAATCCATGCGGAAGGGAGCATCGGAGATTTTTGAGAACGGGGTTTGCGTGTCGATGCCGCTTTCGCAGAGATCGCAGGCTCCTGCTTTCCCGTTTACGATATCTTCCATCAGCGGCTTGAATGCAAGGTAATCCCGGAACGCGGATTCTGCTTCGCCACAGAATTGCTTCTTGAGCACGTTTTTCACGGCGTTGTCGTCCAGACGATTCATGACGCACCAGGTGAAAAGCGCGGCGCTGGCGTTCAAATAAAATGACTCATTCCCATTCAGCCAGAGCACGCCGTTGAGATCGCTTTCGACGCGCAGATGCATACGGGTTTTCCAACCGCCGTCACGATCAATCTCGACTTTATAAAGACCGGGGCCGTACTTGACCCCGGTTTTCTCATGTTGACGGAACCAATTCATCAACGTCCGCCTCCGGCACAGGCGCAGGCACAGCTGTCACATGCGCAGGCGCAGGCGCAGCTTGATCCGCCGCCGCCTCCGCCGCCCCATCCGCCGCCGCGATGGCGCGAGGACGAGGAGGATGGCGCGACGGGAGCCGGATTGGTGGTGTTTCGGATCCGTGACTGGAATTCCTGTGTGTTGCCGGTCAGTTTGTTCCCCAGACTGCGGGCGGAATTTGTGATGGAGCGGGCAAACATGGCGCCCGGCAGAACCGGCATGGCAGTCGAACCGCCGCCGCTATCGGAGCGCGAACTCGTCTCGTTTGTGCTGCCCGTGAGCGTATCAGAAAAAACAGGTCCGCTGTTCGGACGCATCGGATGAGACGGATAAACATGCGTCGGACGATAGGTCGGGTCATACCGCCACCACCAGCTCGGCTCGTAGAAAGTTCTGCCGGTAAAAACCGTTTCAACCTTCTTCTCCGGTTCCTCAGTGAGCATCGCCCAGCCGAAATGATCGCCGAGAAGCCGGGACTTCATTTCATCGGTGTCGGCTTCCTCAACCTGCTTCCATGCTTTATCGCAGATGGACTTGTAGTATTCACGCGTTTCCTTGAGCGAGAATCCCTCAAGGCGTTTCGAGGTGCTGAGGATCAGGCGGTTGATAGCCTGACGCAGTTTATTCATCCGCTTGTTTTGGTCTGTTTCGCGAAGCGCGTCGATGAAGTTGATCTCGTATTCATACAGTCCGTCGGGAAGGGGATCTGTGATTTCGACCTCAAAAGGATCCTGGGACTTGATGACAATAACGCCTTTCTTGGCAAGCCCAAAGATGATCATGGTGATTACGCGTTCAATGTCGAGCTCAAGCAGAACAGCAGCCTCAACCGCAGTTAAACCGCGCTTGATCCCTTCACCGTCCGTCTTGACCTGCGGGGGAAAGTAGTTCTTTGAGGCCTTGATTTTGTTCTTTTTAGTAAATTTAGCGATCGCGAAAATCAAACCTGCAACAGGAAGTATGCAGATCAGGCAGCCGAGAATTTCATACAGCCTTTCACTGAAACTGCCGCTTTTTCCGGCAGAAGCAATCGTTGAAGAAGCGTTGATATTGTCGGTGGATGTCAGCACGGCAGATGGGAATTTGCCGCCGAAAACATATTGCTTTGCGGCGGAAGCTGTGCTGTTGTGCCATTGGTAGACAACCAGATCATCCTCGATCCATGCTTCGGGTTCCTTGTTTCCCGGCCAGTTTTCCGGTTCGTAATAATAACTTGTGCTGTCAGTCACACCCTTCGGGAAAACGAGCTGAAAATTGTAGTCGGTTGTTCCGCTGACATATTTGCTGCCGAAGTAGTTCGGCAAGAACTCAAAACCGACGAAATTCGTTTCAACGTCATTGACGGTTTCGGAAGTCGCTTCGTAGAGTGTGTTGCGAATGCCGGGAATGTACACATATACTTCAGCAGAATCGCCCGCGCGGATGGAATAATCGCCCATTTCAAGCGTTATCCCGTACGTCAGACCGCTTGCATTGTAATCGGCATAGGTAACTTTAATGCCTTCGGTGATTTTTTCGCCATTGACAGTAACCTCAACATCACGCAGTAAAAAACTGTTGTTCGGTGTACCGATGTCCACATATTCAATGGCGTCGCCGGAAGTTGTATTTTGGACGGAGTAGTCATAGGAAACAGAGAC
>CAVESB010000120.1:0-4596 GCA_963618265.1 bacterium
GTCCTATAGGCCAAGCGACGACGTTATACGCAATCCATTGAATTGAATTGACAGCAATGAATTTGATAATTGCATCGGCATTATTTTTCGTGCCGACAACTCCGGTCGCAACAATATCGAAATCGAGACCAATGATACCCATAATTACCTGAAAGTAATTGGGATTGGTGTTCTGACCTTCGAGAGCCTTGAGATCCAACGTGACGAGCAGATCTTTTATAATCTTATCCGCATCAATCGGCCAATCAAGAGCTTCCATTTGCTGCTGAAAGTTTTCTAAGCTGTTTGCAAGTTTTGCCGCAGCGGCTTGAACAGATTGCTCAATATTGGCTGACAATACCCCCTTCTTGCTTTCGAGAAATGCATCAACAGCTTCCTTGAGCGGCTTAGTAAGTTCTTCTTTCCTTTTCTCATCCTTTGAAAATGCTATCATTGCAAAGTCCCTAACATTAAACTTGATATTTACTAAAACATCAGGATCGGAAAAGTGATCATCCCACTCACGGGCGATAAGAGCAACATATTCATCATAGATCCGCTGAACATCCCGGACAAGATCAGCGGCAACAAGTTGACAGGATTCTTGTACGCCGAACAGAATCCGCTCAACTTTGTCAACATTAGCAATCAGCTCATCACGACGGCGTTCAAGTTCGGCTTTTCCCGTTTTATATTGTTCAATTTCTTCGGCCGTTTTAACTTTGGCAAGCGTATACTGTGTTGACAACTTGGGAATATAGGCAGCGAATGCATTTTTATTCCGATCGTCAGCCGTAAGAAACGTTCCCAAAGCTTTTTCAAACTCCGGTACGCCGGTAGCATTATCATCAAGCAGAAAATTACCATACGCGGTTTTCGTTTCCCGACCCAATCTGGTATTCAAAGAGCCAAAGGCGTTTGTGTAAAACACCCGGCTGTCAAACAACGCCCGATCAAATGCCCCGTCAACGGTAAAAACATCGTGAAGTTGGTTCAAAACATTCTCTTTGAGCACTTCCTGCTCAGCCGGGGCAACACTGTCAAATCGATTGATAACGAAGAAAAGATTCTTCAACTCCCGGCCGGCATAATGTTCTTTAATGTATTGCTTATCGTCATCCGTAAAGGGCTGAACGGCATTGATAAGGTATACAACAGCATTTGCTTTTGCGGCAAATTCTCTTGCCGTCAAGGTATCGAACTCACTGTTGGAAGTACCGGGAGAGTCCACCAACTGAACCAGGCTGCCGCCGATGCCGTCTTGCGTTTGCCGGATCAGAACATAGGCAATTTCTTTAAATTTATCGGGCTTTGCCTGGTCTACACGATACGCCTCAAAAAAACCGGCGATGCTGTAATATTCTGTAACAGGCTGTCCGTTTTCATCCGTTTGCTTCTTATATACGGTCACCTTTTCTTCCTCGGCATCAAAGACAATCTTTGTGATAACCGCCGTTTCAGCATTGATGCTCATGCGAAGAAGCTCCTTGCGCATCAACGCATTCAGCAGGGTGGATTTTCCGGCGCTGAACCCCCCGACAAATAACACCTGGAAGATACCTGCCCGCAGATTGCGCAGATGACCGTCCAAAGCATTAACCGCGTTCTGCATGTTGTTCATGCCGGGGACAAAGCCGAACTCGCTGCGCTTGCTCTCGTCTTTCGGAGCAATCAAAGTGCGAAATGAAGCGATGTCCTCACACACACTGTCCACGAGCTGTTGTTGTTGGTCGTAAATACCCATATTAAAACCCTTTCTTTTTATGTGCTTTTCGTTACAGAGTGGATTTTGCTTCGAATATTTCCTGATTCAAAAGACTCTGCAGAATATCAGCTTTTTCTTTGGCTGACTCAATCCGACCCGCATATCCGAATATGGTCGTCATCAAGTTGTCCAGAACCTCAGAATAGACTTTCCCTACATTATCACAAGATTCCTTCTTCGCCTTTTCAATTGCTGCTTCGATTTGGCTTTCAACACCGTATTTGATCTTGTTGCACTCATTTGGCAGTGCAGACAGCACGTTTGCTTTCGCTTCAGCCAAATTCTTGTTGGTGTTGAAACGGGTAAACACTTCGGTTCCGACAACACCCGCCACACCCCACAACAGATTCGTAAAGCCAAGCGCAATTGAAGTTATTAACATGGCTCGGGAAAGCATCTTGTTCTTATCCGCCTTTGAGGCCTCGACATCAGCAAAACTCAGATCCGCGATCGCGGGAGCGACAGAAATGCTCATGGGTTCACCGAAGCTGCCCGCTTCAAGAAAATCAATTATTTTCCTGCAATCGGAAGAAATCTGCTCTTCCAATACGCCGACGATCTGTTCCTGCTCAGCGACCAGATAAGGGGTTATTTCTTTTTCAAAGTTTTCCCAAGCTGTTTTCAACCATGGCCCGATGTCATCAATATCTTTTGCAATCGTTTTGGAATCAGCCAATTTTGCTCTGATCCTCTCACAGGCATCATCGCTGTATCTGTCGGCAGCAGCGATGATTTTATGCTTCGCTTTACCATACATGTTTTCGATGGTGCTGTTCAAAACAAACCTGCCGGAAAACTCAATGTTTTTCCGTTCTTTTTCTATTTTCGCGAGCTTTTGCTTCAGTTTGTCAATATCGACCTCTGCCAGTTCAAGCTGACTCTTGATATAGGTTTCCAGAGCATTAATGCAGGCAGTCTGAATCCGCTTCTCACGCTTGGCTTTAAGCAGGTCAACGTCAATCCCGTCAAATTGGCTGCGTAAAGCATCACCTAAATCCATGACGAAGGAGGTATTTTCTCCGTATTGTGAGACTAAATCATTGATATGAGCGCAGAGACTGTCAGCGTCCTCCTGCGTATTCAATAATTGTTTGTGACACAAGGAAATCGTAACCGGCTCGTCGGGGAAAACAGATTTTCTTGTGTTTTCCAAAAAGTCTTTTTCATCTTGTGTCATTGCCATCGTTGCGTTCGTGACCAGCAAGAGTTTGTCGCAATCAACGATAAGGCTGCCGGGGATATTTTTCAGCGCTGAACTGCTGACCCAAAGAATACTCTGACGCTTCAGCATATCCCACGGAACAGAGATGTTCATCACATTCAAATCGCTGTCGGCATCATCAAGCTTCCAATCCTCTCCGTATCGGAGTCTGACAATGCAGCCGCTTTCCGTATTTTCCACGACAGCCAAGAGAGCATTCGCGGAGCCGATCAACTTACTCAGCGTTTCAATGATTTCTTTGCTTGCAAAGCGGTTGGAAGCAATCAGAAGCTGCGGAAGAAAATCCATATTCAGTTTATCTTCTGAATCAGCAACGATTTGATTCAATTGAGGCTCTTCCAAAGCCTTAATTTTTTCAAACAATTCCGGGAATTCATTGCTCATAACTGCCTCCTCAAAGTACGCTGATGATCTTTTCGGTTTCACGATCCAATTCGGAATCCGGTAACAGATTGCTTGATGTCATGCTCCGAGAAGTCAGTCTGCAGTATTTCTCACTCTTGCCAAAAACATCCAGAGCCTTAATTCGCTTGGATAGAATAGGATGAGAACTGCTGAATTCACCGAGTTTTCTGATATCGCCTCCCCTTAAATATTTCTCGGAATCGGTCACATAATCCCGAACATCAATCTGACTTGCATCCAAAAAGGGTATTTCAAGCTGCATCAGCGTTCGCTGAGCCGTTTCCAAGTCTCCGCAGCAAAGCAATCCGGCACGGTCGGCGGAAATTTCGGACCGCCTTGACCATGCCATCAGCGGAAGTAATCCGACTTTCCTGACGACCGGTCCAATGACGGGGATAAGCGAAGCGAAGTTCGTGGCAACTTCGACTACAGTGTGGTATATCATATGCCCCATTGCGATATGACCGCATTCGTGTCCGATAATAAACTTCAGCTGCGCAGGACTCATTGTTTTGACCATCAACGGAGTCAGAACAACATAAGGCTCTTCATCGCTGCCGAATGTCATTGCGTTTAGATTCGGACCGTAGTCTGAAATAATCACATACGGGCGATGAATATTTAATGTGTCAACACATTCATTGACAAGTTTGTTTAATTCAGGATAGTTGCGATCGTTAATTGCAACACCGCTTGCCAAAACCGAGCCAAACGTGGAGTCGGCCTGCACTGCTACAATTTGCTTGAAAACAGAATTGATAGCAGGATCATCCAAAAACTTGATTAGTGACGAATCCAGAGGATGAGCATAATCCCGTCTTGCCGTGCCGCCCCGCGAATTCTGCGGGCTGCCAAATTCCGGACATTTAATAATAATTTCTTCTGACACCATAACGTTTTGTCCTTTCTAAAAACCGTTCGGTTTAATTTCCTGTTTTATCTGCCGAAAGGGCATTGATTGTTTTCAAGCCATTGTTTCGTTTCGACATATCGCGCTTCAGAAACCGGCAACACCGTTTGACCGCTCAGCACGATTGTCCGGGATGCCTTATCCATCTTTATGATGTAGTCCGCATTCACATAGAAGCTCTTATGAATACGGATAAAGCGGGCAGCCAATGAATCGGCATGAATTTTGTCCTCGACATCCCGAAGTTTCCCGAAAAACCGATCCTCATTGCCGTCGTAATAGTGAATAATGACAGACTTCAAATCACTCTCAAAA
>CAVESB010000121.1:0-4577 GCA_963618265.1 bacterium
GCTGAAACGGCGCAGTTTTCTTTGGCTTGTTCATTTATGCCACAAGAAGTCCGATTACCGTGCCTCAATCTTTACATTTATCGGAAGTCCTTTTAAACAGACTTATTCAGGGATGAAAACCCGTATCATGTTAAACAGGATAAATAAACAGGAGGCATATTATGGAGATGATTTATTTCACGATTACCGGAACGAACCATTATTTCGGTCATGAGTTCTGCGAAGCAGGAATGAAAGTTCGACTCGTAAAAGAACCGGATAACGAAGTCGACAAAGAAGCAATTCGAGTGGAAATGCCGGGACTGGGCAAGGTTGGATATGTTGCAAACAGTTCTTATACGGTTAAAGGGGAAAGTTGGAGTGCCGGGCGGATCTATGACAAAATCGGGGAAACTGCCGAAGGCACAGTCATGTATAAGCTCCCGCGGTGTGTTATCTGCAGCCTCACGCCGGGAAATGAATCTTGTTTCAGCGCTGAAAACAAAAGTGAAGCCGATGATTGAGTTTGTCCGGCAACGGAATGAATTTCTTACGGTTGATACCATTGTTCGGTCTTTCAGGCAGATCTCCGGGTTTGCTGATTTTTGCCGGCCGATTTTCTTCATCAAAGAAACGGAGCTGTCCCATTCTGCTCTCCTGTGATTGATCTTTTGATTGTTTTGCAGAAGTCTTGCTGCAGCGAGATTTAGAAGTTTCCTTATAAACCGAAAAGAAGAAAATATTACCACATCTGATTTTATTAAGAAAGCCTCGAAAACGGCAATTTTACGCCTGCTTCGAGGCTTTACTTTCTCCCAACCGTCAAAGACGGGGTATTAAAAAGTGCGGTGTGCGGGGTCCGGATGCCCGTTTCTTATGTCTCATTGTCCCGAGGTTGAATTTTTTTGCGATATACGTATAATACAGAGGGGAGAAAGCAAAAGCCGCTTCGACGGCAGGAAAGGAATTTGTATGGTTAACTTGCTGAAACTGACAAATGAGCAGATCGTGTCTGTCTACCATGAGCATATGGTTGAGGATTTTCCGCCGGATGAATTGAAAGCACTTGAAAAAATACAGAGCGCGATGAAAATCGGCCGTTATGTCTGTTACGGTCTTTACTCAAACGCAGAGCTCGTCGGCTATGTTTTCCTTGAACGAATCAACAACGATTATCTGGTTGACTATATCGCAACATTCCCGCAAAAACGCAACGGCGGACTCGGCGCGGAACTGCTCGCCCTTCTCACGGATGCGCTCAAGGATTCCGACAGCGTGATCGGGGAGGTGGAAGATCCCGCGTTTGCCGAAACGGAAGAGGCGCGTTCGCTGCAAAACCGCCGTCTCGCTTTCTATCTGCGTAACGGCATTATAGACACCGGTGTGAAGGTTACTACATTCGGCGTACATTATCGGGTTTTGGAATTGCCGACCGGGCATTTACATTCGCCGGAAGAGATCCGCGCCCTGTACAAAAAACAGTATCAGGTCTTTTTCTCGGAAGAGGAATGTACTCAATTTATTCATATGTAGCAGACTGCCGCTTCACGTTTTCGGTCGCATTGCAGCCTGAGGTTGATTTTTCGGATAACGGTCATTCTCATCCGGCTTGTACCGCGCGACTCTCCCGCGTGTTGTTATAATAAAAATATGGATCTTGAAACAGATATCAGAGAAATCACAGCGTGTATGCTGGATGTAGGGGAGCTGCTGCTTGCCAACGGGGCGGATGTGAACCGCGTCGAAGACACGATCACGCGCCTCGGTACTGCTTTCGGCGTGACGCGCTGTGGTGTTCATGCGATTAACTCCAATATTATTCTCACACTGACAACGCCTGCCGGCAGCATTGAAACACAGATGCGGCGCATTAAAGCCATTGACACGAACCTGCACGCGGTTGAGTCGGCGAATGAACTCTCCCGTGAGATATGCGGCGGCAGTCTGGATCCCGCTTGGATCCGTGCGCAGGCGGCAGCGATCCGCGAGGCCGGAATCTATCCCGAGCCGGTCATTCTGCTCGGATACGCGATGGGCGGAGCGTTCTTCACGGTTTTCTTCGGCGGCTCATGGATCGACGCGCTGGCTGCGGTTCCCATTGCGTTGCTGATCAGCCTGTGTCAGAAGTATATGCGGTCGATCCCCCTTAATAAGATGGTGAAAAACGTCCTGCTCTCCGCGCTGCTCTCGCTCTGCGGGCTGTTGGGCGCATACTTTCAACCGATGCTGAACGCCGACGCCATCATCATCGGCAGCATCATGCTGCTGATTCCGGGACGTGCTTTCTGCAATGCCATTCGTGATATGGTCGTGGGCGACACCCTCAGCGGTGTGCTGACCCTGTTCGACGTCCTGCTTCTCGCCTTCTCCATCGCGGCGGGATATATTATTGCTTTCATCGCGGTTGGGAGATTCTTATGACACACGATCTCGTCATCATCCTTGCCGCAGGGCTTTCAAGCTGCGGCTTCGCGCTGATGTACAGCGTCCGTCCACGCTACATGCCCTATGTCCTTATCGGCGGAGGGCTGTCGTGGGCTGCGTATCTCGCCGCGACTGCTCTGCAGCCGAGCCGTCTGGTCAGCATGTTCGCAGGTGCGGCCGCAGTCACACTCTATACCGAGATCTGCGCAAGACTGCTGCATGTTCCCGCGCCGGTCCTCTACGTACCCTCCATTCTCCCGCTGATGCCGGGTGCGGGTCTGTATTACTTTATGCGGGCGATTGAGGTCGGCGACATTGCCGCCCGATCCCGCTACGGAAGCCTGCTCGCACAGGATACGCTCGGCATTGTCCTCGGTTCCGTTATCGCTTTGTCCGCGGTTTCCATTCTCAGTGCCGGACGGCAAAGGATGCGGAGGAAACGTCCCGACCAATGATAAAATTGAAAAAAAATACACAAAACCCAGACACCCGAGCATGGGAAAAATCCCTCCCATGCCCGGGTATTTCTTATCTTCTGTTTCTTTCGCTTTGAGCAACGGGGCGGAATATCGTTCTTTGCTCTCCGCTCGCCTGTTTTTATTTCATCAACGCTTTGACATCGCGCAGCAGGGCATCGACATTTTCGGGCTTGGTTGCCCAGCTTGTCACGAAGCGAACCGCGGTATGCGTCATATCAACCCGACTCCAAAGCTCGAAACGGTACTTCTCCCGCAGCTCCGCAATCAGCTCGTCGGAGAAAATCGGGAAGATTTGGTTCGTCGGGGAATCAACGAGAAACTTGCAGCCGAGGTCTTTGAGCCCTTCACGCAGGCGCACTGCCTGCGACATGGTGTCGCGCCCGATCTCTTCATACAGTCCGTCACGGAACAGCTCCGCGAACTGGATGCCGAGCAGCCGTCCCTTGGCAAGCAATCCGCACTGACGCTTGATCATGTATCTGAAATCATCATCAATGTGCGGATCGTTGATGATGAGTGCCTCGCCTATCAGGCATCCCATCTTCGTCCCGCCGATGTAGAAGACATCCGTGAGCTGCGCGAGATCCTCTATGCTGAGATCATTTTGTTCGGAAGCAAGTGCCGCCGCCAGACGGGCACCGTCAATATAAAGCGGAATGTGGAACTTTCGGCAGACCCGGCTGATATCGCTAAGCTCCGACTTGCTGTAGAGTGTGCCCAACTCAGTCGGCTGGCTGATGTAGACGATGCCGGGCTGCACTTCGTGTTCGTGCGTTTCGCTGTCAAAGTGTGCGCGGATCAGGCGTTCGATCTGCTCTGCGTTGATTTTTCCGTTCTCCGTTGGGATCGTCAGTACCTTGTGACCGGTGCCTTCGACCGCGCCGGACTCATGTACGGCGATATGCCCCGTGGACGCGGCAATCGCGCCCTGATACGGACGCAGTGCGGCGGCAATGACGGTAACATTCGTCGGGGTTCCGCCGACCATGAAATGCACGGCGGCATCCGGGCGGCCGATTCGCTTGCGGATCAGATCCGCTGCCTCGGCGCAGTATTCATCCATGCCGTACCCGACCGTCTGTTCAAGGTTGGTGCGGTTGAGCGCTTCCATGATACGCGGATGCGCACCTTCACTGTAATCATTCATAAAGCTGATCATAATCACCTCTCATTTTGCGGATCACGCGGACACTTAGAGCGGCTGCCCGACGACCCATTCACTTGTGTCTTTATAGATGAACGGCATCCCTTCGCAGAGCTGCGTCACCCAGTTATCACCGCTGTCGCCGAGCCAGTCCTGAATACCGAAGAACACCAACACCGCTTCACCCTCGTAAACCTGACGGCGGATCTCGTTCATGGTGTCCTGATAGCCGTCGCGTATCTGTTCACTGGACGGGTCGACAGGGTCAAGGAGCGCGTACGCGCCGCGGTCGGCCCACAGGCTGACTGCCTCGACCTGGTTGGAATAAATGATTTTGTCCTCCGGCAGTTCGCGGATAATGTTCATCGCGGGCGAATTCTGCCAGCCTTCCCAGCCCCAGCCGTAGCCGGCTTCCGCCATTTCTGGCAGATGCTTTGCTGTGTCTTGTGCGAAAACTACGCAGAAGAAGAGCGCGGCGGCCAACGGAATCATCGCAGGGAGATAGTCCCGATCCGCCAACAGCCCGCCGAAGATGGTCATCAGGTTGATGA
>CAVESB010000122.1:0-4283 GCA_963618265.1 bacterium
ATCCTTCTTGCCGCGATCGGCGCGTATTTTCTGCTCGGCGACAGCGGCAGCGGCACGAAGATGCCTTATACGGAGTTCAATGCCGCGCTGAATGAAGGCACTGTTCAGTCCGTAGATCTTTACGCGGATAAAGTGGTTTACAAGTTGACCGATTCGGACAACAAATATCAGACCGATAATCCGGATCGTGACGGGTTCAAGGAAGAACTCCTGTTGAAAGGCGTTGAGGTTAAGGATCATTCAAATGAAGATTCAGGTCTCAATGCAGTTTTGGACACGGTTTTCAACCTGCTCTTTATCGGCATTATCCTTTTCGGACTCTGGAAACTGCTTTCGGCATATCTGAACACTTTCAAAGTTGTGCGACATACCGGGGTGAAATTTGAGAATATCGCGGGCATGAAGAATGTGAAACGCGACCTGATGACAGTCATTAACTATATGAAAACGCCCGCGGACGCCGGGCAGAGCCGCATCCGTCCGATTAAAGGCGTGATCCTTGAAGGTCCTCCCGGAAACGGCAAGACGCTGTTTGCACGCGCTCTGGCGGAGGAATGCGGCGTGAAATTTATCGCCACCAAAGGCGCGGATTTTCAAAGCCCGCTGATGTCTCTCGGGGCGATGAAAATCAAGCTGCTCTTCAGGAAAGCCCGCCGAAACAAACCCTGTATTGTCTTCATTGATGAATTCGACAGCATCGGCGAACGCCGCAATTATGCAGGTTCCGGCATTGATAAGGAAAATAACCGCAATATTACCACCATGTTGAATGAAATGGATGGATTTAAACCTTCTGACGGCATTCTGGTGATCGCGGCGACGAATTCCTACGAATCTCTGGATCCTGCCTTAATCCGTGCGGGGCGCTTTGACCTGAAGTATCACATTGACAACCCGGACGCGGAGACACGGTTTGAGCTCGTGAATATCTATACCGCGGGGAAGAAGCTGTCGCCGGAATTGACACCGCAGCATCTGTCGGATCTCTTCAACGGCCTCAGCTGCTCTGAGATTGAATCCATTTTGAATGAATCCGCGGCTTTCGCTCACGCTGAAAACGACAGGGAAATAACACAAAATGATATTTTAGACGCGGCGAAGAAAACCGATGTCAAGATAACACACAAAAAGGCTGCCCGTTGAGGCAGCCTTTTTACGTCACTTGTTTGTTCAGTCGATTGCTTTGTTGCAGAACTCCGCAAGCAGCTCAATGGCCTGTTCGACATCTTTCTTGTCAACCATTTCCGACGGGGAGTGGACATAGCGGCAGGCGACGGAGAGTGCGCTGGCAGGAACGCCGTTGCGGGAGACCTGAATCGTCTCCGCATCGGTACCGGCGACGCGCAGAACCTCGATCTGGTACGGAACGCCGGCGCGTTCTGCGGCCTTGATCAGTGCATTGTTGACATACGGACTGCCGACAATGGCGGCATCCTTTCCCTTGATGCAGGGACCCGCGCCGAGGACAGGAGCCTGCTCCGGAATCCCGGGGCTGTCATTCCCGAGAGTAACATCAATCGCAATGCCGAGATCCGGGTTGACGGTGTATGCCGCGACCTGAGCACCGCGGGCGCCGACTTCTTCCTGCACAGAGAAGACGAACCAGACTTCATTGGGAGATTCCTTGACGACTTTCTTCAAGGCTTCAATCGCGATAAAGCAGCCGACGCGGTTATCTAACGTCTTGGAAAGGAAACGTGCTCCCGTATCGACAAAGGATCCTTCAAAGGTGCAGGTGTCACCGACTTTGACCGGGCAGCTCTCGCGGGAATTCGCGCCGACATCCACAAAAAGTTTATCCATGCTTGTCGTCTTTTCATTGCGCTGTCCCTGAGAAAAGATCATGCCCTTTGTGCCGTTCGCGAAATTGACGCGGGTGGCGATACAGTTGCGCGGATAAATGCCGCCCAAACCGCAGACGTAGACAAAGCCTTTCTCATCCACATGGGAGACCATCAAGCCGATTTCATCCATATGGGCGGAAATCATGATACGCTTGCCGTCTTCTTTTTTACTACCCTTGCGGCAGATCAGGTTGCCGAGTGCGTCAATGCTGTATTCATCAATATCATCCTTGATCTCGGAAAGAATCAAGTCGCGAATAGGCTTTTCGTAGCCTGAGGGGCCGAATGTTTGTGTAAGTTTTTCAAGTAAGCTGCTGTTCATTCACAATCTCCGTTTTATCTGGGTTGAGAGAATACTTCTTTGTTGATATTGACAAGCGCGGCGTAGACCAGCTGCAAATGAGCCTGCCAATCGGATTTGCGGGCAAGTCCTGCGGCTGTATGCGCGTACCGTCCGGGAACAGAAACGGACACGGTCGGAATGCCGCTCTGCGTCAGGTGAATCACGCCGGCATCAGTACCGCCGTTCGCGGGCTGGCGGAGCTGGCATGGAATGTTGCAGCTGTCGGAAAGCTTGAGCAACAGACTGATCAGGCGCGGGTCGTTCAACGTGCCGCTGTCAGCTATGTAGATAGCAGGACCTTCTCCGAGCTTGCTCTTGTAAACTGTGATTTCCTCGTCATTCCATTTCGGAAGATCCATCGCCGGCGTGCTGTCAATGACAATTGCGCAGTCCGGTTTACGGTTGAACGCCACGACGGAAGCACCACGGGCACCGATCTCTTCCTGAACCGTGAACGCCGCAATGAGTTCCACATTTTCAGGAACGATACGCAGCAGCTTGATCAGGTTAATGACACCGAAACGGTTGTCAAGCGCCTTGCCGCAGACAGATCCGCCCATTTCGCTGAACTCGGTTGCAAAGCAGGCGAACATGCCGGGTTTGATACGCTTATTCTCAGCGCCGATATCAATGCGGAGATCGTCAATGCCGATGGTCTTGGAACGTTGTTCGGCGGTTGTCAGATGGATCGGGCAGGCACCGATAATGCCGTGCAGGTGATCCGGACCGACGAGGACAGCTTTGCCGGCCAGCGCACGGGGATCAATCCCCCCGACGACACGGAAACGGTAAAGTCCGGGATCGGTTTCTTCCACCAGCATGAAGCCGACTTCGTCCATATGCGCAGAGATGAGCACGCGGGTGAATTCGGCGGTCTTCGCTTTCCTGGTCGCGATCAGATTCCCGAGTGCATCAACTTCGAGCGTATCTGCAAGCGGCGTGACTTCACGGCGGACGATTTTGCGAATTTCCTTTTCGTTTCCTGAGACGCCGCAGGCGTTCGACAGTTCGCGAAGAAGCTCGACATCATCCTGAGTTAATTCCGGCAGAACGATATTTCTGCAATCAGTCATCATTATCCTCCCATGCAATCTTGTTCATGGTGTCCGCGTCAAGGGACTGAACCAACGCGGTCAGAAGCTGACCAACGGATTGAACATCCTTGAGTGAGATGATTTCATTGGCAGTGTGCATGTAGCGCAGCGGGATGGAAACGACCATGGTCGGAATGCCCCGGCGGCTGATTTGAATTCCTATCGCGTCGGTTCCCGACATGCGGGGATAAAACTCCGTGGTATAGGGAATATGCTCGGTCTCACAGATGTTCTTGCAAATCTGATAAAGTGCGGGATGGACATTCATGCCGTAACCGAGAGAGGCACCGCTCGCAAGTTCCTGTGTCTCCCAGCCGCTTGAACCGGGACCTTTGGCGAAGGTAACATCAATGGCGACAGCAATATCGGGAGCGATTTCGTAAGGCGCGGTGATGCCGCCGAGCAGACTGATCTCCTCCTGAACCGTAGCGACGGTGTAAACATCCCAGCAGTGCTTGACGGATTGCAGCGCCTTGAGGCAGAAAGTCGCCGCAGCGACAGATGCGCGATTATCAAGGCTGTGCGCGGAGATGGTATCATCTTCCATACAGACGGGATTGTTCGCGAAGGAGATGATGTCGCCGATTGCGACATGTTGCGGTAATTCTTCGGCGGTGTACCCGGTATCAATAAAAAGCTCAGAAAGGGGAACGGGGTTCGTTCCGTAGCTGCCCTGTGTGATGTTGGCGGTTGGCTGCACAACAAGACCGCGGACATCGCCGGTTTTTCCATGGATCGTTACAAACTGACCGGGCAGAATGCGCGGGTCGAATCCGCCGATTGTGGCAAAGCGAAGGAATTCGCCGTGGAATTCACTGACCATCATGCCGAGCGCGTCCATATGAACAGCAAACAGGACTTTCCTGTTGTTTGTCGGATCAACAGGTGTATCGGCTTTTTTATGCGCGTAGACATTGCCGACCTTTGAAACGACAACTTCAGCCGCGCATGGACCCCACAACTCTTTGATCTTCTCCGCTGCCGGCGTTTCGTAACCGGAAA
>CAVESB010000123.1:0-4231 GCA_963618265.1 bacterium
TATAGTCATACGAATTCGGCACATCAAGGAACAGACAGTCGGCGTTTTTCTCGTCAAATCCGTCCTCTATGTTTCGCAGTTTGAAAGTAACGCGATCGTCAAGATAGTTCTTTTTCAGGTTCTTTATCGCGACGTCTTGCATTTCCTTCCTTGCCTCGTAGGTATAAACATGCCCGGTAGGGCCGACAGTATGCGCGAAGGCGGTGGTCAGCGCGCCGGAACCTGTCCCCGCTTCCAGAACTGTTTTTCCGGGACCAACATTTAGGCTCAAAAGGACAAATCCAATATCTTTCGGATAAAGAATTTGCGTATTGCGCGGCGTATCTTTTAAAATATCATTCAATGCCGGCTGAAGCACAAAGAAGGTATTCCCGTTATGGCTCTTGACAACGCTGCCCCAGCGCAAACCAATCAGATCCGACATTTTTATAATGCCTTTATGCGACTGAATTTCTTTTCCCGATTCGATTTTCACGATATGATGAAAATGAGAACGCCCGACAATCTCAGCCAGGTCGCCTTCTTCGATATACTCGTTTCCCATGGCGGTTCCTCCACGGATAAATTTTATCGTATATTTGCCTCTGAAGCACCTTTTTGCCGGGTATCTCGTTATCCTTTCATCCCGCACGGTTTTGTCCCTAATTTTTGTCGGAATGTTCCTTTAAGATAAGTTTTTTGTATAATATATTATGTTGTTATTCTGCAATTCTGTTTTGAATGATCGGAGCAAATATCTGATGCCTACTACATTTTTCGGCTGGGTAGCCTTTTTTATCAGAGAATACGGAGTCTATTTCCTTAGAGGCGCCGGAATGACGCTGCTTATTTCTACAATAGGAACGATCCTCGGCTTCATCATCGGTCTTCTTGTCGCAATCGTCAGAACAATTCCCGTAACCGAGAACGATTCCCGTGAACGGCAGGTTTTTATGAAAATCGTTCAATGGATCCTGACGGCCTATATTGAGATTTTCCGCGGCACACCGATGATCGTTCAGTCCATGGTCATTTATTACGGTTCCGCGCAGATGTGGGGACTTGACATGTCTCCATTTGTGGCAGCGCTGGTTATTGTCTCCATCAACACCGGTGCCTACATGGCGGAAATTGCCCGCGGCGGTATTATCTCTGTTGACAAGGGACAGATGGAAGCCGCGCTCTCCGTCGGTATGACGCATTGGCAAAGCATGACCACCGTTATCCTCCCGCAGGCAATCCGCAACATTCTCCCGTCCATCGGGAATGAATACGTGGTCAATATCAAGGATACCTCCGTACTCAATGTGATCTCGGTAACGGAGCTCTTCTTCATGTCCAAATCCGCAGCCGGCACATACATGCGCTATTTTGAAGTATTCTTCATTACATGCGTCATCTATTTCGTCCTGACCTTTATCGTGACACGTCTCCTGCTTTGGGTCGAAAAACGCATTGACGGACCTGATTCTTATATCATTCACGGGTCACAGACGGTTCCGGAAGCCATTATCGAAGGAGGAGCAGATCATGATTAACGACGAACCGATCATCACCGTTTCACATCTTGAAAAGCGTTTTGGGGATCATCTTGTCCTGAGAGATATTGATTTTTACGCAAAAAAAGGCGATGTAATCAGTCTCATCGGCTCGTCCGGATCCGGAAAATCCACGATTCTCCGCTGTGTGAATCTTCTTGAAATCCCGACCTCCGGTGAAATTCTTTTCCATGGGGACAACATTCAGGCACAGGGCTTCAACCTGACTTCTTACCGTGCCAAAGTCGGCATGGTCTTCCAGAATTTCAACCTGTTCAACAACCTTTCTGTTCTTGAAAATTGCATCGTCGGTCAGATGAAAGTGCTGAAAAAGAAGCGCAAGGAATCTGAGGAAATGGCGCAGTATTACCTTGATAAGGTTGGAATGTCCATGTTCATCAACGCGAAGCCGAAGCAAATCTCCGGCGGTCAGAAGCAGCGTGTTGCAATCGCCCGCGCACTCTGCATGGAACCGGAAGTTCTGCTCTTCGACGAGCCTACATCAGCGCTCGACCCGGAAATGGTCGGAGAAGTTCTCGCAGTCATGCGCGGTTTGGCGAAGAGCGGATTAACCATGCTTGTCGTAACGCATGAAATGCGTTTCGCGCAGGAAGTTTCAAACCGTGTTATTTTCATGGATCAGGGTGTTATCGCCGAAAACGCCACGCCTGACGAAATTTTCAACAATCCGAAGAACGAACGCACGAAAGCATTCCTCTCAAGAATGCTCAGTCATAAGTGATGAAAACTCGCAGCGAAAAGAAATCTTTATTTCCACTGCTCCTGTTCACAGTTCTGTGCGCCGGAGCAGTTTATGTCATTCTGTTGCAGCCGCTTCCCCGCCGCTACGGGCTATTGTTCCGCAACACGCTTTACGTCTTTCCGCTCCTGCTGATCCTGTCACTTGCAGCGAATCTGTTCCGTAACCGTTTCGCCAAATCAGTGCTTTATGCGCTGTTATTCGCCTCGGTTTTGCTGCCTTATTCAGGTCTGATCAATTCCGGAATTTCGGATCAGTACGCCTTGGGCGGCGTGATTCCCTGGTCGGACGCGTTCACGATGCAGCTGAACACCCAACGCTTCCTTTACGGAGGCACAATGGGGCAGGCTTCCGCTTTGCGTCCGATTTCAACGGTTTTTTACGCGCTGTTTCTGCGTCTTACCGGCAATGACTACTTTGCACTGCAAGTGTTTCTGTGCGTTCTCACCGCGCTTTGTCTGCTGATTGCTCTGCGAGAAACCGCCGCAACTTTCGGCTCTTTCTGTGCGGCTTTTTTCTTTACCATACTTTATTACTATATCCGCCAACGCCTCGGCACTTTTATGACCGAGCAGTATGCATTCATCTGCGCCTTGCTTTGCACAGCTTTGCTTTTCTATGGAATCAGAACGAAGAAACAGCTTCCGATGCTTTTCGGATTTCTGATGCTGTCCATTGCCGAGAATGCCCGTCCTGCCGCGATGTTCCTCTTTCCCGCGCTTGGTCTGTGGTATTTCTTTGTCTTTGTAAAAGATCACAAACAGCGCTTTCTCCTTTCGTGCTGCGCCCTCCTTGCTCTTTTGTCCGGGTTTGGGCTGAACGCTTTCACGCAAAAATATGTTTATGAGGAAGGGCGAACGATTCCGAACCGTCAGGCCGCAGAAATGATTTACGGGCTCTGTCTCGGCGGACAGTCCTGGGGTGATGTGGTCGGTACAGAAGAGATGGTCGCGCTGAACGAATCTGAGAATGTTATGAAAGATCTCATCGGATTATGCGCGCCGCTCCTCAAGGAGCATCCGGAAAATATTCTTTCTGCGTTACGCACTGTTTTCGTGGACAGTCTGATTCAGTCGGAATATTACGGCGCTTTCTCGTATGTACGGGGGAATCCCGCTCGCCTTCAGAATCTTTTCCGTTACGGATTGATGGTCTTATGGACCGCCGGCTTCATCTTTATCATCACCAAGCGGAAAGAACATCGTTATTCATTCCTGCTTGCCGCCGTTATCGGTATTATCCTTTCCGAATGTGCCGCTGTTCCGTTCTCGACAAATTATCTCCGTCTGTACGCGGCCAGCATGTGGGTTCCCGCGGTACTCACCGGACTGTTCCCTGAGTTTCTTTTCCGCCACGTTCAATGTTACACGAAATATACGGATCGAGCCGCATCCGACAGTCAGCCAATCGGTTATGCTTACTCATTTACTGTTTTCCTCGTGATCGCCGCCATTGCCGCGCCAATATTCGTACACAACAACCCCGTAGAAATCCGAAGCACTAAAGATAATCTATGCGACATTTCTCAATCAACTCTTGTGACATCAGTCGACAAAGGCAGCTTCATTTATCTCAAGAACACAGAAGACCTTGAGAATGAATATATCCCTACATTCCGTCTTCCTTTCGTTCGACAGCATTTCCACGACACGGCCTCTGTTGAGATGTTTGATTTTACAGACGCTATTGATACTCCGACGGCGATTATTCGCGGCATTGATCTTGAAAATTTCTCTGACGCGCTGATTTTCGCGCCATTAGAGCTGGTAGAGGGAAAAACCGGGCAGGTTCAATTTTGCGGTTATTATATTGATCCGCCGATCCTGCGCAATGATCGTTTCTTCATTCCGGAATCCGCATATTTCTTTGAGGATGAATTATGACAACAAATCTGGTTTTTTTGAGACATGGCGAAACAGATTGGAACCTGCAGCATCGCTATCAGGGAATAATG
>CAVESB010000124.1:0-4047 GCA_963618265.1 bacterium
ATAATAAGAATCATTGTTTAGACAAGAATTCAGCCGAAAAGCCGAACATCGAAAAGACTTCCCGAAAACCCTGCGGGTTTGTTTTTCTGGACAATTGTTTAAAAAATTAAAGAATACTTATTAAAAAAATATGATATTTGTCCGTTTTGTATATTACCGACAACCGGCAAATTTCGAGTAAATTTAATAATATAAACAATTGTTGGTCAACTGAATAGAAAGATTCCTTGTCCAAACAATGAAAAGGCATGCCGCGGGTGTGTCGAATAGAAATTATAAGGAGAATCAAGATGAAAAAGTTAATGTCGTTGTTTCTTGTACTCGTGGTGCTGGTGACCTGCATCGGCGCTGTCTCTGCTGACGATCTCAAAGTCGGCGTTATTCTTGTCCATGATGAGAATTCCGGTTATGACCAGGCTCATATTGAAGGTGTCCAGGGTGCTTTCGAGACTCTCGGCCTTTCCACCGACAATTTGATTTTCAAGTACAACATTCCTGAATCAGAGGAATGCTATGACGCTGCTGTCGACCTTGCCGAACAGGGCTGCAACCTGATCATCTCTGACTCCTACGGTCATCAGGCTTACATGGAACAGGCTGCTTCTGAATATCCGGAAGTCCAGTTCGTTGCCTCCACCGGTGACACCGCTTGGAAGTCCGGTCTTGACAACTTCTCCAACATGTTCCCGCACACCTATGAATCCCGCTACATCTCCGGTGTTGTTGCCGGTATGAAGCTGAAGGAACTCATGGATGCCGGAACCGTTACCGATCCTCACGTCGGTTATGTCGGCGCTTACCCGTACGCTGAAGTTGTTTCCGGTTACACCGGTTTCTTCCTTGGCATCCGCTCCATCGTTCCGGAAGCCTACATGGATGTTCAGTACACCAACTCTTGGTATGATCCGATTGCCGAAGCTGAAGCTGCCAACGCTCTGATGTCCCGCGGTTGCGTTATCATCGGCCAGCATGCTGACTCCACCGGTGCTCCGTCTGCTGTCCAGGCTGTCAAGGATGGCGGTGCTGTTGTCTATTCCGTCGGCTACAACATTGATATGCGCTCCGTTGCCCCGACTGCCGCTCTGACCTCTGCTCAGAACGTTTGGGCTTCCCTGTACACTCCGATGATTCAGTTCGCTCTCAACGGCGAAGATCTCCCGACTGACTACTCCGTCGGCTATGCCGGTGACGGCGTGAAGATTTCCGAACTCGGTGTTGAATGTGCCGAAGGTACTGCTGAAGCTGTTGACGCCGCGATCGCCGGCATCAAGGACGGCACCCTGAACATCTTCGATACTGCCAACTTCACTGTCAACGGTGAAACCGTTACCTCCGCTTTCGCTCTGGATACCGACGGCGACTGGACTGCTGATTCCGAAGAAGTCATCATCGATGGTGTCTTCCATGAATCCGAAGTTATCTCCGCTCCGTACTTCAGCCTGCGCATCGACGGCATTACCGAACTGACCAACGAATAATCTGTATCTAAATGTACTCGGGGAGTGCTCCTCCCCGAGTATTTATATCAGTAAGCAAATTTGTCTGACAAAAGACGCACGTTTTCGGAAACACAGCCCACTCCAAAAGAGAAAGTACCTTCTGTATTCCGACTTCCGTGGCGGCTGTGGAAAACAATAAGCGTTTCAATTAGGGAAAGGATGCTCCCTTGAATACTAAGAATGCTGTAAAAATGGTAAATATCACAAAGACTTTCGATGTGGTATTGGCCAACAATAAAATATGCCTGGATATCAATTACGGAGAGATTCTGGCTCTGTTAGGTGAAAACGGCAGCGGCAAAACGACGCTGATGAACATGCTCTCCGGCATTTACGCGCCCGACAGCGGTGACATTTATGTGAACGGGGAACTTGTGGTTATTAATGATCCGAGCGATGCGTTCCGCCTGCACATCGGTATGATCCATCAGCATTTTAAGCTGGTGGAGGTTATGACTGCCGCTGAAAATATTATTCTTGGTTTGAATGAAGGCCGGTTGGTTGATCTCAAAAATGTCCGCACTAAGGTCAAGGATTTCTGCGACCGTTATGGATTTGTAGTTGACCCCGATAAAAAAGTCTATGATATGTCTGTATCCGAAAAGCAGACGTTGGAAATTGTTAAACAGCTCTACCGCGGTGCGGATATCCTCATTCTGGATGAACCGACTGCAGTTCTGACGCCGCAGGAAACGCAGAAACTCTTTGTCGTGCTCCGCAACATGAAAGAAGACGGGAAAGCGGTTGTGATTATCACCCACAAACTTCATGAGGTCATGGATATTTCCGATCGCGTTGTGGTTCTGCGCAAGGGTGATTATGTGGGCGAGCTGATGACGAAAAACACAAATCCGCAGGAATTGACCGATATGATGGTCGGTCGTGCGGTCAGGCTGAACATTGCCCGCGATGAGGTCAAAAACCGCAGAGAATGTCTCGATGTGAAGAACCTCACGGTCAAAGATATCTACGGTGTGACGAAACTTGACGGCGTGTCCTTCAAAGCCTACGGCGGTGAAGTTCTCGGCGTTGCCGGCATTTCCGGCTCAGGTCAGAAAGAGCTTCTTGAAGCGATCGCCGGCTTGCAGAAAATCGAACCGGGTGCGAGCATTAAATACACGCCGCTCAAAGACAGTGCGGAAGCCGTTGAGCTGGTGGGATGTTCCCCGATCGATATTAAAAATATGGGCGTCAGCTTTGCCTATGTCCCCGAGGATCGTCTCGGCATGGGTCTCGTCGGAAATATGAATCTGGCTGAAAATATGATGCTGAAAAGCTATTCCAACGGCAACGGTCCTCTGCTTGACTTCAATGCTCCGACGAAATTGGCGGAAAAAGTCGTTGATGAACTCGAAGTCCTGACTCCGAGTATCAAGACGCCTGTCCGCCGCCTTTCCGGCGGCAACGTGCAGAAGGTTTTGGTTGGGCGCGAAATCGCTTCGGACCCGTCCCTGATGATGACGGCCTATGCGGTGCGCGGTTTGGATATCAATACTTCGTACACGATTTATAACCTGCTGAATGAGGAAAAGCAAAAGGGCGTTGCGGTGATCTACGTCGGCGAGGATTTGGACGTCCTGCTGGAGCTTTGCGATCGTATTTTGGTTCTCTGCGCGGGTAAAGTCAGCGGTATCGTTGACGGACGCACCGCCCGTAAAGAAGAAGTCGGTTTGCTGATGACCCATCTGGGCAGCACTGAGGAGGCATAATGAACGAGGGAAAGAAACATAAATCCTTATTCCGCATTTCCAAGCGCGGTGCTATCCCTCTGTGGCAGTCGCTTGGAATCCGCTTGATCGGTCTTGTGATCGCGCTTATTCTCTGCGCGTTGATCATCTTTGCGATCACGAAGCTGAACCCGCTGAAGGTCTACGGATCCATGTGGAACGGTGCTTTCGGTACTAACAAGCGTTGCTGGGTAACCATGCGTGACACCATGATGATGCTCTGCATCGGTCTCGGCTTGGCTCCGGCTTTCAAGATGCGTTTCTGGAACATCGGTGCTGAAGGTCAGGTTCTGGTCGGCGGTATCGCGGCGGCGGCCTGCATGCTTTACCTGCCGCAGACGATGCCGAACTGGCTCGCTCTGGTGATTATGTTCTGCTGCAGTGCCCTTGCCGGTGCGATCTGGGGCTTCTTCCCCGGTCTGTTCAAAGCGGTTTCCAACACGAATGAAACCCTGTTCACCTTGATGATGAACTATATCGCTCTCCGTTTGACAGCCTTCTTTGTCGCCAAATGGGAAAACCCGTATGGTTCCAATACGGTCGGCATTATCAACTCCCGCTCCCGCTTCGGCTGGTTCCCGAGCATTGCCGGTCAGCAGTATCTGCTGAATGTCATTCTTGTCGCGGTTTTGACCATTTTCATATACATCTACTTGAAGTATACAAAGCACGGCTTTGAAATTGCGGTCGTTGGTGACAGCGAAAACACCGCCCGTTACTGCGCCATGGATGTAAAAAAGATCATCATCCGTACCATGCTCCTTTCCGGTGCGCTCTGCGGTGTCGCGGGTTTCCTTGCGGTTGCCGGTGCCGGTCATACG
>CAVESB010000125.1:0-3984 GCA_963618265.1 bacterium
TTTCATAACAATCCTTTAGATAAGCCTCCGAATAAAAATCATCAGTGCCCCGATGAACACAAAAATGATATAAATTACGACGATGTTCAGGAGCACCCGCTTCCGGCCAAGCACCTTCGGATCCATGAAATTGTATGGATAGGGGCTGTCGGTTTTATAAAGATTCTTCCCATCCGCAGCGCGGATAAAAGAATAAGCTAAGTACAGGAGCGGAATAATCGTCCAGATAAAAGCCCAGACGTAGCGAAGCTTCGTTTCATCCGTAAACAGGAACCAGGTCAATAACGCCAGCAGCGGGGAAACATAATGAACGAGAATGCTCGAGAAGGAATGAACAAGTGCCTGTCCGTCACCGTTTTCCGGGTGCTTCATGAAATACGGCGTGAGCACGAAGGCAAAGATCGCGTGCGTCAGGTAAATCATCATCGTCACGCTGTAAAAGACACATTCCGAAAAGACGAACTTCCCGATCGCCCCATCATATGTGCCTCGGATACGGATCACTAACCTCGTGAGATAATAAAGTCCAAGGACGAGGTTACTCAAATTTGTGTAATACCGAAAAAAATCCTTCCGTGGCTCACCTTTTGTAATGTTGGAGTGGAGCACCAGACCGCAAGAGACCGTAAGGACGATCAAAGCCTCCGAAAAAATCAAAAAGAAATTCACGTCACTTCTCCTTCTCGGCGTTCATGCAGCGTTCAACAAGTTTATCAACATCGAAATCCTCACCCGGATAACGAAGATCAGCAAGAAACTCTGTATTCCCTTTCGGACCCAGCAGCGGCGAGCGGACAAGACCTTTACAGCCGTAACCGTTCTCTTTTGCGCAGCTCAACACCCGCTGAAGCACACTTCGATGCACGTTCGGGTCGCGAATAACACCGTGACCTTTCGCCGCTTCTTCACGTCCGGCTTCAAACTGCGGCTTGATCAGGGTGACGAAACGCCCCGGCTGTCCGAGAAACCACCCGCGAATGACCGGCAGCAGGATACGCAGCGAAATAAAAGAGGCGTCGCAGACGACAAGATCCACCCGCTCGGGCAATTCCTTGACCTCCCGTGCGTTGGTCTTTTCCATATTGATCACACGGGAATCGCCGCGCAGTTTCCAATCGAGCTGACCGTAACCGACATCAATCGCGTAAACCTTCGAAGCCCCGTGCTGAAGCAGGCAGTCTGTGAATCCGCCGGTAGAGGCGCCGACATCCGCGCATACGATGCCGTTGAGTTCGTTCATTCCGAAGGCTTCAATTGCGCCCATCAGCTTCTCGCCGCCGCGGGAGACAAACTGCGGTCCCTTCTCAACGATGATCTCAACATCATCCGTGAATTGCTGGGACGGTTTGATGATCATCGTACCGTTGACACGGACTTCACCCGCCATGATCAACTTCTGTGCGAGGGATCTGCTTTCCGCCAATCCCCTTTCCTGCATCATAATGTCAAGTCTTTCTTTCGTCATACAAACTGCCTCTGTTTCAATCTGCAAGAATTATAACATTCATAAATATTCAGAACCGAAATTACCGCCGTTTCATAGATTTATTTTATAATTGAGACATGATAAACAAAATCGAACGCTCTTCTGTGCGAATTTTATTCATTCTTTTCACCCTGGTGTTTTCCGTAATTTGCGGGTTTGCTGTTTCCGCGAAGCTTTTCCGTGACAGCGAACCTTTCATTTTGAATGGCTCAGAAACTTTTACGTTGATTTCCCTTGACCCCGAGGCGGCATTTGAGCTTGTTTGGGCGTATTCGGTTGAGACGAAAGAATCCGGGCGGCTGGATATGGACGCTTACAACCGTGTCAACGACCTTTCTTTCAAGCGGTTTGTTCTCTCCGGTTCATGGGATGAATCCGCAGAGGGCTATCCACGCACGAAATCGGTCGGGGACACTTTGACGTTCAAATACCCCTTTGTCAACCGTGTCGGCTATGTTTTCTGTCTGAAATCCGTTGGGGGAGACGCTGTCATTCGGCATGATTATCCGGGCGGACATCGTTTTTATCACTTGAAAGGAAGCGATGCGGACTCGGCTCCGGTTTCCGCGTTACACGAAACGGATTACACCTACAAATACCCGCAGTATCATTGCGCTGCCGTGGTTTCGCTGATTCTTTTCGTAATCATCACTGTGCTGTTCTTTCACCGCGTTCCATTGGTAAACAGCGACGTATCAGCCGTACCCGCCCCGCGTTCTGATTTCAAAACCATCGCCGCAGCATTTTTACTCCCTGTCTGTTTCGGGCTTCTCCTTTGCGCCGCGATAAAAATCACCCCATTCGGCGAGAAAACATTCCTCTATAATGACATGTTCTGGCAATACGCCGATTTTTACCGTTATCTCAAGTCGATGCCTGCGGAAGGGAATGATATTTTTTACACCTTCTCTCTCCTGCTCGGTGAAAACATGACCGGTACTTTCGCCTATTACCTCGCCAATCCGGTCAACCTGATCCTCTGCCTGTTCCCTGAACGGCTCTTCCCTGAGGGACTGACGCTGATGTTCCTGTTGCGGACGGGCCTGTGCGGAGCCGCCGCCGCGTTTTTCCTTATGCGCATGGGGCGCAGCCGCACCGCCTCCCTGCTCTTCAGCTTCGCCTATGCCTGCGGAAGCTTCATGATTGGCTACGCAGAGAATCCGTTCTTTATTGACGCGGTAATCTGCCTCCCGCTTGTCTGCGCCGGGCTGATTGATTTGATCGACGGACGAAGCTGCCTGACGTATATTTTGGCACTCGCGTTTGGAATTTACTGTAATTTTTACTTCGGCTATATGCTCTGCATCGCCGCGGTTCTTTTCTTCCTGTTCCGATATTTCACAACACGCCGCAGCGGGTTTGCCGTTCTTTTCTTCCGCTTTGCCGCTGTCTCCGTGTTAGCGGCAGGACTTACTGCCGTCATGCTGGTCCCTACGATTCTGTCCCTGCGTAATGGACCGAAATCCACCAACGCGTTCAATTTCTCATTGGATAAGATATCCGATCTCAGTACGGTTGTCGGAAGCTATGTAAATCATTTCAATATCAAAGCGGAAGATCTTAATGGAACGCCCTACATTTATTACGGTATCATCCCCCTGATTTTCGCACTGTTCGGCTTCTTCGTACCCAAAGAAAAACCTCGCACAAAAATATGCCGAGCGGTGCTGTGTCTTTTGTTTTTCGCTTCCTGCACACTGCGTTCTCTGTATCTCGCTTTCCACGCGATGAGCCTGCCGAATTTATGGCTCTATCGCTTTGTCTTCATCTTCGCATTCTTTTTGCTTGAAGCAGCTGCGGATGCCTTCGATGCGATTCCGAAACGCGCATGGCTGACAGGATTCTCATCAATCTTAATCTTCACTGATCTGTTTCTGAACGCATACGGGCTGCTCGCTGCGAAACAAATTCACGAGCCATTCGAGGATCCGCACATGACTGTATCAGAATACCGCGCTCGTTATGACAGCGCGGATAAAAGCGTGGATTGGATTAAGCGCCGTGATTCCTCTTTTTATCGTGTCACAGATCTGACAGAAATCGGTGAAAATGCCGGCTTCCGCAACAGTTTCAACAGCATCTCAGGTTTCTCTTCTACCGTGAATAATCTCTCCCGCCTGTTCCTGAAACGTCTTGGCTTTACAAATCCTTTTTACGCAGTGAAATACGGATACGGTTCAACGATTACCGCCGATTCCATTCTGGGAATCCGCTATCTGATTGGAGAGTATTCAGCAAAATCCGGTTACTACACGCTGTTTACAGATAGCACTTCAACACCTGTCAGCAAAAATCCCTACGCGTTTTCGCTTGGCTTTACCGCTTCTCCTGACATTCTCGGCGACAACTTTATCTCCGAAGACCCCTTTGAATATCAGTCCTATCTGCTTTCGAGTATCAGCGGCGAGGATGCGTCAATCTTCAAATACGCATCCGATATTTCTATCACTACACGCAATGTTGACATCGCGGAGGATTCTGCCGGTATGCGTACATAC
>CAVESB010000126.1:0-3951 GCA_963618265.1 bacterium
GTTTCGGCTCGCTGTTGATGGCTGTTATGATCATTGTTTACCGCAAAAGCCTGATGTATTACATGCCGATCATCATCGGTATTTGGATCGTTTTCAGCGGTTTGGTTGGATTGCAGATGGCAATTAACCTGTGCTTCGCGCAGCGTCAGGGTTGGCTGATCCTTATGCTTCTCTCAATACTCCAGCTGATTATCGGCATTGTTCAGATCAATGATCCTGTTATCGGGATTCTTTCTTCGATGACAATCGCGGGCATCTGTCTTCTCATCAATGAAATCTGTGCGCTGGTCAACGCCATTATGTTGCTGAACACCATGAAGAAGATCAAAACGGTCGAAGTAATTGAGGATGAAAGCAGCCAGGAATAAAACCCGGCTTAGTTGCTGAATTCAAAATTCAAAGTTAGATCAATGAAGGACAGCCGCACGGAAACGCTCCCGCACGGCTGTTCTTTTCTTTTGTGAAAGTTGCCCGTTGATTTCTCATGATCTCAGACAATCGCGGTCTGTCATTTCCGAAGAAAGTCATACCCCAGGCTCGGTTTAAATGAGTCCTTGTTCGATACAATACCTGCGAACCCCTTCTTCGGCTACCGGCGCGCAAATATAGTTCGCGATAGACTTCAGCTTTGGGGAGGCATTCCCCATGGCGACACCGATCCCGACGGTTTGGATCATATCGACGTCGTTATCTCCGTCACCAAAGGCGATTGCCTCGTCTGTGGTAAATTCATACGCCTTAAGTACAGCTTCGACAGCAGTGCCTTTTCCGCCGCTTTGGGGAATAATGTCAACCGCTCGGTTCCACCAGGCGGCAATTTTGGCGTTTTTCACGCCGCGCATCAGGATTTCATAATCCTTGACGCGGCAGCCAAGCATTAGCTGATAAACTTTCTCTTTCGCAATAATTTCCTCGATATTGCCGATTTTCAACGGATGATTAGAGATCATGAAGTAGTCATTCAAATCCGTGTCAAACCCGGAAGCGAGATAGGAATTGCGTGTAGCGATTGACACGGGGCGGTGAATTGCCTTTGCGTTCGAGATCAGGGTGTTCACATCTTCTTGCGTCATAGGACATTCAAACAAGACTCCGCTGCTGTCAAAGCAGTAAGATCCATTGAAAGTGATGTAGGCGTCAAAGTCTATTCCGAACTCGGGTATGAATGAAGGTCCGCGTCCTGTCGCGAGGCAGATTTTGATTCCGTTCTTTTGCAAAGTCAGCAGCGTGTCTTTTGTTTCCTGTGTCATGACTTTTGTTTCCATATTGACCAGCGTGCCGTCGATGTCAAAAAATGCAATTTTGATTTTGTTTCTCATCTGATGATCCTGTCATATTTATTTTCAGGTTAATTATACACAACAGTGCTTCGGTGACACGGCAGAAAATATCCCAAAAAAGAATCGTGTTTCAGACCGCAGCGAGAACATGCACATGGCAATAAAATCTGAGATCTCCGAGAATTGGTGTATAATTCAATCAGCTTATGGGTGCGATAAGTTATCTTATCGGAAGCATAATTCGGGCATGAGAAAGGCGTTAAATATGTGCGATATGAAAATTGAAAAGGCGATAGCATTGTTTCTGGAAAACGAGAAACTGACGCGCAGCGAGAACACGGAAAAAACCTACCGAAACGCAATGAACGCCTTCGTCGACATGCTGTCTGAAAACGGAATCCCGGCGGAAGAATCTGTTTCTGTCCTGCAGGAAGAACATATCGGGAGATTTGCCCGCTATTTAAAACTGTATTCTCCTGCAACCGAAAGCCTTTACATCAATGTGGCGAAAAACTTTTACGAATTTTTGATCGCGGAGAATTGGACGGATTTTAATATCTATCAAACCAAGCTGCTGATCAAAAACCGCACGCGAAAGCCCGGCGTCCGTCTTCCGCAATTTCCCAAGGAAGAAATCATCAAGGTTCTTGAATACGCCGAGAAGCTTCCCGATATGCCTTGTGAAGATGAGCGTGATCGGCTTGTCAACCTCCGCGACAGTGCCTTTCTGATAACGCTTGCCGACACCGGTCTGCGGGTTCATGAAGCCTGCGGACTGCGGGCAGGAAACATCAATTGGTTTGATAAAAGAGCAGAGATCATCGGAAAAGGGAATAAGCAGGCTGTCGTTAGATTTTCCGACCGGTCTATGAATGCTATACGCAATTATATCAATGAAAGAGCAAGGCTTGATGGGAATACCGGTCGCATGTTGGCCGCGCTGCCGATATTCTCCCGTCATGATAAGGGTGCCGGGAATCAGATCCTCCCGATAAGCACGAAAACCGGTCGCGAAATCGTCAACGCGAGAGTCCGCGAATGTCTCGGCGATTACGCTGTCGGTACGATCACGCCGCATTCTTTCCGGCATTACTTTGTGACCAACGTTTTGGCAAAAACAGGCAATCTGAAAATCGCTCAGGAATTCGCGCGTCATTCGACTGTGAATGTCACACAGCGTTACGCGCACCTTACCGATCGTGAGCTGGATGATACCTACAATGACATCTTCAATTAAGCGGTATACTTACCCTCATGATTCGCAAACTCGTTTTGATCCTGCTCGCGCTTATTTTTTTCACCGGATGCGTTTACCTCTCCTCACCGTATCGGCAGCTGCGCCCGTATCTCGGAGCTGCCGATCAGCGCGTTTTCATCTCGAACAACAACGGCGGCGGTTTTCAAATTGATAAAATTCCTGTCACGGTTGGACGTTATAAAGAATGTGTTGACATGGGTCTGTGCTATCCGCCTCATTACCGCAATACATACGCGAAATATTATGATAGCTTTTTATACGCATCTTTCCCTGTTACATTTGTGTCCTGGATTGAGGCGCGCACATTTTGCCAAGCTCAAGGCGGGGATTTGCCGACAACGGCGCAATGGATGCTTGCCGCCGGCGGATCGGACGAGACGGATTATGCCTGGGGATACGACGAACCGAATTTCGCGCGGGCGAATTACGACGGTTATTATCAATCATTGACGCCGGCGGGATGGCTGCCGAAAGGACAGAGTCCGCTGGGCGTTCTGGACCTGAACGGCAATATCCGCGAATGGACGCTGGATCTCGCGGACAAAGATGAGAATGAGGTCGTTATCAAAGGCGGCGGAGCTCAGGACACACAGGATGATATCAGGAACGAGTCCGCCTTTATTCACGAACCGTCTTCAGCCGGTTTCAATCGCGGTTTTCGTTGCGTTTATCCTGCAGATCCTTCAGAATCAGAATAAACCCGAGAATAAACAGGATCTCCGAATAATATATATACCGTTTTTCCGGTTGATTTACCGCACAAAGCAATACATTCAGATTATGCAGCAGAATGAAAACAACGCCCAGGACGGAAGTTTTGCTTTTGGCAAACGCGAAAAACAGTGCCAATGCGGCAAGAATCAAAACCGGATATTTGAAAAAACTCCCGAATGTCAAGCGTGTCTTCGATAAACCCACCATGAAGCTGTCTTTTACGGCATTTGCAAATTCAGAAAAATGCTTTTTAAGAATCGGCTTGCTGACCTTCGAGAAGAGCCAACTGCACTCGATACGGTCATAGCCCATTTTTTCCGCGGTCTTCACAGCGATGTTCCAAACATAGTCATTTTGTTCAATCACATCATGCTCCGCCGCAAAGCCTTCTTTTGCTTTCAGCACTTCATCCACATAAACAGATGTTTCCTCATCCGTAAACAGTTCTTTGTCTTCCGCTTCCATGAGGCTGAGCGCACGACCCACTTCCGCGTATCCCGAGACGGGCATCCACAAGAATCGGCCATAAGACGCATATATTTCAACAGCAGGAATCGCCGCGATGATAAAGTACAGCAACAGTCCGCCAAAGGCCGCAAGGTACCGTCGGCGGTTTTCTTTCTTGCTTAGGAGGATAATCGCGCCGGAAAGCACAAGCGACAGAAAGATGATATTTGACGGGCGGACTAAGACGGCAAA
>CAVESB010000127.1:0-3925 GCA_963618265.1 bacterium
TTCCTGGATTTTGATGTTGATGAAATCATGCTGCAATTCGCCACCGCGCTGCAGAAATTGACGCTTGAAAAGAACAGCCAAAAACTCGGGAAAAAGCATAAACCGACGAAGCGTGCGGGCAAGTTCAAAAGCTTTTTCACGCCGGATCTCTTCGTCGGCGTATTCGTGATCGTCGGCATCGCCGGCATCATCATCTATTCGGCGGTCGCGATCGCCTCTTACAGAAGATCTGTCGCTGAGCCGACCGCGGCATTCAACTTGCTGGAGCAATACCACAGCACCACTTACACGCCGATTGTTCTTGAGACAGAGACACCGACACCGTCCATCGACAACCTTCAGATGTTGATCGCAGAAACCGAAGCCGCGGCAGAGGAGGAATCCGCCGAGGAAACGAGCACATCCCCGGTGCGAATCTTTGTCACAGCCAATCAACGCGCCTACATGCGCGTCACTGCCGACGGGAAAGAGGTGTTCAGCGGCAGAACCCTGCCCGGCAACACTTATCCTTTCGACGCGGAAAGCCTGATCGAGCTGACCACAGGCAACGCCGCGGCGCTGTCGGTGGTTTATAATCAGCAGAATCTCGGTACGCTCGGCAACCTGGGACAAATCCTCACGATCAACTTCTCACCGTACATTGCCGCCACACCGACTCCGCAGTTCAGCCCCACTCCAACGAACACATACGAGCCGACTTACACATCCATGCCGGAGACGCCGCTCCCGACGAACACACCGACACCTTATATTCCGTAACACCGGAGGCACATGAAATCAGGCACTTTTTATCTCGTTTCTTTAGGCTGCGCAAAAAACACCGTAGACTCCACGACGATGGGCAATATTCTGACGAAGCAGGGTTATACCTTTGTAAATGACCCGACACAGGCTGAGTTCATCATCGTCAACACCTGCGGCTTCATCAAGCCCGCACGAGAGGAAGCAATCGAAACGCTCAATGATCTTGCAAAGCACAAATCAAAAAAGCAGCATCTCATCGCCGCCGGCTGTATGGCGGAACGCTTCTCCGATGAGCTGAAAGCCGGCTGCAAAAAGATTGACGCGTTCCTTGGCACCCGCAACATCGCAAAGATCGGGCAGCTGACGGAGTGCATTAAGGCGAACGCATCCTTCAACGCCGCAACATCACGGTTGGATCTTGACCGCATGAGCCAATACGCGCAGCAGGGGGCGAGTGCTTACCTGAAAATCGCGGACGGATGCAGCCGCCGTTGCGCATTTTGCGGAATTCCGAACATCAAGGGGGAATGGCGCAGCCGTCCGCAGGCCGACATACTGCAAGATGCTGCCGCGCTGGATGCGCAGGGTGTCAAAGAGCTGATTCTCATCGCCCAGGACACCACTGCTTATGGCATTGACCGCGGTGAAAAAGACGCATTGCCGGGTCTGCTTGAACAGGTTGAGAAAGCCGCTCCGCATGTGCCGTGGATCCGCGTTCTCTACGCGTTCCCGGGCTTCGTGTCAGATCACCTGATTGACCTGATGACCGGCGACAACCGCATTCTGCCCTACCTCGATATCCCGCTGCAGCATGCCTCACCCGCGGTCCTGCAGCGCATGCTGCGCCCGAGCGACATGGACGAAGTACGCCGCACGCTTAACAAATTCCGCGACCGTATGCCGGATTTTGCTATCCGCTCCACCTTCATCACAGGTTTCCCGGGCGAGACAGAGGAAGATTTCATGATGCTGTATCACTTCATTGAAGAGATGGAGTTTGACCGTGTGGGTGTCTTCCCGTATTATGCGGAAGAAGGCACACCCAGCATGAAATATGCGGATGATGTCCCGACAGAGGTCAAAGAAGAACGCCGCGAGCGGATCTATCTCCTGCAGCAGGAAATATCCCACGACATCAACATGACGTTCATTGACAAGAAGCTGGATGTCCTGATTGAAGGGCGTCGGGATGACGGTATGCTCATCGGTCGCAGCTTCCGCGACGCGCCCGAAATTGACGGTCTCGTCTTCGTCTCCGGGAAAGCGAAAATCGGCTCAATTGTCCCGGTCACAATCACCGGTGCCCTGGGCGATTACGATCTCCTCGGCACGATTGACAGGAAATAAACACGACAGCCGAAAGACTCTAAAAACCTTCCATATCGGGCATTCCGATACAGAAGGTTTTTCATTTATAAAACGGGTGCCAATGGCGAAGCTTCACCCTTTTATTGACAGTGCTGCTATCGGTTAATCATCTCAAGCAGTTGCTGCTCAGAGATAATCGGAACACCGAGCTGAGCCGCTTTCTCCGCTTTGGAGCCGGGATTATCTCCGACGACAACATAGCTCGTTTTCTTTGAGACGCTGTCCACAGACTTCCCGCCGTTTTCCTTGATAAGCGCCTTGATACCGTCTCTGGAATACCCTGTCAGCGTACCGGTGACAACAATGTTCATTCCTGCAAGCGGCAGCAACGCAGGATCCGGTGTTTCTTTGATTTCCACAACGGGATCAATCCCGAAAGATTTAAGGCGGGCAACGATCATACGGTTTGACTCCTGCGCGAACCAGTCAATGACGGCCTGAGCAATGTTCGGACCGATACTCTCAATGGACTGCAATGTTTCCGAATCTGCATCCGCCAATCCAGCCATAGAACCAAAGCGACCGGCGAGCAATTCCGCCATCGTCTCACCCACGCCGCGAATACCCAGCGCATTAATCAGTCTGTCAAGCGGGCGCTGTTTGGATGCCTCAATCGCGGCGAGCAGATTCTCCGCCTTCTTTTCCGCGAACCCATCCAATCCCATCAAGGCGGGTTTGCTCAACAGATAGAGCTCAGAAACATCTGACACCAACCCCGCGTTGACAACCTGTTCCACCACTTTGATACCGAGACCCGATATATCCATTGCCCCGCGTGAAGCAAAATGCTCCACATTGCGGATGCATTGTGCAGGACAAGCGGCGTTCACACAGTAGACCGCGATTTCTCCTTCCAGCCGTTCGGTTTTATGTCCGCAGACAGGGCAGACAGCCGGCGGCTCATAGATTGTCTCCGTTCCCTTACGGGCGTCCGCAATCGGTCCGATGACATAAGGAATGACATCACCCGCCCGCTTGATCAGCACACGATCTCCAATCCGAATATCCCTCTCGCGGATAAAATCAAAGTTATGCAGCGTCGCTTGTTTCACAGTCACGCCGCCGCATACGACCGGTTCGAACACGGCAGTCGGCGTCAAAACACCCGTGCGTCCGACATTGATTTCAATTTTTTCCAAAGTCGTTGTGACTTCGCGCGCCGGAAACTTCAGCGCGATTTGACCGCGTGGATCTTTGCCGACAAAGCCCAGTCCCTCAGCAAGGGGCAGATTATTGATCTTGACGACAACACCGTCAATGTCAAAGTCAATCTGTTCACGGACTTCCGTCCAGCGATCCAAACCTGCAAGCATTGACTCGAAGTTCTCATAATAACGGTTCTCCCCACTGACAGGGAAACCGAGTTCCTTCAAATAAGCAAGCCGCTCCCACTGCGTTTCAGGGACGGTTCCGCCCTCATAATAAAGAATTTGATAGCAGTAAATTGAGAGCGGGCGGCGAGCGGTAACTTCGGGATTCGTCTGCCGCAGCGAACCGGCAGCCGTATTGCGCGGGTTCAGCTGAGTTTTCTCCCCCTTCGATGCCAATTCCGTGTTCAGCTTCTCAAAGTCGGAGTTAAAAAGGAAAGTTTCCCCCCGAACCACCAACACATCAGGAACCGAATACAACGTCGGCTTAATCGGGATAGAGAGCGGAATTGAGCGGATCGTGCGCACATTGGCTGTGATGTCCTCACCGACGACACCATCGCCGCGGGTCACACCCTGAACAAGCACACCATGCTCGTAGCGCAGTACCGTGGTCAAGCCGTCAATTTTCGGTTCCAGGACAAAATCCGCGGATTCAAGGCGGC
>CAVESB010000128.1:0-3920 GCA_963618265.1 bacterium
GTTAGTATATTATAACTTTTTTGATCTGTCAAGGGCTTTTTCAAAATTCATCAAATTCGCTTTACGCCCGCTGAAATCGTGCCGCCGATGTCGCTTATGCACCTTTGAATCGGAAACGGCCGTTCCCGTTCAAGAGACAACGAGTGTAACCCGCTTCTATTGACGGAGGGATTTTTCAGCGAAAGTTCGGCAGAAGCGCGGAATCGGATATAATTATGATCAGGATGATTTGGAGCGGGAAAGAAGATCGTGTTTCCGCCCCCCATACGTCCGAATTTCCCATAAACAAAGGAGTGCGTTATGTTCGAACTGATTCATGTCGGCATCCCGAGCGGGGAGTCCCGCGATGGTGAGGTTTTCTCCGAAAAGAAAGGGCTGTATTTCACCCCTCCCGAGGTGAGTCCGTTTGCCATTGAATACTGCCGCTATCTGGACAACTGCGTATTTCCGGAATCAATGCGCAATGTCTTTCATGTCGCGGCGCGGGTTGATGACATTGATGCCTATATCGCCATGGCGGACGAGGTAATCTTCCCCAAACTTGACAACGGCGCATTTTGGATGGCATTCGTCAAAAAGGATGGCGTCATCTTCGAATTACAGCAAAACAAGTAAATTAATGACAGCAGTCGGACATCCGGCTGCTGTCATTCTGTTACGACAGGAAAAAAGATTATGGAAGAAACACAACGCAAACCTTATGTGATCGGCATCGCCGGCGGAACCGGATCCGGAAAAACGACCTTCTCCCGCGAATTGGTCGCCTCTCTGATGACCAACCGGATTGTCTACATATCTCACGACTCTTATTACCGCGACCTGAGCAATCTGCCGTTTTCGGAGCGGGTCAAGGTCAATTTCGACCACCCCGACTCTTTAGAGACGGATCTGCTCATCAAGCACCTGGAGACATTATGCCGCGGCGAAGCGGTAGACATCCCGGTCTATGACTTCGTACAGCATACGCGCTCGCAGGAAGTGGAACACATTGAACCGAAACCGGTCATTCTCGTTGAGGGAATTCTGATTTTCGCCGTGAAGGAGCTGCGCGACCTGATGGACATGAAGATCTTTGTCGATACGGACGCCGACATCCGCTTCATGCGCCGTCTGACCCGCGATATCGAGGAACGCGGCCGCTCCCTGAAATCCGTCTGCGATCAATATATCAATGTCGTCCGCCCGATGCATGAGGCCTTTGTGGAGCCATCCAAGGTCTACGCTGACATCATCGTCCCCCGCGGCGGGCACAACATCGCCGCCTTGGACATGGTCGCAGCGAAAGTCCGAACGCACATCGCATAACGCACGAACATACGGAAATAAAAGAACGCCTTCCGAATTCGGAAGGCGTTCTTCACTGTATTGCCTGTTTCGATGCTTGCAGCGCCGTTTACATCGGACCGCCGCCACCGGGAGCACCGCCGCCGCCGGGCATTCCGCCTCCGCCGCCCGGCATACCGGGGAAGCCGAAGGCTTCATCGTCGTCGTCATTGACATCCAGCTGAATCTCATCACCGCCGTTGACTTCATCGGAAATGATTTGGACATTCGTGCCGGAGATCATGCCGACCTCAACCTCGGTCTCGACCAATTCACCGGTTTCGGCATCGTATTTATTGACATAATATTTGCCGTCCTCAACAAGGATCGCGGTCTGCGGTACATACTTCGCGTCATCAATGCTGTTGATCTCAATGGTCACGTCCGCAGTCATACCGGCTTTGATGTTCTCATCAGCGTCGGTCATGGCGACCGTCGCGCTGAAGGTGATATTAAATCCGGACTGGCTGCCGACATCGGAGACATTGTAAATCACGCCGTGGTAGGTTTTGTCCGGGAGAGCCTCGAACGTCATTGTAACGGGCATACCCTCCTCAAGGTCATTGACATAAAGCTCGGAGACATCGAAGTCCATGTAGAAAGTCGAGATATCGTCAATACGCAGCGCCATAATGTTGCGCGCAGCGACCGAGGAGTCGTAGCTGATGACATCGCCGACTTTGGCATCGATCTGCGTGACGGTGCCGTCAAACGGAGCGATGATCTTGGAAGAGTCGATCTTCGTCTGATAGGATTCAATCTTTGCCGCGGCCTGTTCCTTTTCCGCATCCGTCGGTCCGTTCAGTGCTTTTTGATACTGATATTCCGCTTCCTCAAGCTCTGCTTTCGCAAGCTCAACCGCGGCTTCGCGGGCCTGAAGCTCAAGCTGGTCGATCTCACCGAGATACCAGTTGTACTGCGCCAGAGCATTGTCGCGGACACTGCGGTAACCGCTGACATCGCCAAGGGCTTTCTGACGTCCTTCCGAATCAACCGGGGCATCGCGGACTTCCTCGAACTTGCGAACCGCATCATCGTAGTTGAGCTGTGCAAGCGTCGCGGTGTCACGGGCAATGGTCAGGTTGACATCCGTCACACGGGACATGTCCATGCTGTCGAGTTTTGTCTGCGCGTCCTCAAGCGTCTGCTGCGCAGTGACCAGTGTCGAAAGCGCGGAGGCGATCTTATCGCTGTTATTGATCAGCTCATCATAATCTTCCTGCGCGTCCACAATATCAAGCTGTGCATTCAGCACATCCCGGTCAAGCGTCTGTTCGTCAAGGTAAGCCAGAACCTGATCCTTGGTGACTTGATCGCCGACCTTGACAAGAATATCCTCAACCGTGCCGCTCGTCTGCCAATACAGGGTCACCGATTGAGCGGAGCGAACCGTGCCCGTAATGTCGTCAAGGACGAGATCGAATTGCCCCTGCTTCACCTTGGTTGTGGTGACGGTCAGGTTATTTGCCATGTTCTCGGCGGCGCTGAGCTGATTTTTCAGGTTCAGGCGCATGATCAGGAATGACCCGATTCCCACAATCAGCAGGATGATCAGAATGACGGTGAGTATCGTTCCCCAGACGCTTTTCTTCGTAACTTCGATTTTATGATCCATATTATCTGTCTGCCTCCTGTAAATTTGGCTGCTTTATTTCGTATGATCCGCTGTGCCGCCGTCCTGCGGAGGCATCTGTTCGCCCGCGGGCATTTCCGGCATCGCGTTCGGAGCGCTCATGTACTCTGCGGGATCCAGCCCGAGTTGCTCAAGCACCTCGGAACTGACGGAGCTGACCACGATCCGATCGCCTTCTTTGACATCCCCGGAAACAACCTCAGAGATACCGCCCGAGACAGTGCCGACCTTGACCTCAACGGTCCTGTTCCCGTTATCCCCGACGACAGTCAACGTCACTTTGTCATTGTCATAGCTCAGGGCGGAGCTTGGGACAAGCAGGACGTTCTCTTTGGTGCTTTCCGCCATACTGACTTCAGCCGTCATTCCGGCGAACATTTGGTCATCCGGGTCATCCACAATAACCATCGCAGAGAATGTGGTATTCATTTCCGAGCTGTCAGCGGCTGTGGCGACGGTGTAAACCGTGCCGTGATACGTCTTGCCCGAGACAGCATCGAGCGTAATTTCCACAGGTACGCCGTTATAGACCGAGTTCACATCAAGCTCCGGAATGTCAATCGGAATATAGATGCTGCTCTGATCATCAATGCGCAGCGCGGTCGTGCCCGTGGTTACATAGTGTCCCTCTTCCGCAGTCACGGAAGTGACGGTTCCGTCGAACTGAGCGATGATGTAACGCTTGTTATAGTTCGTCTCCGCATTGTTCAGGCTTGTGACGGCGGCGGCGACATCTTTCGTCCGCGGCATCTCCTCATAGGAAAGGTATTCCTTCAGCGCTTCGTCATATTCCATCTGCGCCACACGTACCGCGCCTTCCGCCACGGCGTAATCCGTGTCGGTCGGTTCGCCGGCAGTCCAGACATAGCTTTCATAGGCACTGACCAGTGTGTTATAAGACTCAACATACTCATTGAACTTGCGCTCACGGGCGGATTCGGAGTTGCCGCCGAAGGTCACGGTG
>CAVESB010000129.1:0-3845 GCA_963618265.1 bacterium
GTGCCATGACCCACCCAAGGAACTGACTGCTGACCGAGACATTCACGGTCGTACGGAAGTGATCCTGATCGACAGAATTGATCATGATATCTTTTCCGAACCGGTCGATGAACACACCGACCATGGAATTTTCGGCTTCCAAGGTTACTTTTGTTTCTTCTCCGCCAAACATACCGAAAAGACTCTTGGAGTATCGGGTAATATCGAACTTTTTATATTGCTCTTTGCCCTCGCGTTTTTCATCGGCAAGAGAAATGTTCAGCATTTTATCCACTCGGTAATGCTTTATCTTGTTGTCCCAGGCGTCATAAGCGATTAAATAATAATATTCGTTATCCCAGATCAGGCTCCAGGGACTGACACGGAACCAGTCGCCTTCTTTTCGCAGCTTCATTTTTTTCTGAAGATCCCATTTAAAGTATTTGAACTTGATCTGCCTGTCAGTGGAAACGGCCTCGTGAATCGAGTCGATATTATAGTAGACGCTTTCGTTCATTGTTTTGATACGGCCGGCAATGAACACCTGACGATTCAGCTGTTTTGCTTCATACTTACTGGCCATACCCTCAAGCTTTTTGATGAGTTCTGCGGATTTTTTATCGGTGATTCCCCGCGCAGACTGAACAGCATCAACCAGCAGTTTCAGCTCAGGTAATTCAAAATAACGGCTTCCGATGTGATAATAGAAATTCCGGCCGATTTTTTCCATGATGATATCGACTCCGAACCCCCGCAATTCGTCAAAATCGACATACAGCGTCTTGCGGTCAGCCATAACGCCGTTTTCTTCCAGTTTTTGAATTATTTCCTGCATTGTAAGGAAATTGGAATCATCTGTTTCCTCATAGAAGATCTTCATCAGATAAAGCATTTTCAGCTTTTGATGTTCGCCGTTTCTTTTCATGGACTTTGCCCTCCGCAATTCTCATAAAATTACCGCCATACTAAGGTAGTATACAGCATATCTAAGACTATTTTATATCAAGTCGGGCAGGATGCACACAGGAGAAAAACCTGATTTATGTTAGAATTGTTGCGAAGACTGAAAGATCGGAGATGTGCTATGAACTGCAAAGAAGAGGAAGTTGAATTCACCGGCTGGGCCAACGGCGGAAACGCGCTGGGCAAGCTCCAAGATGGACGTGTGGTGTTCGCCGCACAGGTACTGCCGGGGGAACGCGCCCGCGTCCGCTACGCCGACCGTGAAGCGCGCTTTATTTCTGCGGAGGTCACGCGTCTCCTGCGAAAATCCCCGCTGCGAATCGAGCCTCGCTGCCCGCTTTACGGACGCTGCGCCGAGTGCCGCATGCAAATCCTTGAGTACCCCGACCAGCTCCACGCCAAGCGCGAGGTTCTTCTGGATCATCTGACCCGTGTGGCGGAGATAGAGAACGCCGCGGAACTGCTTCCGAAAATGCTGCCCTCTCCATCCGAATGGAACTGGTCGCGTGACCTGCGTCTGTGGCTTGATAAGGACGGGAATTTCTGTCTGCCGGATGACCATGGGAATCCGGTCAGACTTCAGACGTATTGTCCCATCGCCGCCGAATGTCTGAATGAAAGTCTGGCTTCGTTCACGTTCGAACCGGACAGCGGTATCAAGGAGCTTGAGCTCCGCGCCGGGGATGATGACGACCTTCAACTCATCCTGCGCGGGGAATCCGAGAAGCCGGAGGACGAGATGGAAAACGACACCGATATCTCCATTGTCTACGCGGGTCCGAACTCTTCTTATGTGATGTCGGGCGTCAGCACCCTGTGCCAGACTGCCGCCGGAGAGCGGATCTGTGCCTCTGACAGCAGTCCCTTCCTGCGCAACCCCGCCGCCCTTGACGTCATCTGCCATGCCATCGAACCGTTTCTCGGCGACATGCATGAGGTCACCGCGCTCGACATTCATTGCGGAACCGGTTTTTGGAGCCGTTGGCTCGGTCAGCGCTGCAAGGCCGTGAACGGCTTGATGGAAGACGAGTACCTCGTCGAGGACTTTGCTTTCAACCTCAACGATACGGATAATGTCTCACTCTACATCGGCAGTATTCAGGAAGTTCTCGGCGCACTGCCCGTCCCCAAGCGGGAGTATATCTGGATTGAGGGAAGCAAGTCCGGTCTGAGCGAACCGGAACTGCGCGCCCTGTGCGTCCGTTCGCCCGAGAAGATCTTCTACCTCAGCGAAGATCCCGCAATTCTTGCCCGCGACCTGCGCCGCCTGCTGAACCTGAACCGCCGTCTTGAAACGGTGATCTCTTACGACCCCGCGCCGCAGACTTCGGAAATCGCCGCCGTCGCGGTGCTCAGATAGCACGGACAAGCGAGGGGACAACTGTCTCACAGGAGCCGACAAATGAACACAGCAGACACAGAACTTACACGAATGATACGGGGTGCCGTCCCGGTATATTGGAGCAATCCCGCGCTAACCGCCGACCCGCGGAACGCTGAGGCTGTCCATGCCATGGAAGACGCGGAGGAACGTCTGCGCCGCTTCGCGCCCTGGATCGCCGCCCGCTTCCCCGAAACGCAAGCCGCCGGCGGCATCATCGAATCCCCGCTGACGGAGATTCCTGCCATGGGCGCCGCGCTTTCTGCGCAATGGGGCATCCCTGTCACAGGTCGCGTCTTGCTGAAAAGGGATGACAGCCTGCCGGTGAGCGGATCGGTCAAAGCCCGCGGCGGCATTTACGCTGTCCTGAAGCATACCGAGGAACTGCTGAGTGAGGCAGGACTGCTGCGCCGGAATGAGGATTACAGCAAGATCGCTGAGGATCCCGCCCGCGGATTCCTCGCCGGGAAGAAGCTCGCCGTCGGCTCCACGGGCAACCTCGGGCTGAGTATCGGCATCATCGGCACCGCGCTGGGATACCGGACCTCCGTTTACATCTCCCGCGAAGCCCGACAATGGAAAAAAGATCTGCTGCGTGCGAAGGGCGTCCGCGTCGTTGAGTCCGGCGAAGATTACGAAGCCGCCGTAGCACAGGGACGCGCGGATTCCGAAGCCGATCCCGACAGTTTCTTCATTGACGACGAACGCTCCGAGGAGCTCTTCAACGGTTATTCCACGGCGGCACTGCGTCTGAAAGCACAGCTAACCGCGGCGAATGTCAGCTTTGACAATGAACATCCGCTCTGCGTCTACCTGCCCTGCGGCGTCGGCGGCGGTCCCGGCGGCATAACCCTGGGGCTGAAACAGATCTACGGGAACGCCGTCCGCTGTTACTTCGTCGAACCCGTTCAGGCTCCCTGCATGCTCGTCGCGATGGCGTCCGGCAAAGGCTCGGCGATTTGCTGCGCCGACCTCGGACTGAACGGCGTTACTGCCGCCGACGGTCTCGCCGTCACCCGCGCCTCCGAACTCGTATTTCAGCGCATGAAGCACATCCTCGACGGCTGCCTCAGCGTGAAAGACGAAGAACTTTTCGCGTACCTGCGCCTGCTGAACAGCAGCGAGGGAATTCGTATCGAACCCAGTGCCTGCGCCGGTTTCCGCGGCATCCGCGAGATTGAGACGCACGCCGTTCCCCACGCCGCCCACCTTGTCTGGTCAACCGGCGGCGGCATGGTTCCACCGTCCGAAATGAACGCTTATCTGCAAGCATAAATGAGAAACCCGCCGCCGGTCGGCTGTCAACACGGCTCGACAGACATTCAGAGGGAGTTCAGCGTCAAAAAAGCTTGGTTCAGAGCGTTTGCCGAAATTTTATGCGCCGCTCCCTCAAGCCGTGAGTAAAAGGGATCGGCGCTGTTGCCTTGTAAGCAGCAACTTGTTTATCAGCGAAAAGTCCGCACCCCCGAGGAATAATCAAAAGGTACACATCAGCCTCTGTAAATGAACTTCTTCCACCTTC
>CAVESB010000130.1:0-3830 GCA_963618265.1 bacterium
GTATGGAACGGAATATTGCCGTTGCCGAAACCGATTCGCCGGATATTCCGACCGTCAGAATTATGGGACTGAAACTCTTCTATCTCACACCGGCTGATAAGGTCAGCCCGGAGAAAGAAGCGGAAGCGATTTCGAACGCGTGACAGAAAGCGGGATGAATATTGGATAACGAATTGGATAACGCAAAGATTGAAAAGCACCGTGTTCTCATCCGTCCCACAAACGGCTTTAAGATGGTGGATCTGAAAGAACTTTTCAAGTACAGGGAACTGATTTTCTTCCTGACCTGGAGAGATCTGAAGGTTCGCTATAAGCAGACAATCCTCGGCGTGGCATGGGCTGTTATTCAGCCGGTCATGACGATGGTTGTGTTTTCTGTTTTCTTCGGAGGTTTGGCGGGCGTACCTTCGGACGGCATTCCTTACCCGCTGTTCTCTATTGCCGGTCTTCTTCCATGGCAGCTTTTTGATAATTCCATTCGCGGTGCGTCCAAATCGCTTGTCAGCAACCGCAACATGATTACGAAGATTTATTTCCCGCGCGTGATCCTGCCTTTGTCCAGTGTTCTCGCGTGTATTGTAGACTTCTTCGTTGCGTTGCCGATCCTCATCATCATGATGATTTATTACGGTTATTCCGTCAATATCTATATTCTGCTGATCCCATACTATCTCTTGCTTACGGTCATTACGGCTTTCGGCGTGAGTTTGTGGTTCTCAGCGGCGGATGTACTCTATCGTGATGTCGGTTACATTGTTCCTTTCATCTGCCAGATTTGGATGTACATTACGCCGATCGCCTATGGTTCCTCGCTGATTTCCAATCCGAAATGGTCCTTTATCTATAACCTGAATCCGATGGTCGGCGTTGTGAACGGTTTTCGTTCAGCTTTCCTGGGCGTTTACACAGCCATGCCGATTCAGAGTATGATTTTCAGTCTTCTGATCTCTCTGCTGATTCTTGTCGGCGGTCTCTTCTACTTCCGTCGTATGGAAAAACAGTTCGCGGATTTGATCTAAGGGAGGCGCAGGATGAGTCAGTATTCGGTTGAAGTCAATCACATCGGCAAACGCTACCGCATCGGCGGTGCTCCGCAGCAGTACAATACCCTGCGCGAGACGCTGACCGGTTTGATCAAGAATCCGAAATCCCGTCTGCATGGGAAGATGACCGATGAGAACTCCTTCTGGGCTCTGAAGGATGTCTGCTTTAATGTGGAGCAGGGCAAAGCTATCGGCATTATCGGACGAAACGGCGCCGGGAAAAGCACGCTGCTTAAAATTCTTTCCCGCGTGACCGAACCTACAGAAGGCTCCGCGCTGATCAATGGACGTGTCGGATCCCTGCTGGAAGTCGGCACCGGTTTCCATCCGGAGCTGACCGGACGGGAGAACATCTACCTGAACGGCGCGATTCTTGGCATGAAGAACACCGAAATTGAGCGGAAAATGGATGAAATCATCGCTTTTTCCGAGGTTGAAAAGTTCATTGACACTCCGGTGAAGCGTTACTCGTCGGGTATGTATCTGCGTCTGGCGTTTGCTGTCGCGGCGCATTTGGATCCGGAGATTCTGGTTGTGGATGAAGTTCTCGCCGTTGGCGATGCAGAATTCCAGCGAAAATGCATCGGAAAAATGAGCGATGTGGCGAATCGTGGCCGCACGGTTCTCTTTGTGAGCCATAATATGTCGGCGATCACGCGCCTTACGGAGCAGACGGTCGTATTGGAGCATGGAAAAGTCGTTATGCAGGCACCTACCTCTGAGGCGGTGGATTATTATCTCTCCCACGGCTTTTCGCAGGAAGGACAGCGTGAATGGCATGATGATGAGATTGGGAAGGATACCGGCCCGTTCCATCCTCTGAGCATCCGCGTCTTGAACGATGCAGGTTATGTGTCTGATACGGTTCGCTCGATTGAGCCGCTGCATATTGAGTTTGAGTACACCCTTGACGAGCCTGTGAATGGTTTGCGCGTCGGTCTTTACATCATCAGTACCAGAGGCGAATTCGTGCTGACTTCTTTTGACGTTGACGACCTTGAAAAATTTGAAAAATACAGTACCCGCCCGGCGGGACATTATGTCAGCCGTTGTACGCTCCCGGCGGATATGCTGAATGAAGGTCGTTTTGTGATTGGCGTCAATGCCAGTATCTTTAAAATCAGAACTTATTTCCATGACGAACAGGCATTGGTCTTCAACGTGAACGGCACCGGTGCGCCGGGTACTCAGTGGCCCGAAAATCGTACCGGACTGATTCGTCCGCGCTTGAACTGGGAAATAGAAGAGAAGGGAGGGCTTTAGTCTATGCCCAACTACAAAGAGACGATCCGCGAGATCTTAGGTGAGATCCCGTTGACTGCTGAGTTTTATAATCAGCTGAAGAAGACATCGCAGCCCGCGACGCGCTATTCCCTGAAAAATATTCAGGAACGTCTGCCGCAAATGCTTCAGGATGTCGAAGACAACAAAAAGACCATTGATGAACCGAAGAAGATCTTTGTTTTCACGTCTTTGCATTATTGGATTGAGCATGCCGCGACCGTGGCATTGTATTTCGCGGCGCAGGGGCATGATGTGACCTTTGGCTATCTGCCGTATTCCGACTGGCAGAAGTCCGTGAATAAATTTGATTTGCGCCGTCAGGAGCTTTACACCAAAAAAGTTCTGGCAGACGCAGAGAAATATATTAAACCTGTTTCTTTCCTTCCGCTTCATCCCTCTTTCAAGAAACTTCCGGATGAGATCACCAAGATCATTGAGGATGTCAGCGCGTATGATACGCAATATACGCTTCAGGTTGAGGATTTCGACAAAAACAGCGAACTCTATAAAATGCGCGTGACGGCAAATGAATACTTCGCCAGAATGGTTTATCCGTGGCTGTTGGCGAACAAACCCGAGTATATCGTTGTCCCGAACGGAACCATTCAGGAAATGGGCGTGCTGTACCGTATTGCGAAGTGGATGAACATTCCTGTCGCGACGTATGAATTCGGTGAACAGCGCAGGCATTTCTGGGTCGCGCAGAACCGTGAAGTTATGCGTCAGGAAACGGATGATCTGTGGGCTGCTCGCAAGGAAATCCCGATGACCGATGAGGAATTCGAGAGGATTCGCAACATGGTGTCGGCTCGACAACGTTCCGACCTGTGGGGAAACTTCACCCGCCGCTGGCAGGGAACAGACAAAGTCGGCTCGAAACAAATCCACGAGGCGCTGAATTTGGACGACCGTCCGCTTGTGTTCCTTGCTACGAACGTTCTCGGCGACAGCCTGACGCTGGGCCGACAGACTTTCTCGAAGAACATGGCGGAATGGATTGAACGAACGGTTCAGTATTTCGCCGAGCGGAAAGACGCACAGCTTGTTATTCGTGTTCATCCGGGCGAAGTTCTGACGCATGGGCAGTCCATGGTCGATGTCGTCAACAAATTGATGCCGATCCTGCCGTCACATATTCATCTGGTCAAACCGACCGATAAAATCAATTCCTATGACTTAGTTGATATCGCGACAGTCGGCTTGGTGTACACAACCACGATGGGTCTTGAAATGCCGATGAGCGGCGTTCCTGTGATCGTCGCCGGTCAGACGCATTACCGCGGTCGCGGCTTTACAATGGATCCGGACAGCTGGGTGAGCTATTACAGAATGTTGGGCTCTGTTCTCGATGACCCGAAGAGCGCGATGCTCAGTGAAGACCAGGTGAAACTCGCTTGGCAATATGCTTATACCTTCTTCTTTGAATACGCACGTCCGTTCCCATGGCATTTGGTCAAAATGTGGGAAGACTATGAAAAGCGTCCGATGTCCTATGTCCTCAGT
>CAVESB010000131.1:0-3762 GCA_963618265.1 bacterium
ATAAGCCGATGAAAAAGCGGGAAAAGCTGTTTTTTGAGAAAAAATCGGCGATACGCTTGGCGGCAGTGCTCAAACCAAGGACGGTAAGAACGCCAAACGCGAGGGATATTGCGGCTCTGTAAACCGTTGACAGCTGTTTGATAAAGGCTATGCTATTCGATATGAAGAAAAAAATGACACTCAGAAAAAGAACAGCTGTTATGGTAAATTTAACCTTCTTTTTCATCAATATCTCAGGGCTCCGTAAATGTTTAGAATGAGATCGGCATCGCGAATATTATCCGGGTATTCAAAAAATCGGACAAATAAAACCTGTTTTCTTTATAACACAATTTTTGAGAAACACGCCCTTTATTTCTCTATTTCATACTTTCATGCGATAGATTGAATGTATAATTATTAAAGAAAACCCGGCATTCTTGTCGAAATTAAGCGGGAGAGAGAACAGTTTATGACAGAAAAGATTATCGCGAAAATTAAAAGATATCCGTTCCAAACGGGCATTGCGGTCGGCGTTATCGTCTGCCTGTTCCTGTCATTGTTTTTCAGCTTGTTCCGGGATCACGGTAAGACGCTTTCCGGAAATTCGGATATCATCCGTGAAGACTATCTTCGCATGACAATCAACGCATATACCGAAAACCGGGACGCGCAATTGGCGGCATGGCGTTTCTCTCATCTCGGAGGTGACAGCGGCAAAACATTGCGCTTGATGGAAGCCGATACATCTATTGATCCGTACGATATTGCTTCGTTCGCGAAGGCAGTCGAAAAGGAAGAAGTATTCGTCAATAAAACCACCGACTCGACTTCAAACTCCGCCCCCGGAACGCCGACCAATCCAAAGAAAGGAATTTCCGGCGCGGGAAAAGTGATCTTGATCCTCTTTATCATTGCCGTTGCTGCGGCAATCGTTCTTTATGCCGGTTCGTTGATTAAGACAAAGAAAAAGCAAAAACGGCGTGACAATGTCAGCAAACTGTTTCAGGACGAAACTCCGATAAACATGGTTCAAACGAACCGCTCTTCGATGGATGAACCTGAAAAGAAGGAGGAAAGCCGCGATTCCGCGCCTGATTTCAACCTTGACAGTCTTTTCGCTGTTCCTGAAAAGAAACCGATCACACAAGAGCCGAGCTGTCGGGCGGATTCGGACGAACCCGATGTGATTGAAGTCCCGTCGGAAGACGATCCTGACATAAGCAATGATGCAGGTGAATCTGCCGCAATGCCGGTTCGGGACGCGGTATCAGAAGAGACGGAATATGTCGAAAAGCTCTCCGAAGAAGAAGAAGATGATGATGATGATGATTTCAAGTCGGAAAACAACATCCCCGACGAAGAAGCCGAACCGGATCAGCGAGCCGTACCTGCGCATGAGAGTGTCGTAATCGGATTGAAGGACGCAGAACCGGAAGCTTCGGGATACAGTTTGCGTTTCACGGATTCGCGTCATGATATTCGGGATAGTGAAGGGGACATGCTGAAGGCAGAGGAGGCCGAAGTGTCGGAAACGGAGAAGCAGGACATTCCCAACCCGTTGATTGAGGATGAATCTGCACTGGAATCCGACGATCCTCTTTTGAAGATGATCCGTAACGCGAATACGGTCTCAACCGCTTTAGATGAAAGTCCGACCGAGCCGGCTGTGGATTTTATCACGGAGCCGGAAGCACCGGAGGAAGACGAGCCGCAGAACGATATGATCATTCATTACCAATCGACATACCGCATTGGCAATGATATGTTTGATGAGATTTTTTCCATTGACCAGGGCGATAACTTCCGTGGTGAGTGCGGTATCGGCATTGGCGAGACTTTGAACAACACTGAGCCGAAAGCGGTTACGGCTTTTGAAATTTGGCTTTTTGACCGTGATGATATTCACACCGCGACAAATTACCTTCTGAGTGATTTCGCGGCACAAAACGAGAAAATTTCCGAGTGCTTGCGTCAACATGGCAGCTGCAATTTGATACGTAAGAATGCCGTGTATACGCTTGAGACTCGGACCTTGCTGATGAATCTGGAAATTCTGGATTTAGAGTACGGCAGTGAAATGCAGGAAAAGAACAGTTATTTCACGGCGGTCACTTTCGATATCTCCGTACGCAGCAAACCGGTGGCGCAGTAGGATACACTGAATAAAGTACAGAGAGGATTCTGCGATGCCCTCTTCGTGTGTGCGTGCAGTGATTTAACTGTACGCATTTCTTTATGAGAAAACGGGACTCGTTTGAGTCCCGTTTTTTCTGTAAATCGAATTTGATTACTTCTTGTGTTCGGCGAAGAATTTCGCAATGCGGCGACCCGCTTCTTCCAGACGATCGGTCGGGGTCTGGAGGGAAATACGGATGTACTTTCCGGTCGGATCCATGTAGAGATCTCCCGGGAAGACAAGGACTTTCTGTTCTTTCAGCAGCAGTTCACAGAAGTCATAGGAAGACAGCCCCGAAGTGGAAACATCGGTCCAGAGATAGAAGCCGGCGCGCGGTGCAATGTAAGTCAGACCGCAGTTATCGAGAATCTTGGACATGTATTGCAGACGGCCGCGATAGATATTGCGGTATTCCTCAACGCAATCTTGAGAGCCGGTGTAAGCTTTCAGAGCCGCCCACTGGGTCGGAGTCGGGGCGCAAATGCACAGCGTGTGGGCGTATTCGGTGAGCTTTTCGCAGAACGGCGCCGGAGCACACATGTAACCGCAGCGCCAGCCGGTCATAGCGAAGGCCTTTGAAAAACCGTTGAAGGTGATTGTGCGTTCCTTCATACCTTCAATGGAGGCGAAGGAAAGAAGCGGCGTGCCGTCGAAGATGATGTGTTCATAGATTTCATCGCTGATAACGATAATATTATGCTTCTTGATCACTTCAGCCAGAGCGCGGATCTGATCCGGATTATAGAAGCCGACCGGGTTGCCCGGGTTTACGATAACAACAGCCTTGGTCTTCGGGGTGATCGCGGCTTCGAGTGCTTCGGGAGTAATGAGGAAGTTTTCTTCTTCTTTGCAGGGAACGACTTTCACAACGCCGCCGACCATGTTGATCGCGTCGTCATAAGCATTGTAACGAGGTTCGCCGATCAGAACTTCATCGCCCGGATCAAGGATCGCATACAGAGCCAGAAACATGGATTCCTGAGCACCGACGGTAACCATGATTTCGGTCGCGGGATCGTATTCGACATGGTTCTGAGTCTTGTATTTATCGGCAATGGCTTGGCGCAGTTCAGGAATACCGCGGATATCGGTATAATGAGTCTTGTTCTCATCGATGGCTTTTTTGCCGGCTTCCTTGATGTGCAGCGGCGTATCAAGATCGGGGTCGCCGCGACCGAGCAGGATGACATCATCAAGCCCGTTCGCGATTGCCATCAGGCGGGAGCGGGAAGTGATCGGATTGGAGGCGCCAATCTTCTTGGACAGTTTTGCTTCAATAAAGTTTTTTCCCATTTTTTTCCTTTAGCTTTTCAAATTCGCCATAAATTAATAAACAAAAAAACCCGATGCTGTTTTCCTGACTGTAAAAATCGGTCACATTCGGTTTTTGTTCGCTTCTATTATAATCAATCTTTCCCCGCCCTCACTTGAATCATTATTGCGAGGTTATGAATGGGCTAGATACTGCATGAGAACCGGCGATGATATACATTATTAAGACCCTGACAAATGACATTTTAGAGAAAATATGCGTGGAATTGTGTAGAAATTAGCAAATTTTTTATAGAAAAGCGCAAAAGCGGAAAGGAAAAAGACAATTATAC
>CAVESB010000132.1:0-3744 GCA_963618265.1 bacterium
TGTCAATGCGCTGTTGCAGACCGATAAGATATGCTTCAGCAACATCAATATAACGCTCAGGCGAAAAAATCAGCGTCGCGTTGACATTGATGCCGGATGCGATCAATTCTGTAATCGCGGGAATTCCTTCTTCTGTCGCGGGAACTTTGATCATCAGATTCGGACGATTGACAGCCTTCCAAAGTGCTTTCCCATCCTCGATCGTCTTTTCGCAGTCATGTGCCAGCGTCGGATTGACCTCGATTGAGACAAATCCGTCTGTACCATCGGAGCTGACATAGAGATCTCTGAAAAGATCGGCGGCATCGCGAATATCTTCAATCGTAAGCGTGGAATAAATTTCCGCAGCCTCTTTTCCGGAAAGAGCCAGCGGAATCAGTGCGTTGTCGTAATCGCTCGAAGCAACGATGGACTTCTTGAAGATGCTCGGATTTGTCGTCATTCCTCGAATTGTCGAATCAGAAATCAAAGCGGCGATCTTACCGTTCTGCAATTCTCCGCGCTGAATGTTATCCAGCCAAACAGAAACGCCCTTTTTGAAGAGCTTGACGGAATTTTTCATGGGCTGATAAGTGCCGTTCTCAATTGCGCGGACTTTGCCCATTCTGCGGATCTGATTTTCCTTATTGTTGAATTTCGCGCCGAGATATGCCTCAATCAATTCTCTCGCAAGTTCCGCCCCGATCACACGGGAACCAAGGCATAGGACATTCAGGTCATCATGCTCAACGGCTTGATGGGCTGAATAAACATCATGGCAAACCGCAGCATAAATGCCCGGCACCTTATTCGCAGCCAAGCACATTCCGACACCGGAACCACAGACGAAGATACCTTTATCAGCCTCCCCGCTCAAAATGATTTGACAACCGGCGTAAGCATGATCCGGAAAGTCAACACTTGCGCTTGTATCCGTGCCGACATCAATGACCTCACAGCCGCAATTTCGAACGGTATCAACAACAACTTTACGCAGTTCAACTCCTGCATGGTCAAATGCCACAACAATCTTTCGCATAATCTTGCTTGCCTTCCTATGGATTCAAAATCACTTTGAGGTTATCATCGGGATTTGAATAGAGCTTCTCGAACCAGTATGGACCTTCGGAAAGAGGAACTCGATGCCCAATGAGTTTATCAACATTTACGGTGCCGCGCGCAATCATCTCAAGGCAGGCGGGGTATTCACCCGCGGACGCGCAAGAGCCGTGAAGGTTCAGCTGACGCGTGACAATCGCCTGAAGCGGGATCGTGATCTTCGGTGAGGTATTGCCGACAAGCACAATATCTCCGTTTCGTCTGCATATGTCAATGCTGAGGTTGATTGTCTTTTCATTGCCGGCGGCCTCGAAAACGACATCAACGCCTTCTCCGTTTGTGATTTCGGAAACACGCTGATTTACGTCATCTTTGCCGGTCAGGCAGTAATCAGCCCCGAGTTCCCGAATCAGTTCCGTACCGGTGTCGGATTTCTTTACAGCAATGATTGTTCCGTATCCATAAGCACGCAGCGTTTGAATCAACAGCATACCGATTTTTCCGCAGCCGACAACCGCGGCAGTCGCACCGAGTTTATGCGGCACAAGGTTCGCGGCATGAAAAGCGATCGACATCGGCTCAATCATGGCGGCCTGATCGAAGGTTACATTATCGGGAATGTGGTATAAGATATGCGCGGGCAGTGCGATATATTCAGCGAAAGCACCGTCGCGCCGATATTCGTCACATGAGACGCCAATGACACGGCGGTTCTCGCAAAGATTGACATCCCCATGCCGGCAGTTCTCGCACTCATTACAGAAAATCGTTGAGTCAAAAGTCACACGGTCGCCGACTTTCCAATCCGTGACATTTGCGCCGACTTCCTCAATTACACCGCCGGCTTCATGTCCCATCACAACAGGGGGCTGCCGGCGGCCGGTAGAACCATCATAGCCCATCACATCAGAGCCGCAAATGCCGCACGCTTTTACGCGGATCAGCACTTCATTCGCCGCGGGTATCGGTTTCACGACATCGGTGTATTGGATTTTTTTGTATTCGGAAAGAACCAAGGCTTTCATAAACGAATCCGAAAGGAGCTCCTTATCATATCTCTGTTTTGACAACAATATTATAATTGAGAACAATGATTTTGTGTGAAATGTCGGAACGATTCTCGACTGAGAGGGAATAAACATGCTTCAGGACATCCGAATACGCCAGAGAGATTATTTGATTAAAATTGCCCAGATCCTGACACAGGAACTTGAAATCGAGCCTTTGTTATGGCTGGTTCTGCAGATGGCTGTGGACCTTGTCGGCGGGGAATCGGGATTCATCGCTTTATACAGCGTCCGCAAGGGATGGCAAATCCAGACACAGCTTAACATCTCGGAATCCAACCTTGCTTATATCGAAACTTATCTTTCCGGAATGTCCGGTGTCGTTTCCGACACGGATGACTTTACGGATATTATGGCGCTCAATATGCTGATTAAGCGGATGCGCAGTTTGAACGATCCGGAAATTGCGGACGGCGTCGGATTCCCCTTGATGCTGCAAAGCAAATTGATCGGCGCAATTGTTGTGTTTCGCTCCTATAAAGTCAGTTTCTCCGCTAACGAAAAAGTGCTGATGAAGGCGTTCACGAATCAGGCCGCGATCGCGATCAACAACGCGAAGCTGTACACGGAAAACCTGGAGGAGAAGAAAAGACTTGACGCAATCATCAAAGCTGTCGCTGATGGGCTGATGGTGATGACCGTCTCGCACAAAGTTACACTGATCAACCCGTCATTACGCCGAATGTTAAACCTTGATGGTTCCGATATTTCGAACTGTTATCACGACGACCTGATCCGATTTAAGACGATTGACTCGGGCATCGCGCTCGACGAAGCGGAAGTCGGCGGCTGGCCACTCAGTCCGGATTCACGGCATACGGTACAGGGATCGATTTATCTGTATCATTCCGGGAAGACAGTGCCTGTAAATATTACATACACCCCGATTATGTCTTCCAACAACCGTCAGATTCTGAATATTATCGCGCTTGTACGGGATATCTCGAAATTTAAAGAGGCCGACGATCTCAAAAACACCTTCATTTCAACGATCAGCCATGAACTGAAAACGCCGGTCGCGATTATCAAGGGCTACGCCTCTACATTGAACCTGCAGGACGCGGATTGGGATCAAGAGACAATTCGCGACTCGCTTAATGTCATTGAGGAAGAAGCCGATCGCTTGACAGGAATGATTAACGATCTTCTCGATGCCTCCCGTTTCTACGCAGGCACTTTAAAGCTGCACTGCATCGACTTTTTCCTGCCCGAGTTGGCGGAATCTGTCCGTAAGCATATGCAGCCGCAGTGCGGTGAGAACAAAATCAGATTGGACTTTCCGGAAGTATTTCCCACTGTCAACGCAGATGAAGACCGTATCCGTCAAGTGCTGACGAACCTTATTTCCAACGCGATCAAATACGCCGCAGGATCGGATATTCTCATCAAGGGAGAGGTGGTCGACAATTTCGCTGAGGTATCGGTGATCGACGGAGGTCCCGGGCTTTCGGCAGAAACAGCGAAGCACGCCTTTGACAGATTCTATCGCGCGAAGGAGACTTTCAACCAAGTGAAGGGAACCGGGCTCGGTCTTTTCCTCTGCAAAGCGATAGTCGAAGCGCACGGCGGAAAGATTCGCGCGGGAAATCGGAGCGACGGGGAACAAGGCGCGGTGTTTTACTTCACCCTGCCTTTGGAA
>CAVESB010000133.1:0-3704 GCA_963618265.1 bacterium
GTCATACGATTTCCACCGATACAGCCGGCGGACGCGGTTTTATTACCATTATCGTCGCCTGGATGTCCAAGTTTAATTCCTTCGTGATGGCGGCTGTTTCTCTGTTGCTGGTCTTCTTGGAAAAGGGTGCGATGCAGATTGCTTCTCAGTATCAGCTTTCGGATTATGTTTCCAATGTTGTCAAGGGTATTATCCTCTTTTTCCTGCTTGGCTCTGAATTCTTTGTCAACTTCAAGGTCAATCTGCGCAGCTCAACAAATAAGGAGGCGGCGAAATGACACAATTTATCTCATTGATCAATGCGTCTGTTGTATTTGGTACCGTCATTCTCTTCGGTGCGGTTGGCGAAATCCTGACGGAAAAAGGCGGCAATCTGAACCTTGGCGTCCCGGGCACGATGTTTATGGGTGGCATCGCCGGTTTGATTGGAACCTTCTTTTATGAACGCGCTATGGGTGCGAATGCGAGTCCGCTTCTTTGTGTGATTATTGCCATTGTCTGCGCGGTCATCGCGTCTATGCTGAGCGGCTTGCTCTTTGCTTTCATGACGGTAACGCTGCGCTGCAACCAGAACATTATGGGTTTGGCTTTCAATATTTTCGCCGCCGGTTTCGCTAACTTCTACGGCGGTTCCCTGAACAAACTGGCGGGTGGTGTCGGTCAGATCAATGTTCTTGTCACCAGCAAAGCGATTCGTACACAGATTCCGTTCTTGTCAAAGATTCCGGTTGTCGGCAGCATCTTCTTCTCCTATGGGTTTATGGCATACCTCGCTATCGTGTTTGCTATTATTATCCGCTGGTTCCTGAACCGTACAACGGTCGGTTTGAACCTGCGCGCTGTCGGCGAAGATGCGGCGGCGGCGGACGCGGTCGGCATTAACGTCACGAAGTACAAGTATCTCTCCACTTGTATCGGCGCCGGAATCTCCGGCCTCGGCGGTCTTTACTATGTGATGGATTACGTCAAAGGTACCTGGGACAGCGCGGGTCTTATTGAAGGCTTGGGCTGGCTTTCCGTTGCCCTTGTTATTTTCGCTTCCTGGCGTCCGATGCGCGCGATTTGGGGTTCTTACCTCTTCGGTATGCTTTCCTGGATGTATTTCTACATCAGCGGATTGACCCGCAGCTCACAGGAGCTCTTCAAGATGCTTCCGTATCTCGCTACACTCGGTGTGCTCATCTTTGTCTCCCTGCAGCATAAGGTTGAGAATCAGCCTCCGAAGTCACTGGGTCTGCCGTACTTCCGCGAAGAACGCTGATTGTTTTTTGTCGAATTGGATAAGAGTTTTGCGTCTGTATGAGCAAAACTCTTTTGTCTGAAATTCGTATTAAATATCGAGTATAATGCTTGAATGATTACGGAAAGGAATTATCGAATGAAGAGAATAGTATTGTTCACGATCGCAGTTTTGACGCTCTTGTCTGCTGCTTCATGCTTCGCGGATCCATTGGTCGTTGCTGTCAATACCGACACGGTCCCTTTTAAATATATTGATGCGAATGGTCAGTTTCAGGGCATTGATCCCGATATTATCCGCGCTATTGCGGAAGTCGAAGGTTTCGAAATCGAATTTATCCGGCAGGATTTTGATCTCATCCTCAAAAGTGTACAGAATTGTGATGTGGATCTGTCTATTTCCGGCATTTCTTATACCGATGAGCGTGCGGCGATATTGCTCATGAGTGAACCGTACCTGATCAGTGAACAAGCGATTTATGTACTTGCGGATTCCGGTATTACGTCTGTTGACGAGATTAAATACCTTGGTGCCAAAGAGGGTTCTACCGGTGAGACGCACGCCAAGCGGATGCAGTTGGAGAATGATTTTGAAATCGATACATTTGCCGGATACAATGACCTCGTGATCGCATTGGACGACGGTGAGGTGGATGCTATTCTTGGAGATGTCATTCAAGTGGATTATGCGCTCGGCGGATATGACAACGTGTTAAAGATCGGCGATCCTGTCTCGGAAGAACAATATGTCATCGCCGTCTGCCCCAAAAACACGGAGCTCTTGGACACGATCAATGACGGCTTGGAAAAAATCAAGGAAAACGGAAAATTAGAAGAAATTCTGAATCAATACAAATAAGTACCATGCAGGAGCCGGAACTTGAATGAGCTCCGGCTCTTTTTGTATTTCTGCTGTCAATGCTGTGTGTTGGAAGTCTGACTTAATGCAGTTGTTGGCGAAAATCTGATATAAGTGTATTAATGCGGATAAATTTTACTTATGCAGCATGAAGACCGTCAAGGGATTCAACCGATGGTGATAAAAAACGAACTCCGGGATACGTCAACAGAAGTCATTACAGAATAATGGGTAGAACCGTGTTGTTTCTCAAAGCGCAGATAAAGGACATGTAAAACTTGGTTTTGTTTGATCAGATACCCAAAGCAAAAAACGTATCTGATCCAAATGCAGGAACGAAATCTGATTCGTCACTGAGAAAAAGCAGAAGTGTTGAACCGTTTGCGCTGTTGCGCTGTGCGTAAGCAGAGGAGACGATGAGCAGCAGAGCCGCAAGTACAAACAGAAATCCTTTTTTCATGCTTTGTTGTTGCCTCTCTTCATATATTAACAATAACATTTGTCTGACAATTGTTTTAGCATCAAAAGTCCGAATATTGCGAACCTCCTTAAAAGCAATTGATTGTAGCTCTTGAGAATTTATCTCACCTTGACGGCAGTTTATGCTAAACGGATGGGCTTCGGTTATAATGGATATATCACATCGAATGGAGGGTGATTTATGCGTACTTATACATACGAAGAGTATCAGGCAGCTGCCGATGTTATCAAGAGTAAGCTCAGTTTTGAGCCGGAAATCGGTCTTGTGTTGGGTTCCGGGCTTGGACAGCTTGCGGATGAAGTTGAAGGCATTGAACCCGGGAAAGATCCCGTGATTATCGACTATAAAGACATTCCCGGTTGGCCTCTTTCCACGGTTATGGGGCACAAGGGTCGTCTGGTCATCGGCAAACTGGGCGGACGCACGGTCATCTGCCAGCAGGGACGCAATCATTTCTATGAAGGCAACTCAATGGGTCAGTGTACTTTCGCTATCCGCGTCATGAAGCTTCTCGGCGTCAAGTCTGTGATTCTGACCAATGCTGCGGGCGGTTTGAATGTCTTCTACCATCCGGGCGATGTGATGCTCATCACCGACCATATCGCGTTCCCCGGTCTCGCCGGCAACAACCCGCTTTGGGGTCCGAATATTGACGAATTCGGACTTCGCTTCCCGGATATGTCCCAGGCGTATGACCGCGAATATCAGCAGCTTGCCCGCGAAGCGGCGGTGAAAAACGGCATTCAACTGCATGAAGGCGTTTATGTCTGGCTGAGCGGTCCTTCTTTTGAGACGCCTGCCGAAGTCCGCGCTCTGCGCATGTGGGGCGGTGACGCTGTCGGTATGTCTACCGCGCCTGAAGTGATCGTTGCCCGCCACGCCGGGATGCGCGTCCTTGCCTTCTCCGGCATTACGAACAAGAACAGCGACAACGGTGAAGCGCAGACGACGCATACCGAAGTCCTTGAATCTGCAAATATTATCGGACCGAAGATCATTTCTATCCTGAAAGAAGTCCTCCCGCGGATGTAATTCCGAAGCGGATACAAAAAAAGCTCACGCAACACGTGAGTTTTTTTGGTATGACGGGCATGCCGTCAATCTGTGGTGAAAGTCCACGCGGGG
>CAVESB010000134.1:0-3678 GCA_963618265.1 bacterium
CGTTAATTTTCCTTGATATCAGCGAAAAAAATTGATTGTTTAAAATTGCGGCTTCATTTACAATAAAGTCAATCAAAAAATTCTCGCGATCGAGAACAATCAAACAAAGGAGCTATATTATGAAGAAATTAGTGTTTGTCGTCCTTCTTGTCGTTCTGGCGTTTTCTTGTGTTGCCGTTCAGGCTCGAGATCTCACCATCGCCTTTTCTCAGATCGGTCAGGAATCCGACTGGCGCACTGCCAACACTGACAGTGTAAACAGCACCATTGAAAATCATGAGGGCTGGACTCTGGTTTACGATGACGCTCAGCAGAAGCAGGAAAATCAGATCAACGCTCTGCGCAACTTCATCACCCAGGGTGTTGATTACATTCTCTTCACCGGCGTTGTCAACACCGGTTGGGACGAAGTTCTTGCCGAAGTCAATGAAGCTGAAATTCCGTTGATTCTCCTCGACCGCATGCCCTCCTGCGCTGACAAGATTGACTACGTTGCCGCTTTCGGTGGTGACTTTGTCAAAGAAGGTTATCGTCAGGTTGCCTGGGCCGGTGAATATCTGAAGTCCCTTGGCCGTGACGGCGAAGACATCCAGGTCGTTATTATGGAAGGTACGACCGGTGCTGACGCTCAGGTCGGCCGCACCGAAGGTAACCTCGCTGCCATGGAAGCTTATCCCTTCATGAAACTGGCTGCCCAGCAGTCCGGTAACTTCACCCGTGCTGAAGGTCAAGCCGTTATGGAATCCTGGCTGAAGTCCCTTGATAAGATTGACGTCCTCATCGCCCAGAACGATGACATGGCTCTCGGTGCTATCGATGCCATCAAGGCCGCCGGTCTGGAACCGGGCAAGGACATCATCATTGTCGGTTGTGACTCCGTGAAGGCCGCCTTTGACGCCATCGTTGCCGGCGAAATGAACTGCACCGTTGAATGCACCCCGCTGTACGGTCCGACCGTCGAAAGCTTCATCGAACGCCTCGAAGCCGGTGAAGAATTCGAAAAGCAGGTTGTCCATCCGGAAGAATTCGTCTACGATATGGACGGCGGCGTTGTGCTCACCGACAATGACGGCGGCACCACCACCTCTATCAAGGCCGCGGATGTCATCGACGAACGCCAATACTAATCCATCAATCTAATCATCCTGAAGCTCCCCTTACGGGGAGCTTCAAAATACAGGGCGGATGAGTCCCGCTTGTACGGATAAAACTCTTCCGTTCCGTATTTTTCAAAAGGAGGACCCCTTGGCAAACGATTATATTCTCGAGATGAAGCAGATCGAAATCAGTTTCCCGGGCGTAAAAGCACTGGATAAAGTGGATTTCAATCTCAAAGCCGGCGAGGTTCATTCCCTGTTGGGAGAAAACGGTGCCGGTAAATCAACATTGATCAAGTGTCTGACCGGCGTGAATCACAAAGATGCCGGACAGATTATTCTGGACGGAAAAGAAATTGAACCGACCTCCCCGCAGGATGCCATTGGGATGGGTATTTCAACCGTGTTCCAGGAAATCAACCTGTGCCCCAACCTGACTGTCGCCGAAAATATTTTCATCGGCCGTCAGCCGATGAAGCACAAACAGATAAACTGGAAAGAGATCAATAAACGAGCCGAAGAACTTATGAAGCGGTTCCATTTGGACATTGATGTGACCCGTCCGCTTTATGTTTATTCCACCGCGATACAACAGATGGTGTCCATTGCCCGTGCGGTCGACATTAAAGCCAAGATTCTGATTCTCGATGAACCCACTTCATCCTTGGATGACAAAGAAGTGAAGCTGCTGTTCAATGTCATGCGGGAACTGAAAGCAGAGGGCTTGGGTATCATCTTCATTACGCACTTCCTTGATCAGATCTATGAAATCTCCGACCGCATGACAATTCTTCGCAACGGTAAGCTGGTCGGCTCTTACAACATTGATGAATTGAGCAAAATTGAACTGGTCACGAAGATGGTTGGTAAGGATATGGACACGATCTTCAACCTGAAACGTGCCAATGTTGATCCGGACGCGCCTTATCAGCTGACTGCCAGCCATATCGGCATCAGGGGGTCGGTTGAAGATATCTCCATCAGTCTGAAGAAGGGTGAACTGATGGGTTTTGCCGGGCTTCTGGGCTCCGGGCGTACGGAAACAGCGGAAATGCTGTTCGGTGTCAAAGGAACGGAAACCGGTTCAATTCAAATCAAAGACAAAGCGGTAAGCCTGAAGCAGCCTCATGACGCGATCGCCTACAGAATCGCGTTCTGTCCGGAAGACCGTAAACGCGACGGCATCATCGGCGACCTTACCATCCGTGAAAATATTTCCCTGGCACTGCAGGCTCGCAGAGGTTTCCTGCATCCTATCAGCCGTAAGGAACAGGATGAGCTTGCTGATAAATATATCAAAGCTCTTGGAATTGCCACACCGGACGCTGAAAAGAAAATCAGCGAACTTTCCGGCGGCAATCAGCAGAAAGTGATCCTTGCCCGCTGGATGGCCACCGATCCGGACGTGCTGATCCTTGACGAACCGACCCGCGGTATTGATGTCGGAGCAAAAGCTGAGATTCAGCGTCTGATGTTGGAAATGTGTGACAATGGTCAGTCGGTCATCTTCATCAGCTCCGAGCTGGATGAGATCATCCGCTGCTCCAACCGCATTGAAGTGATGAGAGACCGTCACAAAGTTGCTGAAATCGACGGGGAAGGTTGCACACAGCAGGACATTCTGAATATCATTGCTGAAGGCTCGACTTCAGAGAAAGAGGTGAGCGCATGAAAAAAAATAAATTCAACTTATCGGATATTACCAAATCTAAAATTTTCTGGGCAGTAGTCGCGGAAGCGTTGATTCTGCTCGTCTGTCTGATTATCCGTCCGGACTTTTTCAAAATCAGCTATCAGCCGGCGACCGGAATGCTTTACGGTTCGATCATTGATATTATCAACCGCTCCGCCGAAATCACCATCATTGCCCTGGGTATGACGCTGGTCATCGCACTTGGCGGAACCGATCTTTCGGTGGGCGCTCTGGTTGCGCTTTCAGGTGCCATTGCTCTCAAATTCATGCGCTGGGATGTAGGCGTCTACAACACTCCGGGTGATTACACCGTGAAGCCGTTCTTTTTCGCCATTTTTGTCCCGATCGCGGTCTGTATTTTGATCGGCATGTTCAACGGATTTCTTATCGCTGTCGGCAACATTCAGCCGATTATCGCAACACTGATCCTGATGGTCTGCGGACGCGGCGTCGCTCAAATCGTTACCGACGGCAAGCAGTTCACCACACAGTATTCTCCTTTCCGTGTCATCGGTCAGGGAAGTTTCCTGGCATTGCCCATGCCAATCATCATAACGATCGTTGTCGCGGCACTGATGATGATCTTTGTTCGTAAAACCGCCTTCGGAACCTTCGTTGAATCCGTCGGTATCAATCGCAACGCCAGCCGTCTCGCCGGTATTGATGCGCGAAAGGTTATCATCATTGTTTACGCCATCACCGCTCTTCTCTCCGCAATTTCCGGTCTGATTTACTCCAGCCGCATCATGTCAAACGACTCCAACAATGCCGGTCTGAACTACGAAATGGACGCGATCCTGGCGGTCGTTATCGGCGGTACGAACATGTCGGGCGGTAAGTTCAGCCTTTCCGGCACGATCATCGGCTCCATCATCATCCGAACAATCG
>CAVESB010000135.1:0-3636 GCA_963618265.1 bacterium
AAAGTGTGCTTTTTCCCGGAATTTTGCTTTAGAGAGCAAAACCATATCAGATTCTTGACGGGCGCTTCACCAATTATCATCTTTTTCCAATGACTTATCAGCTTTGTTGTATCAGAAATGACGACTTGTTGCTTCCCGGGCAAAAATGGGACGATCGAAAAATTTATCATCATAAAAAGAAAACAGATATGATCGAATCAGTAAGTTCCTCTGACCAAACTTTTCCCCACGGAAAGAAGGAATAAGAAAAGTGAAAAGGGTGAACATGATGCAGCCGGACATGGAATTAAAAAATGAGAAGCGCCAAATGGATCGCGGATCAAATCAAGTTGAAGCTAATGAATCATTATAAGGAGAGAACATGAAAAAAACTTTTCTGTCAGTATTGATTTTCCTTTTTGCAATCCTCATAGCAAACGTCTGTTTGGCAGAAGATCTCCAACCCGGAGATTCCGTTTTTATTGGAAAATGGATGCAGATTTGGGATTCATACCATGTCAATGCGGAACCAATGGAGTGGATCGTGCTGGCAGTTGAGGATGAACGTGCGCTTCTGCTCAGCAGGTATGCTTTGGATGTAAATTATTTGCACGAAGATCCTTTTCACAAATCAAATTCGGTTGCCTGGGAATCATCAGGAACTCGTGTATGGCTGAACCGGAAATTCTTTGAAGCCGCTTTCAGTGAACAGGAAAAGGAACGGATCCTTGAAGTGACTAACAATACTCCGGATAATTCTAAGTTCGGAACCGCGGGAGGGAACGATACAAAAGACAGAATTTTCTGCCTCAGTATCGAAGAAGTTGAAATGTATATGGATTCAGACACCACGAAATGTGAAATGACTGATTACTTACAGGGATACAGAAAGATGGATATACATGATGGTATGGTATCCGCTTCAAGCTGGATTTATGATGAGGAATATGGGTATATCGGCTGGAGACTTCGGACAACAGGAAAAGAGCAAAATTATGCCTCATATGTAAATCCGGATGGTACGATCAATTTTGAAGGAATCGATTACGGTCATTTTGCGTTCAGAATCGGTGTTCGTCCCGCTATGTGGATCAGTCTGAATTCAGAAAATTCCCCTGAGCCTGTGCAATACTCAAAGCTGCACGACTTATATAAAATGGTTTGCAGCAGCAGTGATCTGCATATGAATTATCAGATAAGCTACCCCGGAGGGGAAAATAATTTGTTTTGGCTGTCAACAAGTTTCGTCGAACCGATAGTAAGTGAATCTCCGTTACTTGTTGACATGCATACGAATCATATTCGATACTATCGCAGTGTGCTCGCAGATGAAAAGACAAGCGCAGTGTTAGGTGGTTATGGCAGTACAAAATATGTGCTTTCCCCTGACGATAAAACAGGCACCGTTACACATTCTTTTCTCAGGAACTTTCTGCTTGCAGAAGATAATTTATACAGAGTGATCATGGATTATTCAAACAAGCTCGAATGGTACGAGGAATCCCGTGAATTTGACGGAGTTCCATGCCTTGCAGAAGTGTACACTGACCTGAAAACAGGAGATGAAACTGCGTATTGCTTTGGTGATGAGGGACAGCTTTTGTATGTTCTTGAGACGAAACTTGATTCAGACGGAGAAACCATTAAGCGAGAAACGCTTTTCAAAGTAAACGCCATTGATGAAAATGTTGATGAATCGTTGTTTGATATCTCGGATTATACGATCTCCGATCCATTGGGAATCATTCAGAAGCCGAAAATAGATTTATAAATAACTGAAAGTTAATCCCATCTTTGACACTTAATTTGTTAAGAAAAGGCACTTTACCTCGTAAAATTACAGGTAAAGTGTCTTTTTTATGATGAAAAGTATAGTAATATTTTTTTAGAGATTACCTTTTGTTTTTCATAACAAATTATCCCGTATTTCTTTGCGACACGATTTCATATTGACGACTTTTTAAATGACAATCTCCGCTTTTATGAGGAGATTCTTGTTATATTTGTTTTAAGGTTTGTTTTAAAGCGTCAAACTCCCGCCCGGAAAGATGAATTACTGACAAAAGACAGGATAAATTGTATGAACAATATTCCCGGATATCTGATAGAATGGTAAGAGATAAGGTATACCACCCGAATCGTCACGACTCAATGGAGTAAGCAATTATGAAAACAATGACAGATGATGTATTAGCTGTAATTCTCGGCGGCGGCAGGGGCACCCGGCTTTTCCCGCTGACACAGGAACGCGCCAAGCCCGCGGTTCCGATTGTCGGACAATATCGCCTGATTGACATCCCGATCAGCAACTGTATTAACTCAAACATTTTCAAAATCGCGGTTTTGACGCAATTCAACTCCGTTTCTCTGCATCGTCATATTTCCGACACCTATCAGTTTGACCGCTTCCACTCCGGTTGGGTTCAGATTTGGGCAGCCGAACAGACCATGGAAAGCGGCGACTGGTACCAGGGCACGGCGGACGCGGTTCGCAAGCAGCTGAGCCAGATTATTTCCGCCAACACCAAGTATGTGCTTATTCTGGCAGGCGATCACCTGTACCGCTGCGACTATGAACAGATGCTGCAGTACCATATCGAGCATCAGGCGAAAGTCACCGTCGGTGTGCAGCCCGTCCGCAAGGAGGAGGCTTCCCGCTTCGGTATTCTGAAACTTGACGGGGACGGCACCATCACCGACTTCAAAGAAAAACCGACCGATCCGGAAATTCTGAAAGAACTCGTCAGCTCCGACGATCCCGAACGCCCGTACATGGGCTCCATGGGGATTTACATCTTTGACACCGACCTGTTGGTTGACATTCTGCGCACCAAGGATTACCAGGACTTCGGCAAGAACGTGATCCCGCACGCCATTGAGACCTCCAGGGTTGTCGGCTGGAAATTCGACTATTACTGGGAAGATATCGGTACCATCCGCTCCTTCTACGAGACCAATCTCTCCATGACCGACGACGAACCGCCGTTCAACTTCCATGACCCGAAGCACCCGATTTACACGATCTGCTCCACCATGCCGACGGCGCGCATCATCAGCGGCCGCCTGGATCACTGCCTGATCGCCCGCGGCTCCCGTATCGAGGCCGAGTCCATCGAGCACTCCATTGTCGGCGTTTTGACCCGCGTCGGGAAGGGTTCTGTGATCAAGAACACCATTATCATGGGCGCGGATGCGGAAATGGTTCTGGATCACCGCGTCAACCCGCATAAGTATTCCGGCATCCCGCTCGGAATCGGCTGTAACTGCCAAATCGACGGCGCCATTATCGACAAGAACGCCTGCATCGGCGACGGCTGCATCATCAAGGCCTTCCCGCCCGGCACCAACCTTGACGACCCCGCCGAGAAGAAGAATTACTATGTCCGTGACGGTATCGTCGTCATCCCGAAGAACGGCGCGCTGAAGCCCGGCACGGTGATTGAGCCGTAAAAAACATCCTGTTTACATCAAAAACATCCCGCTCTCCGCGGGATGTTTTTGTTGCCGGCAGACAGACAAAGAAAAACAAGCATCGGCACAAGGCACGGCTTCGCACGTCCGCACCTCATCTACACTGTCGCGAAGCGTCCATAACGCCTTCTCCTACAAGGGGAAGGCTTAAGCGCGGTTGACATCGGGCGGGTACTCGATTATCGG
>CAVESB010000136.1:0-3586 GCA_963618265.1 bacterium
CATGACCATAATGCGGTCGGACATACCGATAAGCTCGCCCATTTCGGAGGAGATCATGATGATGCTCTTCCCCTGTTTCGCAAGGTCGGCGATAATGCAGTAGATTTCATATTTTGCGCCGACATCAATACCGCGGGTCGGTTCATCAAGAATGAGTACATCCGGGTCGTTGGACAGCCAGCGTCCAACCAGAACTTTCTGCTGATTGCCGCCGGAAAGGGACTTGATCAAAGTCTTGGAAGAGGGCGTCTTGATCGCCAGCTTCTCTTTATTTTCCTGCACCACGTCCTCGACAGCTTTTCCGTTGATCGCGTCGGTGGGCTTGTAAGTGTACTGCAGTAAAGACGCAATGGCGAGATTATCTTTCACGTTGAGAATCCCCATGATACCGCTGCCGCGGCGGTCTTCCGTCAGCATCGTGACGCCCTGATCAATGGCATCCTTCGGGCGATGGATTTCCAGCTCCTTGCCCTTGTAATAGATGTGACCGGCACTGTGAGAACGAATCCCGAAGAGCCCTTCCATCAGCTCGGTGCGCTGAGCACCGACCAAACCGCCGATGCCCAGAATCTCTCCTTCGCGGAGATCGAAATTGACATGCCGGAAGGAACGCGGGTTGATGGACGTGAAATCTTTGACCTCAAAGACAACTTCTCCCGGGACATTCTCGCGCTTGGGATAAAGGTTGGTCAGTTCGCGGCCGACCATCTTGGTGATGATCATATCTGTGGTAAGATCCTTCGCCTCCCAGGTGCCGATATACTGACCGTCGCGCATGATGGTGACTTCATCGGAAATGCGGAGAATTTCATCCATTTTGTGGGAAATATAGACAATCGCTACGCCCTCAGCCTTCAGATCCTCAATAATGCGGAACAGTGCTTCAACTTCATTCTCGGACAGAGAAGAAGTCGGTTCATCAAGGATCAGCACGCGGCAGTTCGCGGAACAGGCTTTGGCGATTTCAACGCACTGCATTTGTGAAACGCTCAAAGAACCGACTTTCGCCCGCGGGTCGAAGTACATGCGGACTTTGTGCAGAAGTTTGGAGGTCTCCTCGTACATTTTCTTATGATCGATACCCGGTATGAAACCCAGGTACTTCTTCATCGGATAACGACCGAGGAAAATGTTTTCACCGATGGTTCGCGCCGGAATCGGCTGAAGTTCCTGGTGAACCATCGCGATACCCTTGTTCAACGCCTCCATAGGATCTTTAATTGTGACCGGTTGGCCGTCAATAAAAATATGTCCCTCGTCCATTTTGTAAATGCCGAACATGCACTTCATCAGCGTAGACTTGCCGGCACCGTTCTCGCCCATCAGGGCGTGAACCGTACCCGCACGCAGACGCAGATTTGCGTGATCCAAAGCCTTTACTCCCGGGAAGGACTTGCAAACGTCTCTCATCTCAAGGAGATATTCTGACATGGATTGCTTTCTCCTCTCTTGGTTTTAAAATTTACTGCAATCTTGGATAAAGATTCCGATAAGTCGTAAAACCATTCCTGCCGTATTTTTTTTGAAAACGGGTGGACCGTTTCAGCCCACCCGTTTTGTTCATGTTACGGGTCAAAAGACCACGCGGCAACTTTCGTGAAGATTATTCAGCGAAGTAAGCGGCGTCAATCTTTACGTAGTCTACCCAGTAGTAATTCATGATGTCTTCACCCATCAGCGCCTTGACAGCAACGTCAACAGCGGCGTGGGACTGACCGATGTGGTCGTTCAGAACGGTACCGGTCATTTCACCCATCTTAACCATTTCCTGGCATTCTTCCAGGGCGTCAACACCGACGAGGTAGATATCTTCGTTGACAACACGACCGGCAGCCTGGATGGCGGCGGCAGCACCGAGAGCCATCGCGTCGTTGTTGCAGAAGACAACTTCGACAGCATCGCCGTAAGCGGACAGAGCGTTGGCAGTCAGTTCCTGACCCTTCGCCTGAGCCCAGTTACCAACCTGGTCATCGAGGCATTCAACTTCGATACCGGCGTCAACAAGAGCCTTGACAGAGAATTCAGTACGATACTGAGCATCAATGTTTTCCGGGTCGCCTTCAATCATGATGTAGGAGACTTTTCCGTCGCCGTTGATATCGCCATGGTTGTCGAGAGCGGCAATGATTTCACCCTGATAGGTACCGGACTGGCGGGCGTCAGCACCGACGTAGCAGACCTTCGGGTTGTTGAGAATACCTTCATACATTTCGTCGAGGGTGTTGCCGTCGGCGTCGTAGGCAAGCGGTTCGCGGTTGATCAGTACGAGCGGAATGTCAGCCGCAACGATCTTGTCGATGATGGCATCGGCGGAGGAGGTCTGAACCAGGTTCAGAATGATGACATCCATACCCTGGGTAATGAAGTTGTCGATCTGGTTGGACTGTTCAGCCATATCATTCTTGCCGTCAACGATGGTCAGTTCATAGGTGTTCTCACCGTTCATGGTTTTGAAGTAGCTCTCAAGCTCGTTGCGGTAGAGAGTCATGAAGTTGTCGTCGAACTGGTAGATGGCGACACCGACTTTGTAAGTCTCAGCGGCAGCAGGAAGAGCGCAGACCATGATAAGAACCAGGGCCAAAACAAGAAGGAAAGATTTTTTCATATTAACTCCTTTCATAATAAACGCTGTATCGACAGCGTTTGTTTGTGTTTCAAATTATACTGAAATCTGTATATATTAATGTCAGAATTAAATAACAAAAAAAAAGTGTAATTTGTAATATAATATCAGGAATCTAAACGAAAAGCCGAGGGAATAATAAATATGGAACGAATAAAAGCGGCGAAACTGTTTGAGGACGCGCTGCTGCCGACACGAAAGCACCCGGATGACGCGGGTATGGATTTTTACGCGGCGGAGAATCTGGAAATTTCGCCCCATTCATTCGGCACTGTTCGAACCGGTGTCACGCTTGAAATCCCGGCAGGTTATGTCGGTCTGATGATGCCGAAGAGCCGCAATGAGCACCTTCTCGGCGCCGGGGTCGTAGACGCCGGTTATCAAGGCGAGATCATGATCAAAATCGCTAACATCAAGGACGAACCGCTGTGTATCACGGCGGGAATGGCTGTCGCGCAAATGCTTCTCCTGCCTGTTGTGACGCCTGCCGTGGAGGAAGATGACCCGAATACGATTCATTCGGTGAGGAGCGCACGCGGCGCGACCGGCGGAATATTGGAAGGGTAAAGCGGTAAATAAGATCAATTAGAGAAAGCCGCAACTGCGGCTTTCTCTAACGGGCTGTTCCCGGGTTGTAGATTGTTGTTTATGAGTTCTTGCCGAAGACCCAATCAGAATTGCCGCACTTTTCCCAGGTGACGATTTCTGAGTCGGCGAACCAGGTGCTGATTTCGCGTGCAGCGGATTCGGGGCTGTCGGAAGCATGGATCAGGTTGCGATCCATTTTTGCGGCGAAATCATGGCGGATGGTGCCGGGCGCGGCGTCATTCGGACGGGTGCTGCCGACTGTGGCGCGGACTCCCTTGATCACATCCTCACCTTCCCAGACCATCGCAAAGACGGGACCGGCAGTGATGTAATTGATAAGACCCTGATAGAACGGTTTGCCGACGTGCTCCGCGT
>CAVESB010000137.1:0-3553 GCA_963618265.1 bacterium
TGGCTGATCTGTCCTTAACCAGCGGAGAAACCCCCGTGCAATGCAAACTCATGTTGCCAAGGCTGTTTGTCTCTATTTTTTTGACCATCCATTCTTCATCTCGAATGATGGCCCTCATACCCGGAGCAAAATCTGTCATTTCCCGGTCTCTCCCTTTCAAAGAAGCTGTTTAACGAATCGTATAAAGCTTTCCCATACGGAAAAGCAAACGTGATGTACTGAAAAGCGCATAAAACAAGGAAAAATCAAGCGTAAAATTTTGACATACCTTCATTCATTCAGTGTAATTATACTAAATAAATGAGGGCAATAACGATAACGAGAAAAGCAGATCCAAACTGTGCGCAAATCAAAAAATACACCGAGGTCGAAGAACCGGATGCGGAAATCAGCCGTGCATTAGTGGAGCGCATTGATGTATTCACGTCGGAGAAGGTGTCCGCAAGCGGAACGGAAAAGCTGACCATCCTCATTCACGGTAACATTATCGAAGCAGTCGAACAGCCCCAAGACTAAAAAATATCGGCATAGCCGGATCACTCCAAACTATGCCGATATTTTTCCGGGGTGTATAATCCCTTCGTGAGGTTCCTTTTGAAACTCTTTTTTATTCGTCTTTTTCTTCCGGTTCCTCAAGGTTGATCGTCTTTTTGCAGTCCTGATTCGTGCATTGCGCACGGTTCTTTCCTGCAATCGTCATCAGACTGCCGCAGACAGGGCAGTGCTTGGCGATCGGACGATTCCATTCCGTGAAGTCGCAGGCAGGATAATTGGCGCAACCGTAGAAAACCTTTCCTTTACGGGTGCGTTTAATAACAATATCACCGCCGCACTTCGGGCACTGTACGCCGATTTTTTCAACGATCGCTTCGGTATAATGACAGGCGGGAAATCCGCTGCAGGAAATGAACCGTCCGAATCTGCCGTTACGATAGACCAGCGGCTTGCCGCACTGCGGGCAATCACGGCCGACTTCCTGCGGAGCGGCCTTCGGAACTTCCGGCATTGCCAGCTTTGCCTGCTCAAGCTCCGGCTCAAAAGAGCCGTAGAAGCTGCGGACAACCGAAACCCAATTCTTTTCCCCATCAGCGATACGATCCAGCTCTGATTCCAATTGTGAAGTGTAACCGACATCCATAATGTCCGCGAAATGTTCGACGAGAAGGTCATTGACCGTCATGCCGATTTCAGTCGGGAAAAGACGGCGCTTCTCAACATAAACATAATTGCGTGCTTCAATCGTTGAGATAATTGAAGCATATGTGGACGGACGTCCGATCCCGTTCTCTTCCATCGCGCGAACCAGCGTTGCTTCCGTATAACGGGCGGGCGGCTGAGTGAAATGCTGCGCGGGGTAGAGTTTCTTCAGTTTCTGTGACTGACCCTCTGCAAGCCCATTCGGGAAAATTGTATTTTCTTCCTCGTCCTTACTGTCGTCATCTTTCACATCGGAATAAACAGCGAGAAAGCCGGGAAACTGCAGCTTCTGCCCCGACGCACGAAACAGGTATTGATTCACTTTGTCCGCTTCCACGTCCACAGATTCCGTCTTATAGAGTGCGTCCGCCATCTGCGAAGCCACAAAACGTTGCCAAATCAGCTGATACAGCCGGAAAAGGTCTTTCGTTAAGAACGGCTCTACCGAATCAGGAGTACGGAAGACAGAAGTCGGACGGACAGCTTCATGCGCTTCCTGTGCGCCTTTCGATTTTTTACTGTAAACCGGCGGCTTCGCGGGAACATAGGATTCCCCTTTGGCAGAAGTGATGTATTTTCTCGCGTCAGCCTGCGCTACTTCGGAGATGTTCGTTGAGTCGGTTCTCATGTATGTGATCAAGCCGACGCTGCCTTCACTGCCAACGGGAAGCCCTTCGTAAAGCTGCTGTGCCAGAGACATCGTCTTCTTCGATGAAAAGCTCAAGCGTTTCGATGCTTCCTGCTGCAATGTGGAAGTTGTAAACGGCGGGAACGGTCTACGCCGTTTTTCCCCGGTCTTCATGGAGACAATGCGGTATTCCGCTTTCTCCAGGTTGGCAATGTGACCCTGAACCTGTTCCTCATTCTCCAGTTGCGGATCTTTTCCGTTGATTTTCGCCAAATTGGTCATGTAGGACTGCTTCCCGTCTTCAGGGAGCAGTTCCGCGCGGATCGTCCAATACTCTTTCGGGACAAAGTTCTGAATCTCTCGCTCACGGTCAACCACAAGCTTCAACGCCACAGATTGAACGCGCCCGGCAGAAAGATGCGCCTGGACTTTGTTCCACAACAACGGGCTGAGATTGTAGCCGACCAAGCGATCCAAAATTCGGCGAGCCTGCTGCGCATCGACAAGATCCATGTTGACCTTGCCCGGGTTGGCGAATGCGGCATTAATCGCCGGCTCTGTGATTTCATGAAAAACGACCCGTTCCGTCTTAGCCGGGTCAATGTTCGCAGATTCCTGCAGGTGCCAGGCAATCGCTTCACCTTCGCGGTCAGGATCCGTCGCGAGGTACACTTTCTTCGCGCCGGCTGCCAACGCAGTCAGTTCTTTAACCAAGGCTTTCTTTTCGTTGGGCACGCGATATTTCGGGGCAAAGTCATTGTCCACATCAATGGACATCGTGGACTTCAGCAGATCGCGCACATGCCCGACCGACGCACGAACGACATAATTTTTGCCGAGGAAACGCCCGACTGTCTTCGCCTTCGCGGGAGATTCAACGATGACGAGGCTCTGATTCGCGCGAATCGCATCGCTGCCGTTTGCGGAAGTCTTTCTCGCGGCGGTCGTTTTCTTTGTCGCAGTTTTTTTAGCAGAGGCAGCGGACTTTTTGGGCACAGCTGTCTTCACTGTTTTTGACGCGGTTTTTTGGGGAGCTTTAGCCTTCGTGACGACAGGCTTCTCAATGCCTTCATGCGCTTCGGTTTTACCCATTTTGCAAAGTTTCGTACCGCAAACAGGGCAGATGCCGCGGGTCATCGGAACACCGTTTGAGGTGAAATCCGCAGTCGGCTCCTGCATCTCTCGTTTTTCTTTACATTTTACACAATACGCATCCAATGGGAGGTTCTCCTCTCAACTACAGGTAAAGATCCAAACCATTCTCTTTTAAGTATTGGACAATTTCTCTGACTTTTTGCGTGTCACTCTTTGGGCAGACCAAGACAACTTTATCGGTTTCCACGACAATCGTATCCTTCATCCCAACAGTAATGATCATCTTATCCGGGTTCTCCGAACAGGCGAGAACGCCTTCGGAGTTCAGTTTATAAGACTTACAGTTGATGTAAATGTTTCCGTTCTCATCGCCTTCCAGAACGCCATAGATGGATTCCCATGAGCCGATATCGTCCCAGCCAAGCCCCTTCGCCGGCAGGACAACAACGTCGTCCGCTTTTTCCATTACGCCGTAATCGATTGTCTGCGGCTGAATCGCAGGCCAGATTTCCGCCATAGCGTCATCATATTTCGCTGTGCCAATGGTCGGATAAATCTTCATCAATTGCTCATACAGATCCGGGATATCCTTTTCGATCTCATTGAGAATGCGATCCGCGCGCCAGATAAACA
>CAVESB010000138.1:0-3516 GCA_963618265.1 bacterium
GGTACATAATATTGTGCTCGTTCATATCATTGCCTTCAACAAGACCGACCTGTTTGCCGTGGAACATAACATAACTGCGGTCACAGACACGGATGATCTCCTGGGCTTCGGAGGAGAGGACGATCACCGCCACGCCCTCTTTCGCGAGACGCTGAATGATGGCATAAATCTCTTCCTTAGCGCCCACATCGACGCCCTGCGTCGGGTTGTCAAGAATCAGGAGCTTCGGTTCGGACATCAGCCATTTGGCAAGGACAACCTTCTGTTGATTGCCGCCGGAAAGGCTGGTGATGAGATCCATGCAGTCCCCCATCTTAATATGCATCGCCTTCACCTGCTCATCGAAAAGCTGCTTTTGGCGTTTTTCATCAATGAAGATCCCTTTGACAATTTTCGGCAAATGGACAATGGATCCGTTATCCAAAATGGACATATCCTTCAGAATGGCGTTTTCCTTGCGGTTGCGGGGCAGATAGGCGATGCCTGCTTGCAGTGCGGCAGATGTCCCGGTAATCAAAACCTCTTTGCCGTCGAGGAACATCTTTCCGGTGTGCTTTCCATTGTTCACAGCACCGAAAACGGTCTGGAAGAGCACGGAGCGTCCATCGCCCAAAAGACCGGTAACACCGAGAACCTCACCGGCATGAACCGTCAAATTAATGTCTTTGAAATGTTTATCATCGGAGAAATTTTCAAGACGGAGCACTTCCCGTCCGTACTCAGCAGAGGCTTCTTTTACGCCGCTAACGACATCATGACCGACCATATAGGAAGCGAGCTTGTGCTGATCGGTATCGGCGACAGCGCCCTGAGCGACCATGTTGCCATCACGGAGCACCGTATAGCGGTCACAGATCTCCATCACTTCATTGAGCTTATGAGAGATAAAAATAATCCCGACACCCTGCTCTTTCAGATTGCGCATCATGACGAAGACACGTTCGATTTCCGGTTCTGTAAGAGAAGATGTCGGTTCGTCCATGATGATAACTTTCGCGTCCTGAAGCAGTGCGCGGCAAATTTCAACAATCTGCTTATAAGAAGCGTCCAAGTCGCGAACCATCGTATCGGGAGCAATGTCGATATCCATGCGGGCGAAGATTTCCTTCGTCTTCTGCTTCATCAGCTCCGTGTCCAGGAACATGCCCTTCCGCGGAAGATGCGTGAGGAACATGTTTTCATAGATCGTCAAATCGTTCGCCAGATTCAGTTCCTGGTGAATGAAGCCGATCCCGGCGTCCAGGGAGTCCACCGGTGAGGAAAAAGAGACGGGAATCCCATCGACCTCAATCGTGCCCTGATCCGCAGGGAGAACACCGCCGAGAATATTCATCAAAGTGGATTTTCCCGCGCCGTTTTCACCAAGGAGCGCACAGATTTCGCCGCTTTCCAAAGTGAAATCCACATCCGTCAAGACGTTGTTCGCCCCAAAGGATTTGTAGATTTTTTTCATATGTATATTCAAGGAGCCACCTCCTGCTCTAATTCAAACCTCAATTATAGCATAAGAGCAGTATTTGTGTTGAAAACGGAAGAATTAAAAAGAACGCCGCCCCGAAAAGCGGCGTTCTCATCAAATCGGTTTAGTAAACAGTGTTCTCGGGATCGAGATATTCCTCAACATTCGCGGCGGAGACGATGGTGGTCGGGATAACGACAACCGGGTCGGCTTCTTCACCGTTGAGCAGGGCGATAGCGGTCTTAATGGCATCCTGAACCATGGCCGGGCTGTACAGAGCGGAGGCAGCACCGAGATCCTTGTATTCCGGATCAGCGATCAGGCGGAAGTATTCCTGGCATCCGCCGCCACCGGTGATGGCTTTGATGTCGGTACGACCGGCTTCGGTGATGGCCTGGATGGCGCCGATGGAGGTTTCATCGTCCATGGAGAAGACAGCGTCGATCTTTTCATATTTTTCGAGCAGGTCGGCCATATCAGCGAGACCGTCCTGGCGGGTGAAAGCAGCTTCCTGTGATTCGAAGATGTTGCTCTTGTCATAGCCGATCTCGTCGAGGTAGGCATAGAAGCCGGCCTTGCGGAGTTCGCAAACGGAACCGGAAGACGGAACATCAAGGACAGCGATGACGGCGCCGTCACCGACGATGTCGGTGATGTACTTCGCGGACTGGTAGCCCATGTCATAGTTGTCGCCGGTGACCTTGTAGATGCCTTCGCATTCAACATCAACGTCGAAGTTGACGACCGGGATACCCGCGTCGATAACTTCCTGGATGGCGGTTTCCATACCGGACCACTGCGGCCAGGAGACGATCACATCAGCGCCCCAGGCAACGAGATCCTGCAGGTTCGCGGCCATTTCAGCAGCGTCGGAGGAGACGGTCATGTTATATTCAAGATCGTTGTCTTTGCAGTACTTTTCAGCGTAGTAAGCGACACCCGCAACCCAACCGTGAGTAACATCGGGGGCAGCAATACCGACTTTAACACCGTCAGCAGCAGCGACGGAGGCAATGGCGAAAACCATAACCAGAGCCAGAAGCAGAGATACAAATTTCTTCATTTTTTTCTCCTTGTGAAAAAATTGAATGCTTGCGGAAAGCCACACGACTTTCCTGTGAGATTAATGTTAGCATAAAAATCTTTTTTGTCAATAAATAAGCTCATGGTTATCCGCATTCGGATTGATTTATTGACAAACATCACATCTTCGGCAGTCCATTTCGCCATTTCTCAAGAACGGTCAGTTCACCTTGCTAACGCACCATCAACACAATAATAACAGTTCGGATTTTCCTTTTTAGAGCAGTGTAAAATGTTCCGACATAAAAAGATTCAATCAATATGAGTTCGTCATTTTTATCATAAACAAAGAAAGAAATCGCTGAAAAAGCGGGGCAGTTCTTCCGGGCGCGAAATAATCGTGCCTGATCTGTTATGAACAGAAAATATTGCTTGGGGATCTTTAAAAACAAAAAACGGATAAAAATCACATTTCGCAAAAATTAATGATTTTTCCCGTTTTCAGGCTTGTAAAAAATAACAGGTGTCAGACAAGCAACAAAGTCTAATTTCGGTTCAGATATAATTTCTTAAAGTACCGAGTAAAACAAACGTATTTTCAGTGGGCGGGACAGGACTCGAACCTGCGACCCCATCCTTGTAAGGGATGTGCTCTAACCAACTGAGCTACCCGCCCATAACAAAGCAGATTATAACACCGAACGCGTCGATTCGTCAACGAAAGCCGTGATTAATCTGACAAGCCCCGCGACCAACGGAGCTTGTCATCAACAGAAAAACAATGGTATCGGCGGGATGTGTCTCTGCACTCCGCTTCATGATTCAGTATCTCACGGGAAGCTTAAGGCAGCCTGAATTTTCTCAATAGATTCGCTGAGAGATTGAAAAGCCGCTCCAAAAAGCGGAGCGGCTTTGTTGTTGATGTTATCAGCCGATGAGCGCGTTCAGATCATCCAGACCGTGAGAAGACGGGGAATCTTCTTCATCTCCCTTGTCGGCATTGTCATCCTCCTCGACCTTGTGAGAGGGAACCG
>CAVESB010000139.1:0-3456 GCA_963618265.1 bacterium
CCTGAGCTGTACAGCGATTCCATGGGACAATGTAGATGAAGAGTTTATTGCAAAGCCCAGAAAATGGGATGCATCCAGCGTAGGCAACTTCATGATTTGGCTTGGACTATCCAGCTCAATCTTTGACTTTACCACGTACATTTTTATGTATTTTGTCTTCTGTCCCATGTTTGTATCCGGCGGCGTTCTCTTCAACGATCTGCCTGCTTATTACAGCGGTGCTCAACTGGCAGCGATACAAGCTCAATACATTGGGATGTTCCAAGCCGGTTGGTTCGTGGAGTCCATGTGGAGTCAGACGCTGGTCATTCATATGATCCGCACGCCGAAGCTGCCTTTTATCCAGAGCCGCGCTTCTGCCCAAGTGATGCTGTTGACCATGACCGGTATTGCGGTGCTGACGGTGATCCCTTTTACGCCTCTCGGAAAAGCGCTGGGATTCGTGGCTCTGCCCGCTTCCTATTTCGCGTACCTGATCCCATGCATCCTGCTCTACATGGTGCTGGCAACGAGCTTGAAGAAAGCTTATGTTCGTCACTATGGCGAGTTGCTGTAAAAGGAGGTTAAATCAATGAAGTGGAACGAAATTTGGATGAAGCTGTTCGGGACAACACAGTGGCTCGGGCTTAACATGGGCTTTTGGGTGTCTTTGGCTGTGGTTGCGCTGATTGTAGTTGTCATGAACGTTGTGTTTTGGAGCATGGAGCCCAAAAAGACAGAAACAGACAAGCAGGAAAAAGATTGATTACTTTGCTGCTCTTTGTATTCGGTTATTCATAATATATGATCTTTCAGAGTCGGACATGAAACCCCGGCGAACCCGCGGATTATGGACTGCGTTTCAGCGGTGTTTTTCTTCCGGCTCCGAAAGTTCAGTATGATGACATAGAAGCGCCATCATCGCGAGCCTGTTTTAAATTAGCGTGGGAAAATGAACCGCTGACATATTGAACCTGTTGTATAATTGGATTCAATGAAACGTTTGTTTATCGCATTACCTATTGCCGATGTGTCCCGTACAGCCATTTTCCGCGGCATTATCTCCGCGCCTGCCCTGCGGGATCTTCCCATGAGCCGCACCGGATACGCGAATTTGCATCTGACGCTGCAATTTCTCGGCGATACCGATGAGAAACGCGTTCCCGAGCTGAAGCGGATCATGGACGGGATAACTGCACCGCGAACGCCGCAAACACTCCGCTTTACAACGCCGGGCTGTTTCCCGAACCGCACTGAACCCCGCGTATTGTGGCTCGGCATCGAAGAGAACGCTTATCTCCTAAAAGTTCAGCGAGGTCTGACGCAGGCCTTGGCGGAAGCCGGATTCAATGTTGACCGTAAACGTTTCAAGGCGCATCTGACCCTCGGACGTGTGCGCCAGGGTGCTTCTTTCCCGGCGGATGGATTGGCCCGTCTGGATAAAATCGCGTCCGCCGTCACAGTGCCGGATTCACCGATAGACCGCTTGACCTTGTTCGAAAGCAGGCTTCAACCCGGCGGATCGGTCTATACAGTGTTATACGAAAGAATTTTATATTAGCCGGTTGCCGATCAAAATCGAATTCCGGCCGGAGGAAAACAATGGAAGCGAATGAACTCGCCCGCAAAATCGTAGATATTCTTGAAGAAAACAAGGCTGAAGACATCTTGTTGATCGATGTTTCCAAGCAGACCGACATGGCGAATTATTTCGTACTGGCAAACGGTACGAGCGACCGCATGATTGACGCGCTCGCCGATTATGTCGAAAGCGGCATCCGTAACGACTGTCACTTGCACGGCACAATTCAGGGCGTGACCGGCGGCGGCTGGATGCTGATTGATTACGGCGACGTCATCGTCCACATTTTCTCGCCGGATCGCCGTTCTTATTACAGTCTTGAAGACCTGTACAAGGAATCCAAGGTTCTGCTGCGCCTGTCCTGATCAAACATCTGTCAATTGAGTCACCAACGCCGTGCGGAAGTTGTCCCGCGGCGTCTTTTTTATGGAGGAATGTATGAGCATTGTCGAAGGCTGCATGCCTTTCATGGGGTATCAAACCTATTACCGTCTTGTCGGCAACTGCAATTCAAAGAAAACGCCGCTCGTTCTGATCCACGGCGGGCCGGGTTCCACGCATAATTATTTTGAACTGCTTGACCAAACCGCGGAAGAAGACGACCGCATGTTCGTCATGTACGATCAAATCGGCTGCGGAAATTCCTACCTTGAAGGGCATCCGGAATTGTGGATCGCGGACACGTGGGTTCAAGAGCTTATTGCACTGCGGGAATACCTCGGACTGCAGGAATGTCACCTTCTCGGACATTCCTGGGGCGGAATGCTTATACTGTCATATATCTGCGGCTACGCGCATTACGGTATCAAAAGTCTCATTCTCTCGTCCACACTGCCTTCAAGCCGCCTGTGGGGCATGGAACAAGCGCGCATGATCCGCGAATTGCCCGAAGATATGCAGGCAGCCATTGCCGAAGCCGACAAAAGCGGAAATTACGACACACCCGAACTCAAACGCGCCGAAGCGGAATTCATGCTGCGGCACTGCGGCTCCCCGGCTACGGACAGCGATCCGGAATGTCTGCGCCGTCCGAAGAAAAAAGGAACCGAGTCCTATGTTGTCGGCTGGGGTCCGAACGAGTTCACGCCGCTCGGCACATTGCAGGATTACGATGTCACCGCTCAACTCAAGGATATCAAGGAGCCGTCCCTCGTCATCAGCGGCACGGATGACCTCTGCACACCGTACCTCGCGAAAACCATGGCGGACGGCATTCCCGATGCCCGCTGGGAACTCTTCCGCTGCTGCCGGCATTGCTGTATGATCGAGGATCTGCCCCGCTATTCAAAACTGCTCAAGGAATGGCTGAATGCGCACGATTGAGGAATATTTACCAAATTCACCGATTTCATTGCTTTATCCGAAATCCGTGCTAAAATAAAAAAGTCCGATATGGAGGCTGTAGCTCAATGGCAGAGCGCTTGTCTGTGGAACAAGATGTTGTGGGTTCGAGCCCCACCAGCCTCCCTTAAGACTTCTTTCAATCGAAAGAAGTCTTTTTGTTTAATGCCGAATTATCCCGACAAAGCCCCACGGCACCGCTTACACGTTCCGTTCATCAAAGCCGGTCGATAAGGTTAATTTACAGTGTAACACAAAAGCGGCTCGAATACAACAGGCGGTCTGCAGAGAGACCTTCCGATGTTTTCTGTGTCTTGTTCCCTAAAGACGTTTATAAAACCATCAAGCCTGCCTTCCGGCAGGCTGTTGAAAATCTCTCTCAAGTGTTTTTCAGCTTTTTGCAGTTTTTTCTGGACACCGCTGATGGATTGGGCATAGACCCCAACAAAAGCCTTCAGCGGCTGCGGATCACCGTCAAATCCCATTCGTCCTTTCAAGAGGTTCCGTTCCTCTTCAGGCAGAGCAGCCAAGGCTTCCTGCAGCTTCATGATTTG
>CAVESB010000140.1:0-3453 GCA_963618265.1 bacterium
GGCTTATGCGGAGTCAATCTTGCCTGCTTTTTCAGCGGAATTATCTGTATTCCCCTGTCCACACTTCCGAGACCGTGGAACAGCATTTTTTCAATCACCGTGATGGCAGTAATCCTTATGGTGAACACGATCTTTGTTTATAATAAACTGGATCAGCTGATCGATTTAGTCAATCGCATTACGGATGGGAAATTCAACCTGTCTGAAGTTCACGAAAAGAATGAACAGACTGTTCTTCTGGACACAAGCGTCATCATTGACGGTCGTATTTCAGACATTGCACATTGCGGTTTTATTCCGGGAACGCTCATCGTCCCTAAATTTGTATTGAACGAGCTGCAATTTATCGCGGACTCGGAAGACCCGCAAAAACGGCATCGCGGACGCCGCGGACTTGACACGCTGAACGCGATGCAGAAAGATCGCTTAATCAAAATCAAGATCGCCGATTTCGATGCACCTACAATCAAAGAAGTTGACGCGAAGCTCATTCATTTTGCGGTTGAATTGGACTGTCCGATTTTGACAAATGACTATAATTTAAATAAAGTCGCCGAACTGCAGGGCATCCGCATCCTCAATGTCAATGACCTGACAAATGCGGTCAAATCCATCTTGCTGCCCGGAGAGAGAATGCACATTCAAGTGATTCAGGAAGGCAAAGGCTTCAATCAGGGTGTCGGTTATCTTGAGGACGGTACGATGGTTGTCGTTGAAAACGGTCGTTCCTGCGTCAATCATGATATTGATGTTGTGGTAACGAAGATTTTACAGACCGCCGCAGGGAGAATGATTTTCGCGCGGCAGGAAAAAGAACTTGGAGTAAGAAGATGAGCGTTCAATTATATAACACACTGACTCGCAAAAAGGAACCGCTGGAGACCTATGAACCCGGCAAGGTTAAGATGTATGTCTGCGGTCCTACCGTCTACAATAAGGCTCATATCGGTCATGCCATGTCCGCTATGGTGTTTGATATCATCCGCCGTTACCTCGAATATCGCGGTTATGAAGTTCTGTATGCCATGAATTTCACCGATGTGGATGATAAAATCATCCGCCGCGCCAACGAAATGGGCGTTGATCCATTTAAACTTGCCGAAGGCTACATCAATGATTTCCGGAAGGATATGGAAGATCTGAACATCAAGCCGGCGACTTATAACCCGCGCGCGACACAGGAAATCGGCGAGATCATCAAAATTGTCAAAGAGCTTGTCGATAAAGGCTATGCCTATCCGCTGGATGGTGATGTCTATTTCCGCGTCCGTAAAGATCCGGGCTACGGTAAGCTTTCCGGGCGCAATCCGGATGACATGCGTGCCGGCTACCGCAAGGAAGTCGATGATCGCAAGGAAGATCCGCTTGACTTTGCTCTTTGGAAATCCGTGAAACCCGGCGAACCTTCCTGGGCCAGCCCCTGGGGTCCGGGACGCCCGGGCTGGCATATTGAGTGCTCGGCAATGAATCATCATCTTTTCGGCGATTCCATTGACATTCACGGCGGCGGCAATGACCTAATCTTTCCGCATCATGAAAATGAGATCGCCCAGAGTGAATGCTTCACCGGCAAGCCTTTTGCGCGCTATTGGATCCACAACGGCATGCTGCGCCTCGGCAACGAGAAAATGTCAAAATCTCTCGGCAATGTCATTTCCATTCAGGATTTTCTGAAGAAGCACACCGCGAATTCTTTCAGATACCTGATTTTGAACTCCGCTTACCGCAACCCGATTCTCTTTGATGAGGACACGTTGGGACAGGCGGAAAAAGCGATTGAACGCATGAAGTCTTGCCTGAAACCGGCGAATCCTAAGACTGAAATTACCGATGCGGCCGTTATTGACGCTTTCAACGCCAAAATCGCGTCTGCAAAGGAAGGCTTCATCGAGGATATGGATGATGACTTCAATTCCGCCGGCGCCCTGGGGAAGATTTTCGAGCTTGTCCGCGAAATTAATTCCATGCGTGACGCGGGGGCATCTCAGGCGCAGCTTGACCCCGCTCAGAATCAGATCCGTGAATTCGCGAACGTTTTCGGACTTATCCTTGAAGATGAGAAATCCGAATCCGCTCAATCTGCCGATGTGTTCATTCAGATGCTTGTTGACCTGCGGTTTGAACTCAAAAAGCAGAAGAACTGGGCTCTCGCTGACCAAATTCGCAATCAGCTGACCGAGCAGGGAATCACCATTGAGGACAGCAAAGAAGGCTCTCTTTGGTATCGTAAATAAAAAATTGTGCCCCGAATACAGCTCGGGGCATATTGTTTTTAGAGAAATCAGAGGAAAGATGGGCGAACTACGAAAAATCAAGTTGGGCAATACCGGTCTTGAAGCAACGATGCCTTCCATGGGCTGTCTTCCTGTTCAGCGCTGCTCGGTTGATGAAGGCGTCAGCCTTCTCCGCGCCGCATATGACGGCGGAATCCGTTTCTTTGACACCGCGAACGCGTATACCGACAGCGAGAAAAAAATCGGTCTGGCACTTTCCGATGTTCGAAAGGATATTGTCATCGCCACAAAAAGCGGATCCCGTGAACATGACGGCATCTTGGAGCATATCGAGAACAGCTTGAAAATGCTGAAAACAGACTATATCGATCTCTTCCAATTCCATATGCTTAATTTCATTCCGGATGCGACAGATCCCAAGGGCATCTATGCCGCCGCTCTGGAAGCGAAACGCCGCGGCTGGATTCGTCACATCGGCTTCACCGCGCATCAAGTCGGTATCGCGGAACAGCTGATTGACAGCGGTATGTATGAAACCTGTCAATTTCCTTTCAGCTATATTTCCTCGGAACGCGACATTGCTTTGGCGGAACGCTGCAAAAAAGCAGGTATGGGCTTTATCGCTATGAAGGGGCTCGCGGGCGGTCTGTTGACGAATGTCAGTGCCTGTCAGGCTTTTATGAATCAGTATGATAATGTCGTTCCGATTTGGGGTATCCAACACAAAGAAGAGTTGGATCAGTGGCTTGCCATAGCGGAAGAGGATCCGTCAATGACCGATGAGATCGCATACTTTATCGAGAAGGAAAGAAAAGAACTCGCAGGCTCCTTCTGCCGCGGATGCGGTTATTGTATGCCCTGTACTGTCGGGATCAAAATCAACAACGCCGCCCGCATGAACATGCTTCTCCGCCGTTCTCCGTGGCAGCCTTACATGTCCGATGAATGGTACGCTGAGATGCAAAAAATCAATGACTGCATCGAATGTCGTATCTGCACGACGCGCTGCCCGTATGGACTTGACACACCGGCTCTGCTGAAATATATGTTGAAAGACTACAATGAGTTCTATGCAGCTCACAAGGCGTTGCTTTGATCAATTTTTGTCATAATACCCGTTCATCAACAGAAAGACGGGTATAATTATTATGTTTTGGCGACAAAACAAAAAATCTATCATCTTTAAAAGAGCGAAGGTAACGGTAGCAACGTAATATCG
>CAVESB010000141.1:0-3314 GCA_963618265.1 bacterium
CCTGCTTGAACAGGGATACCAAATCACCGAAGAGACGCGGGACGAGGGACAGCGCATTCATCTGATGCTGAGGAAAGTCGAATGAACTGGATCGATCTCCTGCGTGAGCCGGACATTCCGCAGGGAATGTCCGCCGCGGATGTATACCGCGCCGCCTGCTCCGGTGCCGTCATGTTCCTCTATGAATCGGCGGACACGGACGCATTGTCGGATACGGTACTCCACGCTTCTGCGGGAGAGAGTCGCGCCCGGGCGCTTGCCGCACTCCGTTCTCTCTGCGCCCATCCCGACTCTGAAATTCGAGAACGTGCGCTGATATCGGTTTACACACTCGCCATTCGTGAAGCGATCCCAAAGGCGGCAGACTTTCTGCTTCAAGACGATCTGCCCGCGCCGAGTAAGCAATGGCAGAGCGCGAAACTCCTGTTTCAGGAAAAGAAGAACCGTCTGCTGAAGGTTGATCCCGGCTCGGAAAAGCTGACGGAGCTTTTCCTTGCGGGAGATGAACGGCTACGCACACGGCTGCTGAGACAAGCGGAAAAGATTCTCCCCAACTGGGCGGTGCTCATGCGCTTTTACGCCGCGCCGACAGAGGAAAACCGCGCGGCAGTGCTGGACGCTTTCGCGAAATTCTCAGCGGAAGAACGGGCTTTACTGCACCATGCCGTAAGCCTCAATGCCGATACCGCCTCGCTCCCGGCGGATGTTTTCCTTCATTATGACGACGACACCGCGCTGGAACTTTCCCTGAAAAACGACCTGCGCCCTTCCGAAATAAAAGAGGAAGCCCTGTTTTATTTCCTCAGCGGGCAATGGGAACGCTATTACAACCTCGACACGGATTATCGCCTTGTGCGGATTGCTTACGAACGGCAAGACCCCGAGCTGCAGCGGCGGCTGGTCGCCGTCAGCCGCGAATCCGGCAATACGGGCTGGCTCCGCCACATTGGCAGCATCGGGATGGAGCAGACGCCGGATTCCGGTTCTCTCTCCGACCGTCATCTGCTCATCCGCGGACTGATTGAGCAGAAGCATTGGCAGCGCCTGTGGGAACTGCTGCCGCAACTGCCGCTCCTCTGCATTCCGTCCGTCTGCGAAGCCCTCGACGATGCCGGCTTCATCCCCGATAATGAAGAAGACAAAAGCTTCCTGCGGGATCTGCGGGGAAAATCTGCCGCGCTCAAAGGACTGAATGTGATCCCGCTCGACGCGCGGTATCGGGAAGGGGGTGGCAGTATACTTTCGCTGAGCTGCGGCGGCGGAAAGCTTGCCGCCGTACTTTCTGATCGTCAGTTGCTGATTTGGGACCCGGACCATCGTGAGGCGGAACCGCTCCGTATCACAGCAGGAGACTTAGGCTTCCGAAGTGCGCTTCCCGACAAAGACGGGAAATACATCACTGCGGACTGCTCCGACAACAACGTCCGTATTTACGCGCTGAACACGGGGCAGAATGTCAAAACCATCCCCTGCGGGCAGCCGGTCCGCGGAATGTTCCTGCAAGCAGACAGCCGGCGTCTCATTCTCATTGACCGCACCGGCGGCGGGCGCGTCTTCTCCTATCCCGGCGGGACGGAGCTTTTCAGCTTTACCTCAGGGTTGCAAGACTGCCTGAACGCGGCATACGACCCCAACGCCAACCGCGTCTGTGTTGTCGATATCAAAGGGAACAGTGCCGTCTATGATATAACGCAGAGACAGCTCATCACGACCCTTGGCCTGCCCGAACTGCCGCTTGCCGCCGCGCCGATCAACGCCCGCGGACGGTTTGCCTATATCGGAAAGGGAGAGACGCTGAACTGTCTGAATCTCATCAGCGGGAAATATGTTCATGAACGGATCGCCGTCAACAGTGCTGCGGGAATCCGCCGATTGGTGGAAGCGATGACCGGTGAACTTTACATCCTCGGCGGACTGGACGGCAGCGTGACGGTTTTCGACCCCACAGCGGGCAATGCCGCGACGGTCATTCCCGGCGGAAAATCCGCGCTTACGAGTCTCTGTATTGATGAAAAACGGCGCCTGCTCTTTACAGGCACCGCCAACGGAACTGTCCGCGGATTTGACCTGACCATGCTCCGATGGATGACAACATCCTTCACATTGACGGATCTGCCCGGGCTGAACAAAATTGAAGATTACATGTCAAAATACCCCGAAGCGGGTGTGAAAGCGGCAGCGGAACTGCTCAAGACCGTCATTCTGCGCCGCCGCCGTTTTGATATTGAGGTGGATTTTGAAGAGACAGACATTTAACCCCGACCTTCTGAACGCAGCGGAACTGAAAACACGCTCCCTCACGGAGCAGATCCGCGAGCTGCAATTACTGCTCAATGATACCGCCGCCGCGGAAGGGGACGAACTTAAGCGCAAGGCTGCGCATGCTTGGCAGGTTGTCAACGAACTGCTGCCCGATGCCCGATCACACGCTTCGGAGAGTGCTCCCCGCACCGTCTTTGCATCTTGGATTGCCTACCTCTGTGATTGGGAGCTGTTTCGGACAGCGGTTCTGTTCCGCATGTGGATGATTCTAAGCCTTGACCAAAGTCTCACGCGCAGGAACTACATGCTCACCGTCTACCCATTCACGAACAAGCTCTACAAAATTACCGCGACGCCCACGTTTTTGCCTTTTAACAGTGCGCAAATCATTGAACTGCATGAATGTTGTTGCTTCATGACGGACAAGCAATGCGAGAAATTCGCGTCGTACGCCGCTGATTGCAATTGGGGCGCCATACGGAAGCTGATTACCGCCTATCAAAAAAATGAGCCGCGCGCCGAGGCGTTGGCTGCGGCATTCATCCCTCCGAAAAAGAAACGAAGCGCCGAGAACAAAACAGCAGGACAGTTCTATGACCTGGAAACCGTGTTCAACAACTGCAACGAACACCGATTCGAGGGGAAAATGCCGCGCCCGGCGATTCTGACCTGGTCCGCGCGTTCAAACAAACGTGTGATGGGCAGTTACGACATCAAAAACGACGTTTTGAGCATCAACCGCGCGTTAGACAGCGCGGATGTGCCTGATTTTGTTTTGGACTTCATCATGTATCATGAACTGCTGCATAAAGCGCTGGGCGTCAAAACCGACAGCGCCGGTCGTAACCGCGCTCATTCCGCGGAATTCCGCCGTTACGAGCAGTCGCACCCCGATTACCTGCGGGCGCAAGAGTTTATTAAAAACTTTTCGTCGAAGCTTTAGAACCACTGTAAACACTTCCACTGCGGAAGCAAGTATTCCTTTTTCGGTATGTTATAACCTGACTTTTACAGTTTGACATAATTTGCGGTCAAAAGCTCCTCGTAAATGT
>CAVESB010000142.1:0-3285 GCA_963618265.1 bacterium
GGTTCCGCTTGATGCGGAACCCCTCCAACCCACCCCACAAAAAGACAGTCGAAAGTCAACAATTGGATTGACATATCGCGCGTTACGGGATTACTCAATCTCACTCACCAAGCTCAGCGCGGCGCGGGAAAATATTCGGTTCGTTCGTCGGTCAAATCAACCCGCGCCGGGATATCTGTGCGGAGGGGTTCCGCTTGATGCGGAACCCCTCCAACCCACCCCACAAAAAGACAGTCGAAAGCCAGCAATTGGATTGATACATCGCGCGTTACGGGATTATTCAATCTCACTCACCAAGCTCAGCGCACGGCACACCGGCTTCATCTGTCAGGGAAATGATATAATTCAGGCATGAGACGAATCTTGTTGCTTTTATTAACGCTCACGTTCCTGAGCGGATGCGCGGCGAAAACAGATGCGCCGCAGATCATGCCGCCGGTCGAATACCAGATGCAGCTCGGTCCGCGAACGCCGGGCAGTGAAGCGCACAATGCTTTTGTGTCTTGGGCTTGCGGTATTCTGAAGGACGCGGGTTGGGAAACCGAAGCGGAGGAGAAAACGTACCGCGGCAAAACGGTGCGAAACATCATCGCGGAGCGTCCCGCCGGCACGGCGGGCGGAAAGCGGATCCTGATCGGTGCGCATTATGACAGCCGCATTAATGCGGATCAAGAAAGCACCGACTTGAAATGGACTGCCTGCCCGGGCGCGGAGGACGGTGCTTCCGGCGTTGCAATCCTGCTGGCATTGGCGCAAACCCTGCCGGAGTTAAGCGATAAAAATATCCTGCTGGTCTTCTTTGACGCTGAGGATCAGGGCGGCATCATGGGCTGGCCGGACTGGTGCCTCGGTTCGCAATTGCTGGCGCAGGAGTACGCCGCGGCGGGCTCGCTTCCGGATGAGGTCATTATCCTCGATATGGTCGGCGACAGGGATCTGAATATTTACCGCGAACAGAATTCCGACCCGAAGCTGACGGATACGCTCTTCAGCATCGCCGCGGAATTGGGGCTTGCCAATCAATTCATCAATGAGGAGAAGTACCGAATGACCGACGACCATGTTCCCTTTGCGGAGCTGGGCGTCCCCGCAGTTGACTTGATCGACTTCGATTATCCCTACTGGCACACCGTTTCCGACACCGCGGACAAACTCTCGGAAGAAAGCCTGAACGCCGTCTACCGCGTGATTTACACGTACCTGACGGGAGAATAACGAATGATTAAAAAAACGCCGACAGCAAATGTCAGCGTTTTTTATTCATGGATTACGCTTTTCTTAAAGAAATTTCTCCGGCAATGAACTTTTCGATCTCACCGGACATGTTTTCCGCGAGCAGGCATCCTTCACCGTCGATGCCGCGCACGATATAGGGGATCGGTTCTCCGCCGGTGCGGATCAGGCTGACGCGCTCGTCCTTATATGCCATATGCGATTCCCAGAGTTGAAAGAATTCCGGCTTTCCGATCATCGGGCGGAGGCGGATCAGCTGCTTGATGAAGCTGCGGATCCATTGCGGACGGGGAATGGCAATGCCCGTCTCGTCCTCAATGCAGGATGCAGGATAGTTAATATCCTGAATCTCGGGCACGGATCCATGGAGCAGATTGATACCGATCCCCAGCACCAAGCCCCGCAGTTCATCGCCGCTCCAGCGCATTTCGCACAGGATGCCGGAGATTTTCCTGCGGTTCAGGAGAACATCATTCGGCCACTTGATTTCGCTCGCGATCCCGTAATCCTCCCGCAACGCCTCATGCACGGCGAGCCCGACATACGGCGAGAAGAGGTTCAGATTCGCGCGTTCCGTCTCCGTCGGACGGATCAGAATCGTCATCGGCAGACTGCTGCCCGGCTGAGTTACCCAGACCCGCTGCATCCGTCCGCGCCCGGCAACCTGCGCCCCGGCAGTGACAACGGTCATGTCCGGCGCGTCCCCGGCCGCCAATTCAATCGCAACATCATTCGTGGAGCCGATCGCGTCATAATAATAGAGATCTCCGACCGGAAGCCCCGCCAGGGATTCCTTCAACACGGCGCTGTTCAGTTCATTCGCGTTTTGTTTCATTCCGCTGCCTCCGTTAAAACCAAAGGCTGCCGGAAACCGACAGCCTTTGAACGGTTCATTTCGTCTGACGAAATCAGTCCTTCTTCGGGGCTTCCATGCCGTCGTGAAGTTCAGTACGGCCGATACGGTAAATCTTGGTGCCGCATTCCGGGCAAGTACCGAAGACGACAGCGCTGCCGCGCTTGTTGAAACCGGCGGTGGGATTCTGGATCTCACGCTTAGCCTTGCATTTTACACAATATCCTTCCATTATTTACCTCAATTCCTTCCAAAAGATAAAACTTCATTGAGCTTTCACCCAATACGCTTTTCGCACATCATCCCCTTACGGCATGATGTCCGTCTTGCTATTCAGTATACACAATGTCAGGGAAAAATCAAGAGTAATTTGTGCTTTTTCCCCAAAACCGTTACGAATGGCGTTCACGGAACCTTAAAGAAACTGCTTTTCCGCGACCTGAGACCGCGGTCTTCAGACCTGTTTTTTCGTCCCGACAGCCGCCGGTCACAGGGAGAACGCCGGTTGATTTTTATGGTCCGGCGTTGATACAGCCAAAGCATCAGAGCGCGAAATACGCTGTTTTCATGATTGTTATACCGGGTTTAAAGGTTTTCTGTATATAAGACTATAACAAACCATCCGCGAACGGGATTATTAATCCCGGTTTTGAACAAACTGTTTTATCATGCGGAATTCAGTCATATAACATTATTGAGAATTTGGGATGAATTTCCACACATCGCAATCAAAACGTGTTATGATTAACCAATATCGTTACGGCGGGGTTCGTCATCAACGGGCTCGATCAATATCGGAACCGGGAACAGCTGAACGATGAAGCAAGTACGTTAGGAGATTTTATATGAGTGAAACAGTAAAAGGTACAGTTAAGTGGTTCAACGAGTCCAAGGGCTATGGTTTCCTTGCTCAGCCGGAAGGCGAAGACATCTTCGTTCATTACACCGCCATCCAGGGCAACGGTTTCCGCACCCTGAAGGAAGGTCAGGAAGTCGAATTCAACGTTGAGAAGGGTCCCAAAGGACTCCAGGCCAGCAACGTCACCATCCTCTAATCGACGTGGCAGTATCCGACAAATGAACAGCTTCTTTCGGGAAGCTGTTTTTTTGTTTTCCGAGCAAGGCTCAAAAAAAGCAGACCGGCAAAGTCTGCTTTGTGAGCGGTATAGGACTCGAACCTACGGCCTTTGCGATGTCAA
>CAVESB010000143.1:0-3271 GCA_963618265.1 bacterium
ACTCTACATCCTGCCTTCTTCACCGGCTCTTTCCGGCGCGGAAATTGAACTGATGGAGTTCGATAAGAAGGAAGAGCGCCTTTCGGAGGCGTTAAAAGCGATTGACGGGAAATTCGACTATGTTTTGATCGACTGTCCGCCCTCACTGAACCAGCTGACGATCAACGCCCTGATCGGCGCGAGAGACGGAGTCATCATTCCTGTTCAATGTGAATACCTGGCGTTGGAAGGGCTTGGACAGCTGACCCAGACGATTTACCGTGTCAAGAAATCCTATCCCGGCGTCAATGTCCGCGGCGTTGTTCTCACCATGTTTGACGGACGCACCAGCCTTGCCAAAGACGTTGTGCATGAAGTGCGCAGATACTTTCCGGACAAAGTTTTCCAAAGCATCATCCCGCGAAGCATCCGGCTCGCAGAAGCACCGTCCTATGGACAGCCGATTAATTATTACGCGAAAGACAGTAATGCCTCGAAGGCATACGAATCACTGACGATGGAGATTCTCCAACAGGATAAATAAGGCATAAGGCGGTAACATGGCATCACAGAAAAAAACAGGTCTCGGCCGCGGTTTGGACGCGCTCTTTTCGGATATTCAGACGGAATCAAAAGATTCGGTCATGATGGTTTCCATATCCTCAATATCCCCGAATCCAAGGCAGCCTCGTACAGAGTTTTCGGAAGAAGAACTCTCTGACCTCGCCGAATCCATCAAGGAACACGGCGTTATTCAGCCGCTGATTGTATCCGAAGAACAGTTGAACGGTCAGTACGTTTTGATCGCCGGGGAACGCCGTCTGCGTGCGGCACAGCTTGCCGGATTGACAGCCGTTCCCGTCATCTCACGATCCGCCGATGACAAAGAGCTGCTTGAACTGGCTCTGATCGAAAACATCCAGCGTGAAAATCTTTCCCCGCTTGACACCGCCGAAGCTTATCGCAATCTCGAAGTCAATTTCAACATGACGCATGAGGAAATCTCCCGCCGCGTCGGCAAGAACCGCGTCTCGGTCACGAACACACTCCGCCTTTTGAAACTTGCGCCCGAAGTCCGTGCCGCCCTTGCGGAGAAGAAGCTCAGTGAAGGTCACGCGCGCGTTCTGCTTTCACTGCCTACCGAACAAGCGCAAACAGCAGCCATGAAGCATGTTGTTGAAGCGGGGCTGAATGTTCGTCAAACCGAAGATTATGTTCGTTCGCTGACCGGCAATCGTTCGGAAGATACCGGCGAACCAAAACCCGCAAAGCCGGCGAAGGGCAGCCTCTCGCCGGAGCTTCAGAATGTAGAAGATATGCTTCGCCGTCTCATCGGCACGAAGGTTTCCCTGCGCCCGACAAAAAACGGTGCCGGCACCATCAACATTCATTACTACTCCAACGAAGAACTCGAATCCATTATCAAGAAACTGGGTACCGAGTGAAACAATTAACCGCACAGGATAAAGAGCTGAGTGATCGGCTCTTTTCTGATTCTTTTTACAAGAACGAGCATCTCGGCTGGCTCTCCGCCTGGGAGCTTCCAACGCTCGGCCTCGGAAATATCCTGCTGCTTGAACATAACAACAGCCGTTTTTTCGCAGCTTTTCAGGACATCGCACCCGGAAAGCAATGGCTTCACAGTTTCTATCAGGAAACCGATACGGAGCCGTTTTCATTTCGCGAGTTCGCGGAATACCGTGAGATCTTTTCCCAAAAAACAATCTTTTCGATTTCCTCTCACAGCTGGTACGCGCAACTGCTAAAGTTCAACGGATTCACGCAATGCGATGCCGTGATTCAAATGGAGGCGGAAAGCCTCCGCCTGTCGGACGATAAACCGGTCAAGACAGAAATCAGACCGTTCGATATTGACACTGCGCAACCGCTCCACAAGAAATGCGAATCCGCCTTTCCGCTGATTTGGCGTCTGACCTCCGCGGAATTTGCCTGCGCCGTTTCAGAATCCCCCGTCCGTCTGGCAGCATATATCGACAGAAAGCCTGCTGCGTTCCTCATGGCAGACACCAGGGAAGAAAACTGCCATATCCTCCGCCTGGCAGTAGCCTCCGATCGGCAAGGTGAAGGCATAGCCTCCGCTCTCCTGTCAAATCTATTCCTTGACTGCCTCGGCAAAGGAATCACAAATTTCAGCGTAAATACCAATCAAAAAAACGCTCCCGCCATCTCCCTTTACGAACATTTCGGTTTTGAGATCCGCGGAAAGCGTTTTCCTGTTTTTTCAAAGCAGTTTGTTTAAAAGAGCGACATAATATAACAAATCAGCGGCGCGATAATCAGACCGGGCTGCATATTCGCCACGCTGATCTTCTTGATGCGCATCAAGCTCGTCATGCCGATCGCGACCAGCATAATGCCGCCGCAGGCTGTCATTTCGTTAATCATCGAAGTGGAAAGGACTTTGTCCGCCTGCACGGCCAAAAGGGTGATCGCGCCTTGATAAATCAGAACCGGAAGCGCGGAAAACGCCACGCCGATGCCCATTGCGCTCGCCAACGCGACAGAGGTGAGACAGTCGATCAAAGATTTCGCCAAAATCGTGCTCAAACCTTGACCGAGACCCTCCTGAATGGATCCGAGAATACCCATCGGGCCGATCACAAAAAGCAGTGCCGCTGTGACAAATCCGCTGATAAAGCGTTCGCGGCTTTCATTTTGCTTTCCGTGCGTGATTTTAGTATATTTTGACTGAAGCCAGCCGCCTAAAGACTCGGTTCGTGCCTCAATTTTCAACAGCTCGCCGATCACTGTACCGATCACCAAGCCGAGCAGCGGGATCAGTGAATTTTCAGACTTCAAAAAGTCAACCACACCTGTCAATGCAACAAAAATACCCATGCCGACCAACAGTGTCTCCTGAAGTTTTTCAGAGATCGCTTTCCCGAAAAACAAACCGACAAGCGCACCCAACACGATACTAACCGCGTTTACAATTGCACCCATTCAAAATTCCTCTCTTTTTGGTTTAAGCTTATTCGGCCGCAGACGAACGCGATACCATATACCATTCGGAGATATTCATGAATCTGTCGCTTGGTTTATAGATCGGTCCAATGCTGACACCGGAAACTTTATTTGAGACCGGGTAATTGTAAACCGTATTGTAAAGCGGAAGTGCCGGCAATTCTTCCATAAACAAGATCTGAAAGTTTTTATAGAGACGCTTGCGCTCGTCCTTATCCGTTTCCACGCGGGCTGTTTCCAGATACTGGCTGACGGTCTTATTGTTCCACTGTGTGTAGTTCTGACCGGAAGAAATCTGTGTTTGGTC
>CAVESB010000144.1:0-3190 GCA_963618265.1 bacterium
TTCATGATGAGGATGGTCACGAGGAACAGTCTCTCGTTGCGTGTCTGGAGATCCTGCAAAAGACGCTTTGCCTCACCGCCGAAGGTGGCAAGATCGGACGGGATAATGTCCATATCGTAGCCGGAGCGGACTGCCTTTTTCTGCTCTTCGATCTTCATTTTGTCGAGATCGGTGATCTTCATCTTGATGCTCTTGATTGCCTTCGCCTGGTCAATCGTCCGGATATGAAAATTGACCGTAATGTTGCTGTCCATCTCAAGGAAGTCGGCAAGCATACGGTCATTGAGTTCCGGCGCAAGGATTTGAAGAAAGCTCACCGCGCTGATGGTTCTGCCCATCTTAAAGCATTTGCCTTCGCGGAAGTCAAAGGAAGTGGGAGCGATGAAGTCCTTCGTGCTGAGTCCTGTCCGGGCAACCATATCGAAGGAAAAGCGGAACGGCTCATTGGTGTCCATGTTGAACACGTCATGAAGCACTTTCAGCCGTTCGTAGCCGGACAGCGGTTCAGTCCTCACGCCGAGAGTTTTGAAGTTGTTGAGAATGTCGGTTTCAATGCGTTCGAGCTTCGGCTTTGCCGTGCGGAGGGAATCCGCCTCAATGCCGAAGGTGATGTACTTCTTCTTGATGAGACCGTTGTTGCCCTTGGTGAGCTGGCTTTGCAGCATACCGGAATACTCGGAGCGGATGTCGTTGAAAGCGTCCTCCTGTGCCGGAATGTTGATGCGCTTGCGGAACTCATTCAGGCTTGCCTTCTGATTGATGAAGGAGAGCTGGACGAAAATCGAGCTGTCAAAGTAGTTCAGAAAGTCGCACCAGTTCTCAAAGATGGCGGTTTTGTCATCATTCTGCGCAAGCTGGTAGTTGATGTCCTCAAAGCCGATGGACTTGGTATAGAGGCGGCTGTTCACCTTGCAGATACCGTCGCGGCACATCTCCACATAGGGAATGGTCTGCTGGGCGGACTTGCGGACTTTCTTCGCCTTCCTGTCCTTTTTCTTCTGCATGACGATCCGCTTCTTTTCCTGAGCGGAAAGGGCATCGCCATAAACGACGCCGTTTTTGACCGTCTTCTTAGGCTTTGCCTTTGCTGTGCTGTTGTTCAATCTGCAATTCCTCCTGTTCTTTGATTTTCTGCTGAATCTCAGCGTAGAGATTGTTTGTGCGATAGGGACGCACCTTGTCGCGGATAAACATGGACTGTACGATGTGGTACAGATACTTTTCGGCGGGCTGCCCGTCTTTTTCATAGAGCGCGAAGAAGATGAACGGGAGCATGATCACCACCATCAGCATTGCCGCCGTGGACAAGCCGAGGTGGGCTTTTGTCAGAAAGAAGATCGGGACACCGACTGCCGCAGCGATGGAAAAACAAATGAGCTGCCGCTTGGTCAGGTTGAACATGACCTTCGTTTTGACGCGGTTAAGATCCTTCGGGACCGGAACAAATGCCATTTTTTGAAGCCTCCTTTCCGAGCTGCTTTACATAGCGCAGCTTCATTTGTGCGGGATATTGATCCTCCTTCGGTTGACGCTTGCCTGTCCAGCGAAGCCCACCCGCTTTGCCTTGACAGACCCAGCCGGAAGCTCGGAGGCTTGCACCGTTTTCGCTTTCCAGCGTGTAGGTGATGATGCGCGTGTAGCCCATAGCTGCCGCAGCTCTTGCCGCCGCGCCGTAGAGAAAGCTGCAAGCGTTCTTTGCCCCGTTGGTGCATAGCCTTGTGACTTCCAGCGTAAAGCCGTCATCCAGATACCGGCTGACGGGACGCCCGGCGATGATTACGCCGACCAGCTCACCGTCTGCTTCACAGCCGATGGAAAACTTGTGACCGGCAACCGGCTTGTGATGCCGGTGATGCTGCCGGACGTACTCGTTGGCGTCTCGAAGAGAGATGGGTTTTAGCCGCAGCATGGTGTTTCCTCCATCGGAAGATGAGCCGTGCATTCGACCTCGTTGCCCCAAACGTCCCAGCCTTCGGGAGACTGACGGGCAAAAAGCTCCACGCGGGGAAGGTCTCCCATGAGCCGGACAATGCGCTCCCGCGCTTCATCCGGCTTTTTGGAATGCTCTTCGATGTGGCTGAGGATGACCTGACGCACACCGGCGTCAACACGCTTCGGATGCCCCTTTGTGGCAAGAATGCAGATTTCAGCGTTCGCTCTTGTCCAATAACCCATGCCAGTGAAGAGGTCATCATTCTTGCGGTTTTGCTTGACCCACACAAACGCCACGGTCTTATAAGAAAATCCCCATGCCGTCAGCACATCGAGCGCTTCACAGAGACACGGGAACGTGATCCAGAGGAACAGAGCGCAGTCCTTCGCGGCAAGCTCACCAACCGGAAGCGCCTTGATGTCTTCAATGCACATCGTCGGGTAGTGGCTTTCCGCCGACCGTCCCTGTCCTTTCTTTGAATATGTCCGATACGCCCAAGGGGGATCGGCGTAGATGATGCTGTACTTCTTCATGCTGCCGACCTCCTTAGTGCGCATGGAAAATGGATTTTGCGAGGCTTCCGGTCTTGAACAGCGAGAAGCACAGAATGACCGTGTACGCTGCCACAGAGAACAGAGCCGAGTGAATGTTGTCTGCGATAATCATGCCGTTGATCAGCACCGCATAGATGCCGACGCAGACCATGATGAGAAAGCCCTGAAATGCCAGAGCGAACAGACCTTTAAGGTAATTCGTGCCGATGCTGCCCCATTCACGGTTGCTCATCGTCGCAACGGGGATGGGTGCAACGCTCACGGTGCAGTAAATCTCAATCATGCGTCCGTAGAGGATGACCGTAATGAGGATCGACATGATTTTGAGACACAAGCTGATCAGAAGCGTTTCAATCGACAGTCCGAGCAGTTCACCGACCTCCATTGCCTCCATGCCGGTTCGCATCTGCGCAATCGTCGCGTCAATGTCGATACTGGTACTGCCGTGAATGACACCGGCTGCACCGGAAACCACGTTCTGCCCGATGTCGAATACTGCCATCACGATGTCAAACGTGTGCGTCACGAGATAGATCGCCACAGCCGCCTTGAAAAACCACTTGAAGAACATCCATGTGTCCATGTCGTGAAGGTTGTTTTTCTCGGTGATCATGGAAATCAGCTCGTAGCACAAAACGAAGGTGATGATGATACCAGCGATGGGGACTATCACGTTTTCGGATAGTCCCCGGATCATCTGGTA
>CAVESB010000145.1:0-3186 GCA_963618265.1 bacterium
ATCTTCACCTGACGCTCAAACCAGGCTCGAACATCCTCTTTACTGAACGCATTCGCAAGACTCAGCACCGGCGCGGGATGCGGCACTTTGGCGAATTTGTCCGAAACCGCCGCGCCGACCCGCATCGTTGGGGAATCCGCGGTCACCCATTCCGGATGCGCGGCTTCCATTTCCCGCAGCTCCACCAGCATATGATCGAACTCTCCGTCGCTCACCAACGGCGAATCCATCACGTGATATTGATAGTTGTAATAATTGATGGTTTTCTTCAGCTCTTCGTAGTTTTCATGCGTAATTTCCATAGTCATCCGCTCCGTCGGAATGTACCGCGTTCAATTTGTCACACATTAATTATAGTATAGAACCGCCCGAGGTTGGAACATCGGTTCGTGATTTTCGACATTTTGAATTTTTTCGGCAGATATGATATACTCTAAGCATATTGATTGTCCGCGTTCTTCGGAGCGGCGGTTTTCCCTTAATCTTCATAAAATAACCGTCCGAATCTCTGTTCCGCCTTGCAGTCATCGCATAAAAAGGAGAAAAGCATCATGATGAAATTAGGTCTCTTGACCGCCATTTGTGACGGCATGACTTTTGAGGAAGTTGTTGATTTCGCCGCCGAGAACGGTTTGGAATGTCTCGAAGTCGCCTGCTGGCCGTCCGGCGGCGCGGAACGTCGTTACGCCGGCGTCAGTCACATTGATGTCGCCAACCTCACCGAAGCCAAAGCCGCCGAAATCAACGCCTATTGCCAATCCAAGGGCGTGGAAATCTCCGCGTTGGCTTATTATCCAAACCCGCTTACCCCAAACAAAGAAAAAGCTGACGCTGCCATCGCGCACATTTACAAGCTGATGGACGCGTCCAAAATGCTCGGCGTCAACATGATCACAACCTTCATCGGTCGTGATCCCGCCAAGAATGTTGACGACAACATTGAGTTAGTCAAGGAAGTCTGGACGCCGATCGTCCGCTATGCCGAAAAGATCGGTGTAAAAATTGCTATCGAAAACTGCCCGATGCTCTTCACGAATGACGAATGGCCGGGCGGACAGAACATCATGAGCAGCCCCGCCAACTGGCGCAAGGTCTTTGCTGTTCTCGACAGCCCGAACCTCGGCATCAACCTTGACCCGTCCCACTTTGTCTGGCAGCAGATCGACTATATCAAGCCGATTTACGAGTTCAAGGATAAGATCTTCCATGTCCACTACAAGGACATCAAGATGTACCCCGAGAAGCTCGCCGATGTCGGCGTCATGGCGACCCCGCTGCAGTACATGAGTCCGAAAATCCCGGGATTGGGCGATGTGGATTGGGGTAAATATATCTCCGCACTGACCGATATCCGCTACGAAGGCTATTCCGTCATTGAAATTGAGGACAAGGCTTTTGAGAAGAACCTTGATGACGCCAAGCGCGCTGTCAAGCAGACCGCGAACTACCTGCGCAACTTCATCTACAACCTGTAATGCTCTTTCAAGTTACAGCCCGCCGTGTTTTTCGGCGGGCTTTTTCGTCACGAATGAGTCTTTTTCTTCTTTTCGACGTTTTATATTATATAATAATAAGCAGAAGCAATGAGTATCAACGAAAGGAAAATCACCATGGCTCAGAAGATCATTGGATACAGAGAAATGACCTGGACATGTCCGAACTGCGGGACAAAGAATCCGGGGTCTGCCCGCAACTGTCAGAGCTGCGGCGCGGCAATGGGCGAAACGACAAAATTCGATTCCCAAAACTCGGCAAAGGTCATCACAGACAAAAAAGTCGTCGAGAGCGCTAAGAAAGGACCGGATATCATCTGTGCCTACTGCGGCAACCGCAACCCCGCCGGAACAAAAGACTGTACCCGCTGTGGTGCTTCTCTCTCCGAAGGGCATAACCGTCAAGCAGGCGAACAGCATACCTACGAAAAGCCGTCCGAAAACGACAAGCCGATCATCTGCCCGGCCTGCGGTACAGAGAATCCGTCTGATTCGATTAAATGTAAATCCTGCGGTTCCGAGTTGAGCGTCGCCGCCCCGGACACGAACACAGTCCCGCAAGATCCCGCCGGCACCGGCGGGACCAAGGGGCGCAGCGGCTGCGGCAAAGGCTGTTTGTTCATGCTGCTCATTGCGGTTGTGTTTGGAATCTTTTACCTTTTTTCCGGCGGACTGTTCCGCGGCACAAGCACCCAAAATGAAGCCATCCTGCCGCATGACGAGGAATCGTATGCCATCTCGGATACTGTCGTCAACGCGGTCGTGATCGAACAGAGCTGGAAATCATCCGTTCGGATCGTCGGAAATATGCCGACTTCCGCTTCCGGCTGGAAGCGCGATATGCCTTCCGACGCAACAAATGTGAGCTGCGAAGACAAAGTGAAGGAAACCTATAATGATGCGGTCGATGGCGCCGTGGAAGTCTGCGGCGACACTTATACCGTTGATCTCGGCAACGGTTACGAGGCACTCGCTCAGGACTGTGTTTATCAAGTCTATGAACCGTACTGCAAATGGACGGTTTACACGCAAAGTGATGCCGGGGTCAGAACGGCAAGCGGTAATGGTCCCACGGTGGAAGCACCGTACGTCGAACCCGAATACACCTCTGCCGAAAGTGTTACCGTGACATACTATGTCGCCCTTCGCGATGAAAACGGTCGTGAATATGACTTTTCCCCGACCAGTTATGCCGATTACAAAAGTTATCATGTCGGCGATGAATACACGCTCGAGCTGAACAGTCGCGGCAGCGTTGTTTCCATGGAGAAAAAATAAATGAAACTTGTCGCAAAGATCTTATCCGTTATCTGCTATATTTTCGGCGTGCTCTTCATTTGGGGCGCCTTCGGGACACCTTTTGACAGCACATCGCTCATCATCGGCATCATCATGCTGATGATCGCATCCGTGATCCTGATCATCGTCACCCGCAAGGGCGCACAGGAACAGGAAGCAAAGAATGTCACTTACAACATTGATTTGGGAGGAAAGACAGAGAAAGTCGTTCTGAGCTGTAATAACTGCGGCGCTCCTCTTCCGAAAGAAGCCATTACCGTCGTTGCGGGCGCACCGACGGTAACTTGCCCTTACTGCGGTGTCACCTACCAAATCACCGAGGAACCGAAGTGGTAATCAAGATGAAAAAACTACTGAAATCATGTCTGTTCGCGCTGGTTGCCGTGTGCTGCCT
>CAVESB010000146.1:0-3178 GCA_963618265.1 bacterium
GTTGTATTCGGTGTCACCATCGCCGCTTTCGGTATCTCTTTCCTTTCGGGAGATCCGACCTATATTTTGATTGGTGAAACCAAAGGTTTGACGCAGGAAGATATTCAGGCGTTTCGTCATCGTATGGGCTTTGACCGCCCTGTCGTTGTTCAATACTTTGATTGGCTCAATAAAGCCATTCACGGCGATTGGGGTACCTCTTATAAATATAAGGATTCCAACTGGACGCTGATCGTAGAGCGTTTCCCTGCTACACTTCAGCTGTCTGTTACGGCACTGATCGTACAGTTGATCGTTTCGATCCCGCTGGGGATTTTTGCCGCGCTTCATCGCGGTAAATTCTGGGATACGGTTTCAACGGTGATTGCTCTGATCGGACAGTCTATGCCATCCTTCTGGGTCGCGATGATGTTGATGCTCATTTTTGCGATTAAATTGAAATGGTTCCCCGTTTCCGGACATTCAAACGGCATCAAATCCATGGTTCTTCCGGTTGTAACACTTTCATTCTACGGCATTGCCCGCAACACCCGCGTGATTCGTTCCTCAATGCTTGAGGTTCTCGGTCAGGACTATATCAGAACTGCCCGTGCGAAGGGTTCTTCCGAAAAGCGTGTCATTTCCAAACATGCTCTTCGCAATGTGTTGATTCCCTTCATCACGATTGTGGGTATGGATCTTGGCTCCCTGCTTTCCGGTGCGGTAGTGACCGAGACAATCTTTGCCTGGCCGGGGATGGGTACGCTGACGGTCAACGCGATCAACGGTAAGGATCTTAACCTGATTCAGGCTTGTGTTACTCTCTTTGCATTGTCTTTTGTGTTCGCGAACCTGCTCGTGGATTTCGCTTATTCCTTCTGCGATCCGCGTGTAAGACTTGCTTGATTATCAAAGAAGGAGAATAACATGGCTGAAAAAACAAATAACGCTGCTGCTGAAATTGAAAAAATCAATAAACAATCCGAGGAAAAGAAACGCAAGTCGCCTACCCAAGAACGCCTGGCCTTTGACTTTAAGAATTCCCGGAAAGCGCGTTTCGCTGTCAGTATTATTGTGATTATCATTCTGCTCGCGTGCTGTGCGCAGTGGCTTACACCCTATGATCCGACGCGTACAGATTTAATGGCTCGCCTGACATGGCCGTTTAAAGATGCAGCACACCCGCTCGGTACCGATGCCCTTGGGCGTGATATTTGGGCTCGCCTGGTTTACGGTGCCCGCGTATCTCTGGCTGTGGGCTTTGTCTCCGTTGTGGTGTCCGGTTTCGTAGGCGTTGTCATTGGTTTGATTTCCGGTTACTTCGGCGGGATCATTGATGATATTATGATGCGTATTGCCGATATTCTGATGGCTTTTCCTTTCATTTTGTTGATGATGGCTGTTCTGGCTGTTATCGGTCCGGGGCTTGGGAAAATGATCATGGTGCTCGGCTTGACCGGTTGGGTTACGTATGCCCGTGTTGTGCGTGGTGAAGTGCTCTCGGCCCGCGAAAGAGAATACATCGAAGCCGCCCGTACCATCGGCGCAAATGACTGGCGCATTATCTTCAAGCATATTCTTCCCAATACCTTCTCCACTGTTATCGTGGTAGCTTCTTTCGAAGTCGCGTCGAACATCATCACCGAAGCAACGCTGTCTTTCCTCGGCCTGGGCGTAAAACCGACCACTCCGACTTGGGGCATGATGCTTTCCGAGGGGCGCGAATACATTCGCAACGCCGGCTATTTGACCACCATTCCGGGTATTGCAATCTGCATTACCGTGCTTGGCATCAATCTGTTGGGTGACTGGCTCCGCGATGTCCTCGACCCGCGTACTTTACTGGTGAAAGACTGATCCGACAAAACGCAAAAAGAAAAAATATGCTGAAACCAATAGTCCCGGAAAGCTTATACGAGTATTCGATTATAGAAGATCCGCAATTCAGCCCTGACGGCAAACGCATTGCGTTTGTCCGTCAGTATGCTGATGACGCCTCCAATGGGTACATTCGCAACATATGGATCGCGGATCCGTCAGGAAGGAAAAAGCCGTATCAATTCACATTCAGCGGCAAAGACTTTTGTCCGCGTTGGTCGCCGGACAATCGCCGTATCGCCTTCATTTCAGCGCGAAACGGCACGCCCCAGATTTATGTAATGTCTGTTGACGGCGGTGAGGCGGTACGGCTGACTTCTATGGTTGGTGGGGCGTCCGGTATCTCCTGGTCTCCCGATGGAAAATGGATCGCTTTCAATTCCGACGCGACTGAAGCTGAACGCGAACTTGAGGATAAAGGCCTTCTTTACGCTCCCGCCTTTTCGGGTGAAAATAAAGAATGGTCTTCTCAACAGCGTGAGGCATTGAAAGACCCGCGTGAAATCACACACCTGCCCTATCGTACCGGTACCGCCTTTTTTGACGGCTGTTACCACCATGTTTATATCATCGCCTCCATGGGGGGCACTCCGAAACGCCTCTCCCATGGCGACTGGCATCATTCCGCTCCGGTGTGGTCCGCGGATTCAAAGTTTGTTCTTGCGAACTCAAAGCGGGAACAGTCAAGCGGTGAAGAAAACTTTGAGCTCTGGTCCAGCGTGATTCGATTTGATATCGAAACCACGGAAGAGACCGTCATGGTCTTTGAAGTTGCCGAGGAAGGAACCCCTGTCGAGATTTCCCCGGATGGCAAGTGGATCATGCACACGTTTGTGCCGAAAGTCGCCAGTCCCTATCAGGATCCGTACTTTGTCGGCATCAGTGCCTGCGAAGCGGGCGCAAAGCCGGCGAACATCAGTGATGAGGATATGACCATTGCGGCGCATCATTGGGCTGCAGACAGCGATCATATTTACTGTGTGCAGCATCATTGGGGCAAAGCTTCTTTAATCCGTATGTCCCGCGAATTGAAAGACGTTGAATCCGTCATCAGCGGCGACTTTATGGTAGAAGGCTTCAATGTTGACAAAACGGGGCGTTACATTGCCTACACTGCTTCTTCCTCAGACAAACCATCGGATCTTTATGTCATCGACTTGACGAAGAACGCAGGTCGGAAGCTGACGGACTTCAATCGTGAGTTTGAGCGCACGCATTGCTTTTCTATTCCGAGAGAAATCCGTTATAAAAGCACAGATGATGTCGAGATTCAGGGTTGGTACATGTACCCGCGTGATTACGATCCGGCGAAATCCTATCC
>CAVESB010000147.1:0-3060 GCA_963618265.1 bacterium
GCAGACAGGGAAAGTATCCGGATAAGTTTGACAGAATAACAGGCAGTCCTGAAGTTTGGAACGTTCACGGTCGACACACATCCACGCAAGGGTATCCGGCGTTGCGGTAATGCCGTCTGCGGAGTAATAAGTCGGCGTCATTGAGGGGGTATAAGTGACGATAGGCGTAATCGCGGAATAATCTCCGACGGTCAGAACATAGTCAAAGGTACCGAACTTCACGCCATAGGCATCTTGAATGTAGAAATTCTCAGGATAAGAGCCGACGGTTTTCGGCGCCGCAAGATAGATTGAGACCAGCACCGTCCCGCCGGGCGCGACCGCATTCGGAAGGTTGTATTCTTTGGTTATTGCCATCGCGTTATTGGAATAGTCAACGATTTTATAGCTTGTCTGCCACGTCGTTGTCCCGGTATTCTTGAGCATGACATCCAGATGCAGGGCTTCACCGGGCAAAACCGTTGTGCCGCTGACAGGGGCGAAACTGTAAACTGACATTTCGTCTTTCATGACCGAAGAAGTACCGGAAGCGGCAGTCGGCACCGCGGTACTATACACAATTTCGGAGGCGGGCGTCGCATTATCGTTGCGAATAATCATCGAGCCTTCGACACCTTTCTTTTCAATGGAAAGGACGATCGGCGTTACGGTCGGTCCATCAAGATTATTGAGCAGGCTGTCCGTCTGCTGCCGATCGGTTTGCCGCTCGATCAAATCAACTGTATCGTATTCGGCAGTTTGCGTCTCGTAATAATATTTCACGCTTTGGCTTGGCATGTTCGTACAGGCAGACAAAACCGCGAGAACAAGAAGAGCCGATAAAAAAAGAACGGTTTTATTCCTCATAATTTACCTCCGTTCCAAAAGCGAAACAGGTCAAACCCTTTGCAGCCATTTCCGTCACGACAGACTCCGTGCAGTAATCCGCGCATCCGTCGCCCTGCTGAAGACTTCGATCCGCATCGGAGCACATCCATTCAAGCGAGGAAGGTGTCGCGGTTGGTTGGAGCGCGGGGACATCGGTGATATAGGTTTTATCACCGACCATTGCGACAAAGTACAGATAATAAAACGCAATCCCGTCGGGATTCTGCAGTGTCCAAGTCGTTTTGTAGGTTCCTACTGTATCAGGTGCTGTTGCGGGCATGGTAACCACCAGCGTCTCCCCGGGCGCGACGGTTTGATTGATCGCGTAAGAATCCTGATCCGCAAGATGTATTCCGTCCGAGTAGAAGAACTGATACTTCCCGGACCATGTCGTTGTCCCTGTGTTTTTAATTTCCCAAGTCAGATAAAAATGCTGATTCGGCACGAACTGATTCGGACTCGGGAGCGCCGATACAAATTGTGCCTTATCAGGAAAAACTATCGTCGGTGTCGGCAAGGCGGTCGCACTGTTATTTCTTGTGATCATGTATTCATCGCCACCGGAATCACCGGACTCAGGATTCCGGATAATCATCAAGTCCTCTTCCGGCTCCTCGGTGGGAACAGCGGTAGCAGTCGGTTCCGGAGTGGCGGTCGGTTCGGGCGTATTCGTGCTCGTTGCTGTCGGTCTGGCTTCAAAGGTTTGGGTGATTTTTACCGCGGCAGTTTGTTCCAGCACGGCATAATCCACTTCTTCCGGTGTATTTGAGCAGGATGATAACAGCGCGGCGAAGATCAAGGCCGGGATAAGCAATGTTCTTTTTCTCATAGGATTTCGACTCCCTTTTCACTCATTCCATTATAGCAGAAACGGCGGAAGGCATGTATCCCTTTCGCCATTTGATGTTGTTCTTTTGATTGTCGAAATCCGAGTGTTTATTTGCTCTGTGCCTTGAGCATGTCGCGGATTTCGGTGAGAAGTTTGACTTCATCGCTGACAACAGGTGCTTCGGCGGGTTTCTCTTCTTCCTTCTTCTTCGTCAGTGCCATTGCTTTGGAGGCGGCCTTCATGATGAAGAACAGCACCAGCGCGACAATAAAGAAGTTGATGATGGCGGAGATGAAGTTGCCGATGGTGATCATCGGAGCGGATGCGGCTTTAGCGGCGGCAAATGATTCGTAGGTGTTTCCGTCAAGGGGAATATACCACGAATCGAACGCGATGCCGGAGCAAAGGCGGCCGATAATCGGCATGATCACATCATTGATCAGAGAATTGACGATCGCGTTGAAGGAATTACCGATAATGATACCAATCGCCAAGCCAAGCACATTACCCTTAGAGATAAAGGCTTTGAACTCCTCAAACAGGCTTTTCATAAGAAAGTCACTCTTCTTTTATTTCAGGTATTTCAAATATGCCTGCATAAATCCGTCCAGATTTCCGTCGAGAACACTTTGCGCGTTGCCCACGGTATAATCCGTCCGGTGATCCTTTACCATCTGATACGGATGCAGGGTATAGGTTCTGATCTGGCTGCCGAATTCCGCTTTGACATATGCGCCGCGAAGGCCGGCCAATTCTTTTTCCTGCTCCTGATGTTTGATGTCCAGAAGTCTCGCCTTCAAGACGCTCATCGCGGTTTCGCGGTTCTGCGTCTGGGAACGTTCGTTTTGGCAGGTCACAATAATGCCGGTCGGAAGATGCAGAAGGCGTACCGCCGTGGAGTTCTTCTGAACATTCTGACCGCCTGCACCGGAGGATTTGAAGACATCAATGCGGATATCGCTTTCAGGGATCTCAATGGAGTCATCATCATCCGCCTGCGGCAAAACCTCTACCTGAGCGAAGGAAGTCTGACGTTTATGCGCCGCGTCATACGGGGACAAGCGAATCAAACGATGCGTGCCTTTTTCGGATTTCAGATAGCCGTAGGCAAAAGGTCCGCTGACCTGAATCGTGATTGTTTTCGTGCCGGCCTCTTCACCGGGAGTAAAGTCAATGATCTCGGTGTCGTAGCCGTGTGTTTCCATCCAGCGCAGATACATCCGCTGCAGCATGGAAGCCCAGTCATGCGCTTCGGTGCCGCCGGCACCGGCATGAATGGCCAGAATCGCATTGCCGCGATCAAATTTACCGGAAAGCAGCGTGGCGATTTCCTTTTTATCCGCTTCCTCCTCAATGGCAGCAAT
>CAVESB010000148.1:0-3046 GCA_963618265.1 bacterium
GTCCAAGATGGACGGCGACTCTCGTGGCGGTGCGGCGATTTCAATCCGCAGCGTGACCGGTGTGCCGATCAAGTTTATCGGTACCGGTGAAGGTATTGACGCAATCGAGGCTTATGATCCGAATCGCCTTGCCTCCCGTATTTTGGGCATGGGCGATATTATCGGTCTTATCGAGAAGGCCGAAGCGGCATTTGATCGTCAAACCGCTGAAAAGCAGACTGCAAGGATGTTCAATGGTCAGTTTACGCTTGAGGACTTTTCCGACCAGTTGAAAAGCATGCGCAAATTAGGTCCATTGAGCAAGATTTTTGATATGCTCCCCGGCGATCTCGGAAAAGCCGCACGTCAGGTTGATCCGCAGGAAGCGGAAAAATCGATTAAACTTACAGAAGCGATTCTCAGTTCCATGACGCCTTACGAGCGACGGCACCCGGATGTCTTGAATGCAAGCCGGAAGCGCCGTATCGCCGCGGGCGCGGGAGTCGATGTTCCTGCGATCAACAAACTGCTGAAGCAGTTCCGTGAATCACAGAAAATGATGAAAATTGTCAAAAAGACAGGCGGAAAGGGTCTTTCCGGTCTGTTTCACTCAGCAGTATCAATCTTCACTCAGACCCATGAGCACCCCTTCAGCTCTCCCCCCTCAGTGAAGAATATGACTGCATCAGAATTAAATTAGTGAATTACTTATAGGAGATACCTTAAAATGGTAAAAATTCGTTTACGTCGTCAGGGTTTGAAGAAGCAGGCTTCCTATCGTCTCGTTGCCGCGGATAAAGAAGCTCCGCGTGACGGTCGTTTCTTGGAGATCCTGGGCAGCTACAACCCGCGCACGAATCCGTTCACTTTTGAAGTCAAAGAAGACCGCATTTATCATTGGCTTTCCAACGGTGCTCAGCCGTCCGAATCCGTCGCGAAACTTTTCAAGTCCACCGGTTTGGATGCCCGCTTCGCCCGCTATAAGGCCGGTGAAGACCTTGATAAACTGATGGCCGAAGCTAAAGAATACTATGCCAACCGCGGCGTAGAAGCTAAGACCCGTATCGCTTCCCAGCACTAAACGAAAGTGTGTGCCAGTGCAGAGAAATAATTCCGCGAAAGTTGATTACGCAAAGGACCTTGTGGAATATATTGCACTTTCACTGGTAGATGACCCAAGCAGCGTTCAGGTTTCTCAGGAAAAAAACGGAGGACGTGTCCGCTTAGAACTCCATGTTGCAAAAGAGGACATGGGCAGGATCATTGGGAAAAACGGTCGTGTCGCGAATGCAATCAGAGTGCTTTTACGTGTCACTTCTGCCAGGGACGGAAGACAGGTTACATTAGATGTAATGGAGCCCGAATCATAAGCTTATGATGACTTCCGGTGCAGAACGAGGTAAAGAATTAAAAACAAAGAATTCAGGTCTGTCCGAAACAGGCGGACCTGAATTTATTTGTATCGGAAAGATCCATAGAGCGCATGGCATCAAAGGCGATGTGGTTTTGGATCCTATAACCGACTTTCCGGAGCGCATCCGCAAGGGAAGGTCGGTATTTGCCGGAGAACAGCACAAGCCGCTGACGATCGCGCGGGTGCGGGAAAAAGCCCCGTACCTCCTCGTCGGTTTCAAAGAAATCGAGGATGAAACGCAGGCGGCTGAATTTCGCAATCAATATCTCTATGTCAAAACCGCCGACCTGCCGGTGTTGCCGGAAGGTCAGTATTATTTCCATCAGCTGATTGGGCTTGAGGCGCTTGATAAGAACGGCAGCCATGTCGGCGTGCTCACGGAGATCATTGAAACCGGTGCGAATGATGTTTATGTTATTCGGAAGGATGACGGGAGCGAAGAACTCGTCCCCGCGATTCCTCAGACTGTTTTGACGATTGATATCGCCGCGAAGCAAATATCGATCGACTTTCCTGAATGGCTTTAAGATGGATCCGGAAAAGCCGTATTGGGTCGCGTTTAATCATGTGAACGGAATCGGCGCAGTCCGGATTCGCTTTCTTTTAAATCAATTCGGCACGCTGTCTGAAGCATGGAAGGGAACGCCGACGGAATTCCGCCATTGCTGTATTCCGGAAAAGACGGTGAACGCTATCCTTGATTTCCGCGCGAAGATCGACCCGGAACAGCTGACCGAGCGAATTCTCAAACGGAATATTTCTATCAGTATCAGCACGGATGAAGATTATCCGCGTCTGTTGAAGGAAATCGATAATCCGCCCGCGGTGCTTTATTATGTTGGACGCCTGCCGTCCGCCGGGGAAAAGCTGATGGCAATGGTGGGGACGCGCATGATGACCGCTTACGGGCAGAATGTTGCGTATGAACTTGCCCGATATCTCGCGATAAACGGTGTCGGTGTTGTCAGCGGCATCGCACGGGGAATTGACGGCATCGCCCATAAGTCTGTTGTTGAGGTCGGCGGGCGGACTTACGCGGTTCTCGGCAGCGGTGTTGACCGTATTTATCCCCCTGAACACCGCGACCTTGCCAAAGAAATCATTCGGGACGGTGCCGTCATCAGCGAATACGCTCCGGGAACCCGCCCGGATCGGGTAAATTTCCCGCAAAGAAACCGTATTATCTCCGGCATGACCAGCGGAACGATTGTCGTGGAGGCGGGAGAAAAATCCGGTTCGCTGATTACGGCGCGATTCGCCGCGGAGCAGGGGCGCGAGGTGTTCGTAGTTCCCGGTAATGTAACTGCGGCGCAGTCCAGAGGTGCCAACCGTCTGATCCGTGACGGGGCGCGTCCTTTTTACGAAAAAGAGGAACTATTGGAATTCCTGCAAACATGGCAGGCGGAGTCGCCGGAGAAACTGAGTAAACCGCTGCAGGCGGCTTTCAGCACCCCGGAAGATAAGTTAATCCTTGATCTGATTGCCAATGAACCGCTTCATTTGGACGAAATTGCGCGAAAAAGCGGAATACCATTGAGTAAAATTTCATCATCAATTATATTATTAGAGTTACAAGGGCTTGTCACGGAGGTTTCTCCGCAAACCTACAGGAAAAACCAGAGCTTGTTTTGATAAGGAGCGGATATTATGAGC
>CAVESB010000149.1:0-3023 GCA_963618265.1 bacterium
ATATACAACTCATGCAGTATCTCCGTTTGTTGATGTAATTGAAATCAAGCAGCTTCCGCTCACGCAGGGCGGTACGCATGTGATTCACATTTCCGGGCAGGATTTGAATGATTTAAGCGGTTTTGTCGGAGATTATGGATTGCGTTTCTTCCGCGACGGCGAGACAAATGATCAATACGCGATGCTCGGGATTGACGCAATGCAGGAACCCGGACTTTATCGAATTGAGATTTCCGGGAAGAACAACAGCGGAGAGAGCTTTGCGGTCAGTCAGCCGATCATTATTGAGGCCGGTATTTTCACAAATGAAGTCGTTGAAGGCGTTGACAGCTCTACCTTGGAAGAAGAGAATCAGGAACTCGACACAAACACGGTAAAAAGTTTAACCGAAACCTCTTCAACCCGCACGTGGGGCACGATGATGTCTTACCCGGTGGATGAACCCTGTTTCGCTTCCGCGTTCGGAAGCCGAAGAACTTATAACGATGGCTCTTTCCATAATTATCACTCGGGGGTTGACTTCAGCGTCTGTCTGGCTGATAATATCAACATTTACGCCGCCGCTGACGGCAAAGTAATATTTGCCGCAGAGCTTCCTATTCACGGGAACTATACCGTGATTGACCACGGCTGGGGCGTATATACTTCATACTCACACCAGTCGCAATTGCTCGTAGAAGCAGGGCAGGAAGTAAAAAGAGGCGACCTGATTGGTCTCATTGGGAACACCGGGCGTTCTGTCGGTCCGCATCTCCATTGGGAAGTGATTATCAACTCTGTCTATGTAAATCCAATGACTTGGTTAAGTACACAATACCCGTAAATCAGAAAAGGGAACATATATGAACACGTTGAATTGGTCCGGAATAAACATTGATGAAAACGATTTGGACTTAATTTACAATCGGCTTCTCGAGGAAGAAACGCCTATGACACCGGCGCAGCTGGCAGAGTCTGTTATCGTTGAAAGAATCAAGTCTTATAATAAGAACAAGAAAGATACAATCGCCCTTGACAACAACAATTATCGACCGAAGAATCAATATGGTGAAGGCAATGTAATTGTTTTTCCGAAAGACAACGGAAAGAGCGGCGTCGTGACCGATGTCAGAAAAGGAATCAATCCCGAATTCGGGGATTTTGATGTGATTACCGTCCAAATGCAGGATGGCAGTGTCAAAAATTACGTTTCCAATCTTCAAAATCACCTGCTGAATAATTATGACTATGAAAATCCGGACAGGAATCTTGCCGATCCTGCGTATGTCAATAAAAAGTTCGGGCGTCGAATCAGTCAAAAAATATCCGAACAACTGCATAAGAACAGCGACCTGGTACGCATTGGAAATTTCTGGTTTCCGCAGGCACTTCTGTCTGAGGTCAACATGGGCTTTTTAAACCTTGCCGAAGCGGTTCTGGAAATGGAAGAAGGAAGGCCGCTGCTTACCGGCGAAATTATGGAGCAGATTGAATATCCGATGGACAGTAATTCGGAGCTGTCTGAATTCTCTTTCAATTACGCGCTTCATCAAGACGATCGTTTCGCTGAAGTGGGACCGCATGACAAAATCCTCTGGATCTTGAAGGAAATGCAGCCGGAAGATGTCCGCAAAATCCCAATGACGCTCAAATGTTCGGATGAAATTTTAGCACTGAATAATGATGAGTCGGTTGAACTGCCGCCAAGCAACATTCAGGATGAATTGGATGCGTCACAACTTGCGGAACCACTTGAGGCATCCAATACTTGCACCGTCTGTGTCAATTATCCGCATTGGAAAGCAGGCACACTCCCGTTGATCGGTGCTGTTCGTCCGATTTTCCCGACCGCCAATGAAACCGACAACGTCATTTTCACATTCCGCGACAAAAGAACCAATGAAACCTTCCCGGGATGGGTAATTCTCTCAAAGAATTATGTTTGCGGTTTGAAGCAATGGTACCGCAGCAAGGGTCTTATTCCCGGCAGTCTCTTCACTGTATGCGCCGGTGAGGAGCCGGGAGTGATTGATATCGATCTGATTCCACCCCGAGTCTCAAAAGATTGGATTCGGAGTATTTCTATTGATGAGAAGAACCATTTTTCTTTCATCACAAAGCAGTATAAAATCACAACGGAGTTCGACGAGCGGCTTGTTGTTTATGTTGAGAACGATCCGAAACTGGACACCTTCTGGGAATTCAATAATCGCAAGGAAGCGAATTTCCTGAAACAGGTTGATAATGTCGTTAAAGAAATCGCGAAAGACAGCCCGCAGGGGATTGTGCAATTTCACGAGATTTACGCCGGAGTTAATATGCTGCGCCGCATTCCGCCGAAAGCCCTTTACACGATCCTTGAAAATATGGAAAAACTTCAGCATATTGATCGTTGGACTTATAAATTTGAAGAGAAGGACGAGGCATAAAATGAGCGAAACTGAAAAGAAACCGGCTTATGTGAAAGTCACATCCGAAACTCCGCTTTATATTGATTTTAAATATTGGAAGTCCAAAGAACAGAATTGGCGTTCCATCCTTGTCGGTTATCTTTGCGAGGAACATAAAGCAGTTTTCGCGAATGTAGACCCTTCACTGGAACTCATCGACGCCATTGATCCGGAAACAGGCGAAGTCAGTCAAATTGATGTCATTCTGGATCTTCTTTTCTCTCATTGCTCTCAGCAGGATGGTTTTGTCCCCGAGAACGGACCGCTCACCGACTGCATTTTCAGAATGCTGCTCGCGAACGGAAATCAGCCGATCACACCGGCAGAGATGGCAGAAAGATTGAATAAGCCTGCCAATACCATCATCAAGACACTGACCAGCAGAGTTTACCGCGGTATCCGCCCATATTGATTGAACAGATGCGCAATTTTTTTGTTCTGTTTCTGTTAATCGCTCTTGCGGCATCCTTTGCGAATGTATGCGGACAGAGCAGTTTCACTGTAATTAAAACAGATGACCCGGATATCATTGTATACGCTCCTGTAAATACAGAGTCGGATACAGAATATCCGGTTCTGTATTTGATACATGGA
>CAVESB010000150.1:0-2909 GCA_963618265.1 bacterium
CTTCCTGCCCGATCATGGAATCGACCACGAGCAGAATTTCGTTGATCGGAACATTCTTTTGAATGGCTTTCAGCTCCTGCATCAGAGCATCATCCAGCTGAGAACGGCCGGCGGTATCGATAATCATCACCGTGAAGCCGCCCTTCTTCGCATAATCGTAAGCGCGCTTCGCCAATTCAGGCGGTTTCACACCCTCCTGATAGAACACTTCAACTTCGATCTTTGCGCCGAGGGTCTGCAGCTGTTTCACAGCCGCGGGACGGTAGGGATCCGCCGCAACGAGCAGAACACGCTCACCTTGACCGCGCAGCAGCTTTGCTACTTTCGCGGAATGGGTTGTCTTACCGGAACCCTGAAGACCGACAAACATGATCACACGCGGTTTCTCACCGACAAGGTTGAGCTTTTCAGGCTCGCCGAGTGTCTTTTTCAGCTCTTCGTTGACGATTTTAATGACCATCTGGCCTGGATTCAACGCCTGAGAAACCTCGGCACCGATCGCACGCTCACGAACATCAGCGACAAATTTCTTCACAACAGAATAATGCACATCCGCTTCAAGAAGCGCAATGCGCACTTCACGCATGGCGGAATCGACATCTTCGGCGGAAAGCTTGCCTTTTCGCTTCAATGACGAGAAGATTTTATCAAATCGTTCAGAAAGGCTCTCAAACATCTTTATATCCTTATCGGGTCAGACAACTCAATAACTCGTTTATTCTATCCTGTTTTTCCAAATTCGTAAAGAGTTTTTCTGCGGATGTGTGACCGTGTTTTTTTAAACTTGATTTTCCGCGCCGCAATTCATCCGTTCAGACTTCCCCAAACTCTGTCTTCAACTTGTCGATCATCACTTCCAACGGTGCAGCCATGCCGGTCCAGAGCGTGAAGTTTCGGGCTCCCTGACAGGCGAGCATCCCCAAGCCGTTGACGGTCTTAGCTCCGCGTCCGCGTGCCTCCTGAAGAAAGAGCGTATCCGACGGATTGAAAACAACATCACTGACAGTCATTCCGGGCTTTATGTCATCATACCGGATATCCGGTTTACTTGTCCGATCGTCTCCCAATCCAATGCAAGTTGCGTTGATCAGGATGTCCGTACCGTCCGGGATTTCCTGTTCCGGGGTCTGGGCAAGCGCAACAGCGGGGACATTCGTTTTATCGCGAATCAGACCCGCAAGTTCGACAGCTTTTGACGCTGTGCGGTTCACGACAGTGATCAATGCCGCCCCCGCCAGCGCACATTCAACTGCAATGGCACGCGCGGCACCGCCGGCTCCGAGGATCACAATATTTTTTCCTGCGGGACGTTCTCCATACCGTAAAAGAGCTTCGACAAAGCCTTTCCCGTCGGTATTCTCGCCAAACAGTGCTCCGTCTTCCCGAACCACAACCGTATTGACCGCGCCGATGATATCAGCCGCCTGCGACAGCTCATCCAAGTACGGGAGTACAGCGATCTTATGCGGCATTGTCAGGTTGACACCTTTCATATGGAGCGCGCGGACCGCTTTCATCGCGTCCGGGAAGTCATCAGGGAGCACCTTCATCGTGATGTACCGATAATTCAGACCCAGGGCTTCATACGCCGCTTCTTCCATCACGCCGGTCGGGTTGCCTTCTACGGGATCGCCAAACACGCCGGTAAGCTCTGCTCTGTAATTTTTCTCCGTCATGAGCCGCTCCTTTTCACAAATCCGCATTCATAAATTGCGCGACCTGTTCGGCTGTGGGCATGGCTCCCTGAGCACCGACAGCTGTGGTAGAAAGCGCACCGACAGCATTCGCGAATGAAATCGCATCTTCAATCGTTTTTCCGGAGGCCAGTGCATAGCCAAAGCCTGCGTTGAAGCTATCTCCCGCGGCGGTAGTATCAATGGCTTTCACCTTAAAACCATGCATCATCTTTGTCCGCTCAGCATTAACTGACATTGCCCCGCGGGCGCCCATTTTAACGATTACATTTTTACAACCCCGTTCCAGCAACTTACGGGCGCCTGCCTCGATTTCCGATTCAAGTTCGGTACCGCAGCCGCTGAGCATGGAAAGCTCCGTCTCATTGGGGATGATATAATCCAGACTTCGGATCAGTTCATCGGAAAGCGGAGCAGCAGGCGCCGGATCGAGAATGACCGTTTTCCCGGCGGCATGCAGCTTCTCTGCGGCATAGCAGATCGTATCCATCGGGATCTCCAACTGAAACAGGAAAACATCATATTCGGAGATAACATGCCAATTGGCATCGATCCAATCCTTATCCACGGCCATATTCGCACCGGAAATAACGATAATGCGGTTTTCCCCTTTGCTGTCAACCTCAATCAGCGCGACACCGCTTGGAACGCCGGGAACGGTCTTGACACAATCTTTGATTTGCAGCTCTTCCATCAGCTTGCGATATATTTCAGCATTGGAGTCGTCTCCGAGGCAGCCAACCATCAGAACGTCCGCTCCGAGTTTTGCCGCAGCGACCGCCTGATTGCCGCCCTTTCCACCGGTATAGGTTTTGAAATCCGTTCCGAAAATTGTTTCTCCGGGCAAATGAAAACGCGGCATGGTTACCGTCAGGTCGATGTTCAGTGAGCCAATCACGCAAATTTTGTTCATACACACATCCTTTTTCGGAAATGTCAAAACATCCGGCAATAAATGCTATTACCGGATGCAATTTTTCGAATCAACGTTTTATCCGCTGATAACACCCTTTTTCAGAATTACGCAGGCGTAGAGCGCCGTTTCCCCGGTTTGAATCGTCGCGAAAGCCTGTTTGGAGCGTTCATAGAAAGCGAAGCGTTCTTCAAAACCGATCTTCTTTCCGGGTTCATGTTTGTCAATCACTTCGCGGAACTCTTTCCAGATCGGAGGTTCGTCCGGAGCCGTTCCGGTCACTACTGCCATCAAGGTAACAG
>CAVESB010000151.1:0-2897 GCA_963618265.1 bacterium
CGCGAAGGCGGTCTGACCGTTGGTGCCGGTTCCGTTACCGAAATCATCGCTTAATCAGTATAAGCAACCACTGCAGAGCCGGTGAAAAACTGCCGGCTCTGATACCTTGAAAAAAAAGGAGTGTTCGGCCGGGAGGCCGGACGAAATCAGAAATGGCATCTAAGAAGAAAGATATCCGCCCCGTGATTACGCTGGCCTGCACCGAGTGTAAGGAACGCAATTACACGACTCAGAAGAATCGTCGTAATGACCCCGGTCGTCTTGAACTGATGAAGTTCTGCAGCCGCTGCCGCAAGCACACACTGCATCGCGAAACCAAATAACGCCAAACATTATGGGGTTTTGAAAGTCTGTGATATAATAAATCCGGACTTATAGGGGAATAGCTCAATTGGCAGAGCGCCTGTCTCCAAAACAGGAGGTTGTGGGTTCGATTCCTGTTTCCCCTGCCTATGCTGGAATCGCCGCTGTTTCAGCGGCGTTTTCAATATCAACGATTGAATCGCTTTCAAGGAGTTTACCATGGCAGATTCCAAAAACAAGAAAAACGACAAACCGGCTGTGAAGAAGCCGAACCGCATTCAGAAATGGTGGCGCGAAACCGTCGGCGAACTTCGCAAGGTCACCTGGCCGTCCAAAGAGGATGCCATTAAGATGACAAAAGTTACCGCCATTGTTGTGATTGGCTCTGCGGTTGTTCTCGGTCTTGTCGATTTTGTCTTCTCTGAATTGATCAGCTTGATCATCGGCTGATAAGGAAAACGGGCTATGAGCAACAACGAGTTCAACGAACCGGATGAATTGATCGAAAAAGACGCGCTGTCCGCTGATGCCGCGCCGGAGTTCGATCCTGATTTAATTCCGGAAGATGGCTATAAAGCCGAAAAGCCCGCCAGGAAAAGCTCATCCAAGAAGTCCCGCGCCGAAAAACAGCCTGTCGTCTCCGAAGAGGATGAGAAGATTGAAAGCGTCGATGAAGCTTATTGGTATGTAGTTCACTGCTATTCCGGGTACGAAAACAAAGTCTGTTTCAACCTTCTGCAGCGTATAGAAACCATGGGCATGAAGGACATGATTTTTGATGTGATCGTCCCGCAGCAGGAAGAGATTGAGATCAAAGACGGTAAGCGCAAGGTTCTCAAGCGCAACATCTTCCCGGGCTATGTGCTCGTTCAGATGAAGATGACCGAAGAGTCCTGGTTCATTGTCCGCAACACGCCGGGCGTCACCGGTTTCATCGGTATGGGCAAGCAGCCTACTCCGCTGCGCCCTGAGGAAGCAAAAGAGATCTTCAAACGTGCCGAAGCCGAAGCACCCCGGGTCAACGTTTCTTTCAAGGAAGGCGAAAAAGTCCGCATCATCGATGGCCCGTTCAACGATTTCACCGGTGTCGTCTCCACCATTGATGCCGAGAAGTCCAAGGTTCGCGTTATGGTCAACTTCTTCGGACGTGAGACACCGGTCGAGCTTGACTTCCTGCAGGTCGAAAAGTCATAAATCTTGATAAAGTTTCGTAAACTTACCCCGTGTATGTTACAATAACGGGGTTTGAATTTTGTGGAAGGGCAGTCTGCCCGTTATCACCACCAAGGAGTTTATTGTGGCAAAGAAATTAAAAGCAATTGTAAAGTTGAATCTGACTGCCGGTAAAGCCAATCCTGCGCCTCCCGTCGGTCCCGCGTTAGCCAGCCATGGTATCAACATTATGGCTTTCTGCAAGGAGTACAACGCCAAGACTACCAACAAAATGGGCGAAATCCTCCCGGCTGAAATCACCATCTATACCGACGGCTCCTTCACTTTCATCCTGAAGACCCCTCCGACCGCCTACCTGCTCAAGAAAGCCGCAGGCATTGAAACCGCTTCTGCCACCGGCAGTAAGGCTAAGGTCGCGAAAATCACGAAGGCTCAGATCCGCGAAATCGCCGAAACGAAGTTCAAGGATACCAACGCCCCGACGATTGAAAGCGCCATCAAACAGGTTGAAGGCACTGCCCGCAATATGGGCCTCCAGATAGTTGATTAGTTTCGTGGAAGAAGGGTATTCCCCCTCGTTTGCACCACAAGGAGTTATAAATGGCAAAGCACGGTAAGAAATTTATTGAAGCACAGAAAAAGGTCGATCGCAGCAAGTATTATTCCGTAAAGGAAGCGATTGACATCGCGAAGGAAACCGCGGTAACGAAGTTCGATTCCACCATCGAAGTCCACATGAAGACCGGTTTGGATCCGCGTCAGGCTGACCAGCAGATCCGCAACGTTGTTGTCCTGCCGAACGGCTTGGGCAAGACTGTCCGTGTCTTGGTCTTCTGCCAGGGGGAAGGTGTTGCGAAGGCTCAGGAAGGCGGCGCTGATTACATCGCCGATTCCGATGAATGGATCCAGAAGATTCAGGGCGGTTTCGCTGATTTCGATGTCGCCATTGCTACCCCGGATATGATGGCGAAGGCCGGCCGTTTGGGTCGTGTTCTCGGTCCCCGCGGTTTGATGCCGAACCCGAAAGCCGGCACCGTCTGCGCACCCGCTGATCTGCCGCGTGTGATTCGTGAAGCGAAGGCCGGTCGTGTTGAGTTCCGTCTCGACAAGTCCGCGAACCTCCATGTGCCCGTCGGTAAAGCTTCCTTCTCTGCTGAGAAACTGTACGAAAATGTCAGCGCTTATCTTGACGCCGTCAAGAAATCGAAGCCGTCCGGCGCGAAGGGTGCCTACATCAAGCGCATCACCATCACCAGCACGATGGGCCCCGGCATCAAGGTCGACTTGGCCAATGCCATGAACCTCGGTTCTGCTGAGTAATTGATTCGCAAGCTGAAATGTAAAAAGAGAGCGGCAAACAGCCGCTCTTTTTTGGTATGACGGGCATGCCGTCAATCTGTGGTGAAAGTCCACGCGGGGCG
>CAVESB010000152.1:0-2806 GCA_963618265.1 bacterium
CGCCGCAGCAGGAATCGACCGAGACAGCTGCATCAACCCGCTTACGGGAACCTTCACAGGTTATGTGTGCGGAGAAGCCAACCACAAACTGTCGGCTTTTTTCAAAAGACACACCTGCGATTCCGTAAACGCACGTCACCTGATGTTATCCTACGCGAATACGTTGACAGAAAAAGGTGTCACGGCCATTCATGCGATCACAGCGGAGGAGGATCTCCCGCACCTCTTGGACGTCATAGATGAACTGCCGTTCCGGACACGAATTTATACAGAGACGTTTGACACGGAGCTTGTGAAAAGCAAGGGGCTGGGTCAAATCGGAGGCTGCGGCAAAGTCTGCGTCGACGGAGACACAACGCCCTACACGGCCGCGATGCTGGAGCCTTACATTAATTCAAATAACTACGGTACGCTTTATTACTCCGACGAGGAACTGAATACGTATGTCCGCGCGGCGCATGACAACGATTTACAGATCTGCCTTCACTGCGTCGGCGACGCGGCCTCAACACAGCTGATCAATGCCATTGAGGCTGCACGGCGGGAGACGCCCAAACCGCTTCGTCACCGAATTGAGCATTTCGAGTTCGCAACCGACGAAATGGTGAAAAGGGTCAAGGATCTTAAAATCTGCCTTTCCGTTCAGCCGGCGTTCAATCATTTCTGGCCAAACGACACATACATTCCGCAAATCGGATCTGAGCGCGCCAAAACCGCAGATCCTTTGAAACGGCTTCTTGACGCGGGGATTCATGTCAGTTTCGGATCGGATTGCCCGGTCACGCCCTGCGATCCGATGCTCGCCATCCATTCCGCGCTGAATCACAGCACAGAAAGCGAACGCCTTGACATCAACACCGCCATTGACTGCCAGACCTACCAAAGTGCCTATTGCGCCTTTGAAGAGAATGAATACGGCTCGATCGCTGTCGGAAAACACGCGGATCTGGTCATTCTCGAACGAGATCCGTTGACAACGCCGCACGAGGAGCTCAAGGATATTCGGGTTCTCCGCACACTCCGCGAAGGCGAAATCATATTCGAGAGATAAAAAAGGGCTTCGTTGGGAGCGTGCGCTTAGGAATTATTGTAAACTCGTGAGTAAGCTGTTCAGCGTAATGTTTGTCTGTATTTATGGCGTTTGTCTCCTTCATTATAATGACTTTATGATACCTGCGAAAAAAGGCAAACCAAACAAACACAGACCGGCTCTTGTGTTGATTCAGTGTATCTATTCGGTTTTATTCACCTAAACTGATCGGTCAATTCCTTGATGTCAGCATAAGAATTAAGCACTCTGCCATCCAAGAACTTTGGCTCTCTCAATGTTAAGCGTCTAAAAACTCTGACGGTCTGCCATAACTCGTCAGGTAAACGCCCTTTTGTGCGCGTGTCATTGCTACATATAGCAAGCATTTTTCAGATGTCATTGTTTCAGCCTCAGAAACTGCATCCGTTCGATTAATTGCAGTCGGTAAGGGAACAATTCTGTTGTTGACTGCAACGATAAATACATATTTGAACTCCAATCCTTTCACACGATGCATCGTTGCCACGCGCACCCCATCATGGCTTCGGTTATCGACTTTATTCCGTTTGATCGCATAGGAACGTATTCCTGCTTTCGTAAACAATGAGATATAATCCTCAACCAGCTTCTTAGTACGAGCCACGATACAAATATCCGTAAGCGCAACACCGCTGTCACGCAAACTTTTTATTTCGTTCAGAATGAACTCAAATTCCTGATTTGCCCCCTCAAAATTTCTGACAACCGGTTTTTCACCATGTGTTAATGACTGACATTTATCGCCTAAATCAATACCTTCGTCCAAGTCGTCAAAAGATATTCCATTCAAAAGGGCAAATGCTGCTCTGCGAATTTCTTCTGTGGTTCTGTAATTGATTTTCAAAATACTGCTGCGTCCACGCACATTAATTCCACATTTGGATAATGCAGGCCGGTTCCTGTAAATACGCTGATGGGAATCACCGACAATGAAAATATCGTTTTTATGTTCCTCACCGGCCAAGGCACGAATCAAACGATAGGCGTTGTCACTGAAATCCTGTCCTTCATCTACAATGATGCTCTTATAGGTCGGTTTCCTTGAAGAAAATTCCAAAATTTTCGTACATTCATACATCGCTGTGTTGATATCACGAACCCGGTTTTCCTTCATCAAATTTTGATAGCACTCAAAAACCTTCCAGACCTGCATCCGCTTTTTTCGATCAAGTCGGGTACCACGGCCATTCCTGGTCGCTTTTACATACTTTTCTAAAGTAAGCGCCTCCTGTGCAATAGCAACACGGTTCCATTCTTCCTCATAGAAATTCTTTCCGAACTGCAAATCCTGATTCGCAAGCAAGATTGCCCTTTCCCATAGAGGCGTAATCACATCGTCATAGCCAATCTGCGATGAAAATCCTGACTCCCGCATAAACTGGTTAACCCATGCATCGAGATGAATCACCTCGATCTTACGAAGCTCATCCACTGTGCAGATTTTTCGCAGGTTCTCCCGAATATCTGCTGCCAGATTTGCTGTGAAGGTTGTCAGCAGAATTCTGTCTTTTCCCTCGCACCTAGCGGATAAAGCCTTTGCTCTGTGCATAGCAACGACCGTTTTGCCGGTGCCGGCGCCGCCAAGAATTCTTGCGGGGCCGGAATATTCCTTTCCTACAATTTTTCTCTGAGTTGGATGAAGAAAGACGCGCCACTTTTCAAGTGGCTCTGCCATAATACGACGCAGTTCATACTCGCCTTCAACAACCACAAAAGATTTAAGCGTAGACGGAACCT
>CAVESB010000153.1:0-2798 GCA_963618265.1 bacterium
AATCACAAATCCAAATTGCCGCTTTTACTTGACTATGGAAATTTGAAACGCAGACTTCCCGGCAAGTTGCGTGAGGTGAGAATAAAACATGCGGTAAAATATTCTGAAAGACTGTTGCATAGGAGGAACCCAATATGGCAAAAAGCATGAAAGCAATTATTAACGGACGCATTTTACTGCCGAATGGCGAAGTTCGCGGCAAGGCTTTGCTGTTCAACGACCGAATCCAGGGAATCGTTGATGAGAAGCAGGCTGCCCGGGAAGCTGCGGAAGTGATTGATGCGGGAGGTCTTTATGTTTCTCCGGGTCTTGTTGATGTTCATATCCACGGCTACAAGGGCGTGGATGTTTCCGACGACGACACGGACGGTGTTCGCCGGATGGCGGGTGATCTTCTTGCGAACGGCGTAACAACATTCCTGCCGACAACGCTGACGTACGCATGGGAACGGCTGGTCAGTGTCTGCGAACATATGCGCGGAGCGGTCGCCGAAAGCCGAACCGATGACTTTATCGGCGCTGAGATCGCAGGCATTCATCTGGAGGGACCTTTCGTCAACCCTGCTTACAAGGGCGCGCAGAACGAGGCTTATATTCTCGCACCGAATGCAGAGCTGATCCTGCCGCTGGCTGATATTATCAAAGTGATTACCCTCGCCCCGGAATTGCCGGGCGGGCTTGAATGTGTGCGTACCTTAAAGCAGCAGACGAATATCGCCGTTTCCATCGGGCACTCAAGCGCGACTTATGAGGAAGCCACGGCGGCGATTGGCTGCGGTGTCACCCGCGCCACGCATCTTTTTAACGCGATGTCCCCGTTGAGTCACCGCAAGCCCGGTGTGGTCGGCGCGGCATTGACATCGGATATTTATACCGAGTTGATTGGTGACACTTTCCATGTAGACAAGGCGCTCTATCCTCTTCTGCTCAAAGCTAAGCCCGGTCGTCTGGTGCTCATCACCGACGCGCTGCGCTCCGCGGGAATGCCGGACGGTGAATACGAGAACGGCGGGCAGAAATTCACGGTCAAGGGCGTTGAATGTCGTCTGGCGGACGGAACCATCGCCGGCAGTGTGCTGCGCCTGAATATCGGTGTGAAGAACCTGCGTGACTACGGCAATATTCCGATGTATCGCGCCGTCCGCGCCGCATCGCTCAACGCTGCCGAATCCGCGAATCTCGCCGCGGCAAAGGGCTCACTGACTCCGGGCAAAGATGCCGATATCGTTCTTATGAACGAGGAATGTGGCGTCATGAAGACCTTTGTGAGAGGCATCTGCAAATACAGCGCGTGAGCATAAACGCACGGAAGGGGGGACGTGCTCTGTCGTAAGATGCCGTTTCTCCCCTTTACGTGGAACAGAATTCACTATATAATACGATAAGTGAACCCAATGAAAACCGAGTTCCTGGCAAAAAGATTGAAATAAGGAGTCTTATCATATGGTAAATGTTGGTGTTATCGGTTGCGGACGCATCTCTGAACGTCGTCATGTCCCTGAATATTCAGCCAATCCGGATGCCCGGATCATCGGGTATTTTGACGCGAATGGCAAGCGCGCGGAAGTCCTTGCCGCGCAGTACGGCGGTAAAGTCTATGCTTCCGTCGATGAACTGCTCGCGGATCCTTCCATTGATGCCGTCAGCGTCTGCGTGGCGAATAATGCCCATGCGGAAGTCACAATCAAAGCCCTCAACGCCGGGAAGCATGTCCTGTGCGAAAAGCCGATGGCGATGACCGTTGCTGACTGCGAAGCCATGGTCGAAGCAGCGAAAAAAAATAACCGCTTCCTGATGATCGGTCAGAACCAGCGTTACAATACCGGTCATGCCCGCGCCAAAGAGTTGATTGAGCAGGGGATTATCGGCAAACCGCTGACGTTCAGAACGAGCTTTTGCCATGGCGGCCCGGAACGCTGGGCTATGGGCTATGATGTCTCAGAAAAGGAAGCCAAGAATGTCTGGTTCTTCGACAAGAAGCTCGCCGCTATGGGCGCAATGGCCGACCTCGGCATCCACAAGGCTGACTTGATTCAGTTCCTGCTGAATGAGAAGATCACCGAAGTCACCGCGAAGATCATGACCTTGGATAAGCGCGGTTCTGACGGAAAACTGATTGGGGTGGAGGATAACGCGATCTGCATTTTCAAGATGGAGAGCGGTGCTGTCGGTACAATGACGGTCAGCTGGACCGATTACGGCGATGAGGAAAACTCCACGGTCATTTTCGGCACCAAGGGACAGATGCGCTTGTATGATATTGACGGGCATACGATCCGTATTTCTACGGATCGCGGCGACAAAATCTATTACGATATTGATCAGATGATGACCAACGCCAACCAGCAGGAATCCGGTGTCATCCGCCGCTTCGTCCATGGGATCGAAACCTCGGATTGGTCCGAAGCCGCCGGTGAGATGAATGTCAACGCCATTCGTGCCGTCCTTGCCGGCTTTGAATCCGACCGTAAGGATAAAACGATCAAGCTGTCCGAATACAAAGACTGCGGCTGCCTGTGATTCAGCAAGGGAAAGTGAGGCGCTCCCTTCTTTTTTGCGCCTTGTTGTCGCTTTCTCTTGAAAATTGATTGACGTCTGTACCCATTCCGGCTTTTTCCCGGAATGGGTTTTTTAATGGATTCTTATGGAAAACGGGTTTTGTGAACTTCATCCCCCGCCGCCTTGATTGCAGCCGGGTTCACAGCCGTGTACATTAAAGCCCGAACAGCTTACGCATTTCGGAATCCATCGTTCCGTTCTTTGCGTATTCCAGCGTATCGCAAAGGCGGATATTGTTT
>CAVESB010000154.1:0-2722 GCA_963618265.1 bacterium
GGTGAATATCGCGGCAGCACAGAAGATCAGGCTTATGAAGAACAGAATCATGTTTTTCCCCGACAGTCCCGCTTCGGATGCCAAAATTGACTGTGAGAGACTGATGGAAGCCAAGACAAGTGTGAGACTTGTGAAGTGCATAATGTATTCGACTGCAATGGGCTGTTGCTGAAAACCGGGATAAACAGCAAACAGCAGCACCGCGCCGGATATCAGCGCACTGCTGCCGAAAGCTTTGCCGAGCACTTTCCAAAAACAGAAAACCGAAAGCCATTGGAGCGCGAACAGAAAGATATGGTACCCGATGCAGGACTCTTTGATCAACGCCGAGGCAAGCGTATACAGCCAGCCGGAGAAAGGCCGATCCCAGGAGGTGAACAGATTGAAGCTCTCTGCACCTGCAATATGATAGTTGTAGACATAGATCCAGTCATCCCCGTAAAAACTCAAGTCGGGAAGCCGGAGCGCGTAGGCTAAAAGAAGTACAAAAGAAAAAAGAAACAGAAAACCGGTTTTGCGCAGAAATTCTTTCATGTCGGAGATCAGGCGTTGATTTTGCGGTTTACATGGAATTTAAAGAAGCCGGGCGCGAAATAGCTGATGGAGTAGTCGATCATTCGCCCGTTCTCTTCATAAAGGTAAGCGTCGAAGCGCTGAACCACATCACTGCGCTGCAGCTGAATCTTTTTCGCAATGTAAGCGTCGGTATGGCAGGCACTGATGAAGGTCTTGGAATAGGCAAGGTTAAGTTCTTTTTTGCGGATCAGCAGATCCAGAACGGAACCCGTGAACCCTTGCGTTAAATCGTCCTCCGAGAGAATGCCTTCGAGAAGCACGTCAATGAGGTACGCGACAGGATGATCTGCGACCCAAATGACACGGGAAATCTCAATGACTTCCTCATCTTTTTCAACGTTCATCTTTTCAGCGTATTCATCGCCCGCGGGAATGCGCTTGATCCCGAGATAGCCCATCTTGACGTCCAGCCCCAGACGGTTAGCCTGCGTCTCGATACTTTCGAGGGTCTCAAGTCCTGTTTCAATATTTTGGTTGTGCTCGATGACGAACGTCCCGACACCTTGACGACGGCGGATGAGCCCCTGGCTTTCAAAGCTTCGCATGGCTTCGCGGAGTGTTGTTCGGGAAACTTGAAGCGAAGCGGCCAACTCCGGTTCGGATTTCAGTTTCTCTCCGGCAGGAGTTGATTCTATGATCTCAGCAAGCTCTTGATGCAATTTTTGAAACAGTGTTACCTTTTCTTTGTTGCTCTTATAATCTGCCATAAGGGACGCCTCTTATTTCTTTCCTGAACGATGAAAACAATTGCAAGATGACCGACAATTTTGTATAGTTTATTTATAACATAAAAATCTAAATATAGTCAACTGCTTTTAAGGTGTTTTTCATCAGCATCGCGATTGTCATCGGACCGACGCCGCCGGGAACCGGGGAAATCGCGCCGGCAATCTCAACCGCCGAAGAGAAATCTACATCACCGCAGAGGCGGTAACCTTTTGGAGAATTTGGGGCGTCGATGTGGTTGATGCCGACATCGATGACAATTGCGCCCGGCTTAATCCAGCTTCCCTTGACCAATTCAGGGGAACCTGCCGCGGCGATGATAATATCCGCCCGGCGGCAGACCTCGTCCAGGTTCTTCGTTCCGCTGTGACAAATGGTCGGTGTGGCGTTGCAACGGCTGAGCATCATAGCGGTAGGCATCCCCACAATGGAGGAACGCCCGATAACGACGGCTTCCAAACCGCTGATGTCGCTCTTCACAGTCTTGATCATATGAATGATTCCGGAAGGCGTACAGGGATAGAAAAGAGGTTCACTGTATTTGCGGGAAAGAAGCCCCGCGTTGTATGGATGAATGCCGTCAACATCCTTTTCAGGGGAGATGATTGAAATCACATGATCTTCCGAGAGATGTTCCGGAAGCGGAAGCTGTACAAGGATGCCGTGAACATTCTTATCTTCATTGAGCTTATGGATCAGCTCGTCAAGCTGCTGCTGGTTGCAATTCTCGGGAAGCTCATAGGAGTACGAACAGATGCCGAGGAGACCGCAGGTCTTGTGCTTGTTCGTTACATAATTGCGGGAAGCGGGATTGTTCCCGACGAGCACAGTCGCGAGACCGGGGACGACCTGCCCATTTTTCTTTCTTGCATCCACGGCCGCTTTGATTTCATCTTTTACCGAGGCTGCTATTTTCTTGCCGTCAATAATGATTCCACTCATGTTTGTGTTTTACCTCAATCAAAAATCAGAGAGTTCCAAATACTCCAATTGGGTGCTTGCGTGACTTCAACCTCCGGAATCGTGGTCGGTGTAGGTGTTTCGTATGTACCCGGCAGCGGCAGAATGACATGATCGCCTTCCTGCATCATCAGCCCCTGCTGTCTGGCCCATTCTTCGACCGCAGTATCGGAATTGGAGTAATTAATACGATCATTCACGGTGTCAAGCGTTGTCTGCAGGTTGGCAACATCGGCTTCCAGTGTCTGTTCTTGTTCCTCCAGAAAGTTCAGTGTACTGAGACGGGTGTTTAAATCAATAATCAGATATACCGCGATGATGACGATGATAATGAGATAAAGATTGCGCTTGATCCAACTGAATTTTTCCATAACTTCAATATACCAAAGAAAAGGCAGAAATCCGAAAGAGTAACAAAAAAAGAGACCCTTCAAGGATCCCTTTGTGCCGAAGGAGGGAT
>CAVESB010000155.1:0-2715 GCA_963618265.1 bacterium
AACGAAGCGTATATTCTCCGGGATTGATTGTAAAGACGGCGGGTTTGTATATGTACCAAATATTTGTTGTTGAAGATGAACTGCTGATCCGGCAAAGCATCCGAAATGTCATTGAAAACATGCACGGTCCTTACGCGTTATGCGGGGAGGCGTCAGACGGCGAAATTGCCCTTGCGATGATGCAGGATCTGATGCCGGATATCCTTCTGACTGACATCCGGATGCCGTTCCTGGATGGCTTTGACCTGATTAAAGCCTGCAAAGCTATGATGCCCTGGCTCAAAGTCGTCATCATCAGCGGATTCGGTGATTTTGAATCCGCTCAAAAAGCGATCCTGCTCGGCGTTGATCAATACCTCCTCAAGCCTGTACGGCAGGCGGATTTGGTTCGTGTCATCGAAGAGATGGCCGACAAAATCGAAAAAAGCAAAGCGGTTCAGGAGTCCGTCCTGCCGGACGGTATGGATGAAGCCGAGGTGTTGAAAGTCCTTCGGCAGCATTTTATGCGTCAGCTTCTGTACGGCGAGATTGAAACCGGTGAGCTGCTGCAGCGTATGCTCAGACTGAAGCTGGATCTGATTCGCAAGCATTATCTGGTTGTGCTGTTTTCTTTTGATTCTCCAAAAATCGATCATCCCCGATTGGAAAATACTGTCCTGAACGCTCTTGCCGAGACACAGACATTAATGTATTATTTCAACAATGCAGATCGGATGACTCTGCTCGCTTACGATAACGATCCCGAGACCTTGACTGAAAAAGTCTACCGCTTTATCGGCATTCTTAAGCACGAATTGCAGGATGTCTGCCCGGTCATCACCACGGTGATCAGTAATGATGTGCAGCGTATCGGAGAGATCAGCGAAGCCTATAATACGGCTCACAGTCTGATGAAAACAATCAGCGGAATCGCCGCGGGGCAGGTGATTAATGTCACTGATACCGCACAGCTTTCAGCTAACATCATCCAACAGAACAGCCCATTCGGGGAGGAGTTCCGCCAGAAAATGCTTCATTCCGACCCGAAGGACGCGGACAGGCTGGTTGACGATGTTATGAATTCTCCGACCGGGGAAATGCTCAACAGTCGATTGATGCGCTACAACGCGTTGATCGCACTTGTGAAAACCACCATTGAGATGATCTCACGGGCGAACCCGAATACCGACAAGAAAGACATTGCGGCGCAGTTGAGCATCCGGTATGACATACTTGCTTCAGCAGAAAATAAAGCGGACTTTCTTCTGACCGCTAAACAGCTCACCCGCCAGGCTATGACCGTGAACCCCGAGGATTCGGGAGATATACGAAACAGGCATGTAATCAATCGCGCCGAGCAGTATGTCAAAGAAAACTTCTGTGATCCGAACATCTCTCTGATCAGCGTTGCCAACCATGTCAGCATGAGTTCCGCTTATTTCAGCACGGTTTTCTCCCAGACAACCGGCAGATCTTTTATCACTTACCTTACCGCACTGCGCATAGAACGCGCGAAGGAACTCCTCACAACTACAAACCTGAAACTTGCCGACATTGCCCTTGATATCGGCTATAACGAGCCGAATTATTTCAGCCATGTGTTCCGAAAATCGGTCGGGATGACGCCGAAAGAGTATCGAAGCCGAAATTCGTAATAAATACCTCTCGCCGGACGCGGTAGATTTGCGCTTGCGTTTACGTTGTGAAAGTCGATTCAGCGAACGCTTTCAGTAGCCCCTCAGAGAAACAACCGTCTCCGTCACATTCTTCGCGTCAAAGTACACTTCCTCGACATAAGTGTATTTTTGCGGAGTTTCACCGCGTTCGAGCTGCTCAATGATCGCCCGTACCCGCGGTCCGTGTTTGGGGTTACATTCCACATCCAGGTTAATTTCACCCGTCTGAATCATTCTCAGCGCGGTTTGGCTCGCGTCAAAAGAAATGATTGTCACATCTTTGCCCGGCTGGATATTTCTTCCTTTCAGTGCCTCAATCGCTCCATACGTCATATTATCGTTTTCTGAAAATATGACATTAAACTCAACGCCTTCATCAAGCAGTGTCTCAACCAGCTCCTGACCCTTTGCCTGAACAAAATCCCCTGATGCCTGATAGACAAGCTCCCAATCGGGATGCGCCTTCAAGCCGTCTTCAAAACCTTTCGAGCGGCCTATCTGCGCTGTGGATCCAAGAGTCCCCTGCAGATGGACGATTTTAGCATTCTCCGGCAGATGGCGGCTCATCCAATCGACAGCAAGCGCCCCTTCGTACCTGAAATCGCTGCCAACCCAGCAGCTGAACAAATCCGGTTCGGATACTTCAATTTGACGGTCAATGATAATCACAGGGATATCGGCCGCTTTTGCCTCAGCCAGAACCGTGTCCCAACCCTGTTCTGTATTGGGCGCCAAAATAATATAATCCACGCCCTGATTGATAAAATTGCGTATGGCGGTGATTTGCTTTTCCTGTTTTTGTTGACCGTCGTCAAAAATCAGTCGGAATCCATTTTCCGTCGAGAATGCCTCAATCATGCTTACCGTGTTTCCCTTCCGCCAGTCGCTTTCGGAACCCAGCTGCGAAAAGCCCACAACAATCAGATTTGTTTGACTGCTTATCGCTGTTTTATTATCCGCCACACCGCACGCGCAAAGAAACAGAGCCGTAAAGAACAGCAAAACCTTCCAAACGATTTGTTTTTCCCTTCGAAACATATCACCTCTGCAATGATTGAAC
>CAVESB010000156.1:0-2696 GCA_963618265.1 bacterium
CCTTGACTTGCTCCTTCACCACCGGGAGCAGGTCGCCGGTGCCGACCAGCAAAAGCATGGCTTTTGGCTCTCTTTCCGCGATCTTTGCGAACACTTCAACAAGAAATTTATGGTTTTTTTGCGTGATAAAGCGCCCTGCATGACCAACAATAAAGCAGTCCGACAGCCCAAACTCTTTTCGCACAGCTATTCGCACATTGTTTGAAAAGCGATACTCGTCTTTGCGGAAGTCAACGCTGTTTGGCATTACAAAAAACGGCGTGCGATTACCGTAAATCCAGCGTCCCGCATAGCTGCCGCAGGCGCAGAGCGTTGTTGGGAAGACCTTTGCAAAAGGACGCAGCAGATACTTCGCGATATTCCTCTTTGTCTCGCCCTTTCCCAAGGTGGTATGATTGTGCGCTATGCGAACGGGGACGCCCGCCCGCCACGCTGCAAACATCGGGAACACATTCAGCGTGTTGATATGTGCGTGGACAATATCGAAGCTTTCATCCCGAAACAGCCGATATAGCGCCTTGTGATATGCCGCTATTTTCTGATAGGGCGGAACCCATATCAGACGCACGCCCAAATCGGAAAGCTCCTGTTCCGGTACGCTTGTGGAATCATGGTCAACGATCAACGACAATTCAAACTTTTTCTGATCTAACTGCCGCAAATATTCCATAACCGTACTTTCCACACCGCCGCCCTTCATTTTGCCGACCACCGTGGCAAGCTTTATCCGTCTGTCCATTACGAACCTCTTTCCGTATAATGGCTTACTTCTTCAAATGCTCAATGCCGCACAGCTCACGGTAGAAAATGCTCATCATCAGATGGTCGAAGACCATGTGGACATCCTCTGTGATCTGCATACTGTTTACGGGAACATGCAGGCTGTAATCGGCCAGCTCGCGGAGCTTCCCGCCGCCAAAGCCGGTGATCCCCACGACAGTATTGCCGCATTCCTTCGCATATTCCACGGCGTTGAGGACGTTCTTGGAATTGCCGCTGCCCGAAATGCCGATGACCACATCGCCGGGGCGCAGCTTGCCGCGAAGCTGGAAGCGGAAGATCTCGTCGTAGCCGATGTCGTTGGCGATCGCCATGACGGTCGGCACGTTGTCGTTCAGGCAGAGAAAGCGGAACTTCTTTTCGGTGTATTCCGAAACGCCCTTGTTGAAATCGTTCTGAAAATGGGAGGCTGTGGCGGCGCTGCCGCCATTGCCCATGATGTAGATCATGTTTTCGCTTTCCAGCGTCCGCTCCAGAAGATTCAGCACGTCATTCAGCGCGTTTACGTCCAGAGAGCGCAGCACGCCGATCTCGGTTTCTATGTATTTTGCGATCTCAGCTTTGTAATCCTTCATTTTGTTTTCTCCTCAATATTTTCTGTTCGTTTCCCAATTCCACGCATCCGCGAGGATTTCGTCAATAGAACTGTGCTTCGGCGTCCAGCCCAGCACACGCATTGCCTTTTCGCTGGAGGCGATCAGAACGGCGGGATCTCCCTCGCGCCGTCCGGCGAGTACGTGAGGCACAGGCTTTCCGGACACTCTGGCGAGAGCTTCGATCATTTCAAGAACTGTAAAGCCGTCGCCGCTGCCCAGATTGAAGCAGTCGGACGGATTTCCCGCCATGATGTGCCGCAAGCCGAGCCAATGCGCTTCTGCAAGGTCAAGCACATGAATAAAGTCGCGGATGCAGCTTCCGTCTCTGGTATCGTAGTCCGTACCGAACACGGAAAACGGCTTACCGCTCATAGCGGCCTTGACCATGACGGGGATCAGATGTGTCTCGGGATCATGCGCTTCACCAAGCTTGCCGTCCCTGGAATCTCCGGCCGCGCAGAAATAACGGAAAGCGCAGTATTTCAAGCCGTATGCCCGTTCATAATCTGCAAGGAGCTTTTCGCCGATCAGCTTGGTCATCCCATAGGGATTGATGGGGAGCTGGGGGTGCTGCTCATCGATCGGCGTGTACTGCGGTTCGCCGAAGGTGGCGGCCGAGGAAGAAAACACAAAATGCCTGACCTTGTGTTCCACGCAGGCGTCCAGCAAGGTTTGCATGTTGGTCACATTGTTCTGATAATACCGCGCCGGACGGATCACGGAATCCGGTACGGAAGCAAATGCAGCGAAATGGATCACCGCGTCAAAGCGGTGCTTCTGCATCAGCTCATCCAGCAGCGCCTTATCTCCGAAGCTGCCCTGAATAAAGTCCCCGCAAATAACTGCCTCACGATGCCCGTCGCTGAGATCATCCAAAACAACGGTTTCCACTCCCATATCGTGCAGATAACGGTTCGTGTGAGAGCCGATGTATCCGGCCCCGCCGGTGATCAAAACCTTCATCATGTATCCTCCATTCATTTCAGATTTTCTGGTTTTGTTTACGACATCTTGACGTCATAGTTTCCATGTGTGCATTCAGCCCTGTAATTATGCGATGCATCAATATGCCGAGATGCACGGAGCCAATAAATACTATTGTGCCAAATAGCAGGTCATTTTTAACTTGTATCAGCGGGTTCCGCAGCAACAGCATCATAAGTCCCTGATACATATAAAATCCCAGACTAATTTGTCCCAGACCGTCAAATATACTTTTTTTCACATTCGACGCATATCGGTTCCCCGCATTCAACATAATGATCACAAAAGAACATACCGACAACTCCATCCATATGAGCCGAACCCATATCGCAAAGC
>CAVESB010000157.1:0-2628 GCA_963618265.1 bacterium
CCTTGTAGGAGAAGGGGGACCGCGTAAGCGGTGGAACCCCTCCAACCCACCCCACGAGACAATGAGCAATGATGCCCGATATCGACCGTGCTTAAGCCTTCCCCTCGTAGGGGAAGGGGGACCGCGTCAGCGGTGGATGAGGTCTTGATGGGCGTGGTGCAGGATATTGCAAATCACACTCCCGAAGAATCAATCCGGCAAACGCTCCGAATCGCGCATCGCGGATTGAACGCCCGCCGTCAATGATCATTGTCAAGTTATGCGCGGTCATTCTTTTAACGCCGCTCCTCATTTTGCAGTACAATCATTAACAGGGCGGAGGGTTTCGCCCGCGAATATTGAACGTCATTGCGAGGGCATGATGAACCGAACACAGATCCTGAACCTGGACAGATGGGTTTTCACTCACATCTGCAAAACCACACTCGTCAATGAGCACTTCCTCCCCACGGAAGGAGCCTGCCTCATTACCCTGAACCATATGAGCCGTCTGGACTTCCCGGCGATGGTCAAAAACACCCGCCGGGATGACATTTATGCCGTCGCAGCCGACAAATACAAGGCATTTCCTTTCTTCGGGAAACTGCTCCGCGATTTCGAGACGATCTTCATCGACCGCAGCAAAGCCGATTTCGCCGCCGTCAAAGCCGTCCTCAATAAGATGAAAGAAGGACACATCATTGCCATCGCTCCCGAAGGAACCCGCTCGCGAACCGGTCAGATGATCGAAGCCAAGTCCGGCGTCGTCATGATTGCCGCCAAGGCGGGCGTCCCGATTATCCCGGTCGGCGTCACAGGCACGGAGAACTTCATGCATCAGCTCGGGCGTTTCCACCGTCCGCGCTTTAGCGTGCGTTTCGGGCCAGCGTATACCCTGCCGCCCATGGATCGCGAAAACCGGGATCTTTACATGAAGACAAGCACCGATGAGGTCATGTGCCGCATTGCCGCGCTGCTGCCTGAATCCTATCGCGGCTTCTACAAGGATCACGCCCGCGTTGCCGAACTCTGCACGGAATACAAACAGCGCGGCGATATGGAGCTGCCTTATTAAATGAAAGTCTCGGTCGTCATCCCTGTTTGGAATACGGAGCAATACCTCCCCGCCTGTCTGGACAGTGTTCTGAACCAGACCCTTCGGGATTTGGAAGTGATTGCCGTGAATGACGGTTCTACCGACGGCAGCGCACGGATTTTGGCGGATTATGCTGCCCGCGACGGGCGTGTGCGCGTGCTGACGCAGGAGAACCGCGGCTTGACCGCGGCGAGGAACGCCGGTGCCGCCGCGGCGAGGAACGCCGGTGCCGCCGCGGCGAGGGGAGAATGGATCGGTTTTGTAGACTCCGACGACACCATTCAGCCTGATATGTTTGAACGCCTGCTCGAAAACGGCGAAAAGCACCATGCCGACATCTCCCACTGCGGCGTTTGGTATTGCTACCCCGACGGACGGCGCGTGCCCCATTTCGGCAGCGGGGATGTTCTGATCCGTGACCGTGACGGCGGGCTGCGCGACCTGCTGGCGGGGCAGCAGGTTGAACCGAGCATGTGTACGAAGCTTTACCGCGCCGCTTTGATCCATGACACCCCGCTGACCGCTCCCGTCCGCAACAATGAGGATCTGACGGTCAACTTCGCCCTTTTCTCCGGGGCGCAGCGCTCCGTTTTTGAGGATGTCTGCCGTTATTATTATTTTCGGCGTCAGGGGACAATGTCGGCGGATGCGGACGCGCTGTCCCTGTTGCGGGACAGGCTTGCGGCTGCCCGTTTTATTGCTGAGCGGGCGGATGATCACATTCGTGAGGAGGCTTGCTGTTACCGCCTTTCGACTTTGGTCAACGTTTGCAATCATCTGTGTCTCAATCAGGAGGCGGAAGCCCGCTCTTTCTATCGGGACTGTCTTGATGAGCTGAAGGAAAATCAGGTGCATTTCGGCTGCCTCTCACAAAAACAGCGCATCGCCGCGGCGCTGCACCTCCGTGCTCCGTCCGTGATTCGCGCCGTCTACCGCGTTTACAGCAAAATCTCCCTCTACCGCTACGAACATTGATAAAAAAACTGACCCCGAGAGAGGTCAGTTTTAGATATTCGGCTTGAACTTGCGCAGGAATCGCCGCGCCGCTTCGGCATGCTCACTCCGTATCAGCGCCGCTTCAGGCGTTCCGCGACGGTGCGCAGGAAGAGGATCGGGTCGCCGAAGCGGATGACCGTCCTCTGACTCAGACCGGGACCGTATTTTGCGATGAATGACCGCGGGCTCAGCACCCGAATGTCGCGGTTGCGTTCTTTCAGATGCAGTTCGGGATAAATCTTCTCGGCGCAGTCCGGCAGCTGATCAAGCCCGTACTCGGGAATGGCAGTATCGCGAATGAAAGCATAGGTATCCTGATAGGCGGCGAGGGTTTTCATGCTGTTGAAGTGTTCCCAGCAGTTCGCGGCAGCCATGGTGGTATAACCGTCTTTCAGTGCTTCGTACAGTCCGCGATCGATCAAGCGCCGGCGCAGTTCGCTGAGAGCGGCGTAGAGCGCCAGCGGATCTTTGTCCAGGTTGTGCTGCGTGGAAGCGGCGTGCCGGCGGTAGCTGAACAGCGGCTCATTCAGCAGCGTGATGCGTTCCGCGCAGGCTAA
>CAVESB010000158.1:0-2618 GCA_963618265.1 bacterium
GGTTCTGTCAACAGACTCGATGCTCTGATCTTTTAAAGTTTCCGGAATGTCATCAAATTCTGAAATGTACTTCTCAAAGGAATTGTTGATTTCAGTTTTGAGCTCTTCCTTACTTTTGTATCCTCGCATAAAATCACCTCCGCAAGTTCCGATTTTCTATCCCGGACAGGCACCATCCGCAGTCTTATGAAATGATACTTTTCAAGACACGGACGCTTGCCTCTCGTCCCGTTCTCCGGAAGGCAGCACGAGTCCTCATCAAAGAGCTTCTTTTTGCATCTCAGGCACGTCTTTGATTCAAGCGTCAAAGATGACGCGCTTCAACAAATCACCCGGCTCCGGTCGTAGGGATCTTCCACCCTGCCCCACTGTCACGGTAAGCCTTCATGCCCTCAAAAACTTCCTGTGCATAGTGCAGCACCATGCAGGTCGGATCGATTTGGAAGGGTCCGTAGGGTACAATGCGCGGGTCATGCCAGCCCTGCTCCTGATCATAGTTCATCAGGAACATGTGATCCGTCATCATAACACCAAATGGAATATTTTGACCGGCGGGCTTGTTTTTTGGCGCCCGGGTCAGGGTAACAGGAATTCTATCCATCTTATTTCCCTCCGCTGTTTACTGCGTATAATGGGCATGATTATAATCCGTTTCGGATGCAGTAAAGCGAAAAGAGCCCGAATCTATATACAATTCGTGACATTTAATAGCCTATTTTGATATACATCACGAATCCGCGCAAGCCGGCAGGTGTTTGACGGGTGCTGACAGACGCCTGCCGCAAATTATTCGTTTTGCAGCTTCGTGATCAACTCAACCATCGCACCGATGTTGTTGAAATTCTCCGGCAGCAGGTCGTCCACATTGATCTCAACCCCGAACGCATCATTGAACTCACTGACGATCGAAATGATATCGAACGAATCCAGCACACCGTTGTCAATGAGCAACTGTTCTTTCTCGAAATCAACATCCGAGCGAATGTCTTTTAAAATCTTCATGATTTGTTCACGCATAACTTCACTTCCTTTTCTCTGAATTATTGTGGATTATAACATAGGACAAATTCGTAAATTAGTTCTACAAATACCCTTGACAAAAATTCTAAAACCCGTAAAATAGAACATATAACTTAGAACGATGTAGAACGCGGAGGGTTTATGAGAAAGATGCAGGTAATCGTAGAGTCCGACGGAAACGAATTCATGGCGCATGTGAACGCATTTTTCGTCAAACTTGAGAAGATGAACTTTGCCGTCGTCAAAACAGATTATACGAAAGGCAGTCTCGGCAATTACGTCGCCTTCATTGATTATGAGAGCAAGCCCATGCCGGTTAAACTCACTCGTGAACCCATCCGCGAATATGCCCGGGAATCCGGCTTCCGTCCCGGAGAAAGAAGGAACAGATGATGATGGTTATTGCTGCAGCTTCCGGCGTACTCGCCTTTTTGAACACAGCCCGCGCCGTTGAGAAAAATTACGGCGGCCGTTGGGCGCGTGGCGGCAGTGATGCCGACGGGAACGAAATTCGCGCGCTTGTGTGCGCGGGCGTGATGCTGCTCTCCGCAGCGGCGGCCTTGTTCTGAAGGCTCGTTTTTTTCAGCGAAAACACGGATAATTCCCCCTCTCTCTCCGAATTTCGGGCAAAAGCCGCAATTCACGGGTCTGTTATCCGGTGTCCGACGTTTATGCCTCCTTTTTGTTTTTTATCCATACCGGCGGGGTTTCCCGCCGGTCCCTGTGTACACGAACCGCTGATCCCTCACCCCCAAAAAAGCAGGCGCCGTCCGGGTTGTTTCATGCTATAATGAAATAATGCATATTGTGCAACAAGATACGGCAAGGAACGAATTATGCGGATCAATTATTCCAAACAACAGAAAGAAACAACCAAAAAGGTTCGGGATCTCCTGACCGAGCTGCTGGCGTGCGCCTCGTTGACGAACGTGGACCCGGAATCGCTTGAGATGCTCAAGGAGACGCTGCAGGCACTTGAGGACAGCTTTCTCGTGGTCACTGTCGGCGAGTTCAACGCCGGCAAGAGTTCATTCATCAACGCACTGCTGAACACGGACAAGCTCGCAGTGGGTGCAACACCGACGACCGCGCAGATCAACCTGATCCGACACGGCGAAATTGAGTCTTCCACACCCATTGAGAACTGGGGACTGCTGCTGCGGCTGCCGGCTTCCCTGTTGGAATCCATGACTTTCGTGGACACGCCCGGCACCAACGCTGTACTGCGGGAGCATGAAGTGCTGACGAAGTGGTTCCTGCCCCGCGCCGATATGGTCATGTTCCTGACCTCCGCCGACCGTCCTTTCTCCGAGAGCGAACGATGCTTCCTCGCCTCGATCAAGGAATGGGGCAAGAACGCCGTGATCCTTATCAACAAGATGGATCTCCTTGAGACGGAAGAGGAACGGCAGAATGTCATTCAGTTCGTCAAGGAGAACGCCGCTGCCCTGATCGGGCATGAAGTCCCCGTCCTGCCGATCAGTTCCCGCATCGCCCGCAAAGCCCGTGACAATATGTCCGAAGCCATGTGGGCGGAAAGCGGTTTTGCCGCGCTGGAACAGTTCAAAAAGCGGGTGCGCGTCGTCGCCATCGTCGAC
>CAVESB010000159.1:0-2589 GCA_963618265.1 bacterium
GGCATATATCCTTTGTCCATCATCATAGCAACGGTTTTAAAGACACTGGAGTCAGTTTCTGTGTCGGCCCGCCGCCATAAATGGATCGGACTGTTCAACAAAAAGAAAAATGCCAAAACAGCCGCCGCAATTAAAGCGATTCGGGTTTCTCTGCCTTTTTTATTCCAAGTTAGGATAGATAATGTCTTCATCTTTACTCCAAATATTGACCATTCAATCGCAGTCGGGTTTTTCTGTTATGTTCTCCTGCGTCGGCTGTTGAGCTTCCAAAATCACCCTCCCTTTACCGATCCCTATACGCTCACAAAAGTACAGATTTGTAACCGTCTGTCAATCAAGGACGCAGATAATGATGAAACTCCAAACGTTGCTCCGATTTTACCATGAATAATGCTCGAAAAGGACGAAAAATAACAAGCAACTTTGCGATCTGTGTGCAAATGCGATTGGTTATAAACCTGTACTTTTTTCTCCATATTGAGCAGCCCATTTTTTGAATGTCCTGTGTGTGACACCGAGATGCTTTGCGGCAGCGGGTGCGGATAATTTTCCTCTTTGCCATGCGAGGAACACCGCGGGAAACTCTGACGGTTTCTCTTTTTCAGGGCGTCCGAATTTAACTCCGCGCAGTTTCGCCGCGGCAATACCTTCCGCCTGACGTTGGCGGATGAACTCCCGTTCCGTCTGCGCGACGTAGCTGAGCAGTTGGAGGACAATATCCGCGATTAGCGTGTCGGTCAGGTCATTTGTTTTGCGCGTGTCCAGCAGCGGCATGTCCAGCACCACGATCGCCGCACGGCGTTCTTTCGTAATAATTCGCCATTGTTCCAAAATTTCCGAGTAGTTCCTGCCGAGGCGGTCGATGCTCTTGACCACGAGCAGATCACCATCCCTCAATCTGCGGATCAGCCGGCGGTATTGCGTTCGGTCGAAATCCTTGCCCGATTGCTTGTCCACAAAGATGTTCTTTTCCTCGAGTCCGAACTTTTTCAGTCCGATGATCTGACGTTGCTCATTTTGCTCTTTTGTCGATACTCTCGCGTAACCGTATTCCATAATCAAACCTCCGTTTGTTTCCATAGATACAGCAAATGCTGCCCATACAGCGTAACGCCGACGCGGGCTGTGCAGTCAACAGGGAAAATCGGATTAAAACAAGACCGCGCGTCCGGACATGCGAGATGAAAGTATTTCAAGGGACGGCTTCAACCTTGACCGGAGGAGAAATGTGGCGGTCTTTCGGACAAAATTAATATTGCTTTTTTTCGCGCTTTCAGGTATCATATAAGTGTGTGAGATTGGTTTCACACAAGTAATGTGTTCCTCATCCGCCGCTTTCGGCGGCGATTGAAATGCCAACAGGAGAAAATATGGCAAAAAGAGTATATTTTAATGATTTGACACTCCGTGACGGTCATCAGAGCTGCGCCGCGACCCGAATGACCACGGAACAGTGTATGCGAGTTCTGCCGATCATCAAGGATGCCGGCTACAATATGTTCGAGCTTTGGGGCGGTGCTACGCTGGATTCAGCAATCCGCTTCACCCGTGACGACCCGTGGGAACGTCTGGAAAAATTCCGTGACTGCATGGGCGGCGGCGAGAAGATCCAGTCTCTGCTCCGCGGTCAGAACCTCTTTGCCTACAACCCGTATCCGGATGATGTTCTCTGCGCGTTCATCCGTCAGAGCATCGAGTCAGGCTCCGGCAATATGCGCATTTTCGATGCCCTGAACGATATTCGCAACCTGCGTATGGCCATCATCGCCACCAAGGCGTACGGCGGCAAAGTCGAAGCGACGATGTCCTATACGACCAGCCCGGTTCATACGACCGAATACTTCATCAACTATGCCAAGGCTCTGGAAGCCGAAGGTGTTGACCGCATCGCCATCAAAGATATGGCCGGTCTGCTGCACCCGAAGGATGCCGCGGTTCTGTTCCCGGCGCTGAAGAAGGAACTGAATGTCCCGCTCGTCATTCACAGCCACTCCACGACCGGCGTCTCCATTGTCAACCTTGCCCTCGCGATGAAGTACGGCATTGATGCAATGGATACCGCCATCTCCCCGTTCGCCGGCGGTCCGTCCCACTCTCCGATTGAAGTCATGGCCATCGTTGCCGAGGAAATGGGCTTCGATCACGGTTTGGATAAAGAAGCCATCTCCCGCGCTCAGGATGAACTGCGCGTGATTTTTGAAGAGCTCAAGGACTCCATCCCGTCCTTCGGTAAGTTCCGCCGCAAGCCCGTGCGCTTCGAGGACGTTCCGCGTGCCAAAGTCGCCGAGATGGTCAACGCCATTGAGAAGGACGACCTCAACACCGCGATTAAGATCAGCCGTGATATCATGACGGAGCTGGATTACCCCGGCTATGACGACCGTATTTTCGAGAGCCAGATCCCGGGCGGTATGCTCTCCAACCTGCAGAAGCAGCTGAAGGGCATGGGCGTTGCCGATGACATGCTCGACGACGTCATGAAGGAAATCCCGGTTGTCCGCGCCGATGTCGGTTATGTTCCGCTTGTTACCCCGACCTCCCAGATCGTCGGTACGCAGGCTGCTTATAATGTGATGACCGGTGCCCGCT
>CAVESB010000160.1:0-2581 GCA_963618265.1 bacterium
TTCGCGTCCTTCTCAATCATCTCGTCCAACAGCTCAGCCAGATAATGAACATAAAGTGTGCAGAAATAAACGTCGCTGAACCCGCTCACCGTCTTCCCTGCAGTAAGGTTGTTATAAAAGAATTCAACGAGGCTGCGCTGTCCGTTCATGCTCCAGCCGTAGAAATTTACACGCGCAACGATCGCGTCCGGATTCTCGCTGAGAACATTGCTTTCGCCCTGAAGTTTCGTCTCCGCATAACGGCTCAGCGGATTGACCGCATCGGTTTCGCGGTAGCCGTGCTCCCCGCAATCCACACCGTCAAAGACCGCATCCGTGGAAATATGGACAAACTTCGCGCCGTGTTTTCTCGCCGCGGCAGCCAACCTGCCGGGGAGCTCGCTGTTGACAGCAACCGCTTTCTCGGGCTGTTTTTCGCAGGTATCAATATTTGCAATCGCCGCGCAATGCAACACAATATCCGGTTCAAATTCCGAGATCAGATCATCCGAGTTTTCTTTTTCAAGATCCCGGTAAATCATCAAAAAAGGCGGGTTGAACAGGCGTGTGTGATTGGAGAGGCCGAAAATTCTGTATTTTCGATAGAAAAAATTACAGAAATTCAGCCCCAAGAGCCCAGACGCGCCGGTGACAAGAACCCGTTTCAAGCGCGATGTTCCTTTTCGTATGCATCCTGGAACGGTTTGATCATAGCCTTCACACCGTCAAGGTCAAGCCATTCGGTGTTCGTGTTGCTGGCATAGCGGAAACCATCCGGAAGCGGCTTGCCGATCCTTTCCCACTCCTTGCCAAACCAGAGCGTTCCGGTCGGCTGAACGACAAACATGTCGTCCAGTTCCACAGTCGAACGGGCTTCATCCTCGGAGACCAACACTTCATGAAGTTTTTCACCGGGGCGGATACCGGTATAGACAATTTCACATTCCGGAGCCAAAGCCGCGCCCAAATCCTTGACGGTCATGGACGGGATTTTCGGGACGAATACCTCTCCGCCGTGCATCTGTTCAATGCAGCGAATGACAAAGCGGACGCCCTGGTCAAGGGAGATCCAAAAACGGGTCATGCGTTCATCGGTGACAGTCAACTTGCCGGATTGACGTTGCTGCAGGAAAACAGGAACAACGGAACCGCGGCTGCCGACAACATTACCGTAGCGAGTACAGCTGAAACGGGTTTCACGACCGCCCGCGTAGGAATTGCTCTGCACGAAGAGTTTTTCGGCACCAAGTTTCGTAACGCCGTAAAGATTGACAGGGTTGACGGCTTTGTCAGTGCTGATGGCCAAGACCTTCTTCACACCACAGTCAAGAGCGGCGTCAATGACATTTTGACTGCCCATGATGTTCGTTTTGATGGCTTCCGTCGGATTGTATTCGCAGGCGGGAACCTGTTTCAACGCCGCGGCATGCACGACAATATCAACACCCATGAAAGCTCTCTTCAGGCGTTCGACATCTCGAATATCACCGAGGAAATAGCGCAGAGAAAGATCATCAAACCCATTAATGCGCATTTCATGCTGTTTCAGTTCATCACGGCTCAAAACAATGATCTTTGCCGGATGGTATTCCTTCAACATGATTTCAATAAATTTTTTGCCGAAAGAGCCGGTGCCCCCGGTAATTAAAATAACCTTATCAGTCCAGTTCATACCCATAATCCTTGTGCATGTCCTTTCTTTGTTCACTTTTTTCGCATAATAATCATCGGATATTGGCCATATTCGCCGTAATATTCCGGATTCTGTTCTTCTTTGTTGTACAAATGCTTGAGAGCCGCCTTCCCATAGGGATTATGGATCAAGGCACGCAGCCACCGGACACTGACACTGCGCCAGCAACGGATCTGAATTTCAACATTGCCGCCGTTCAGTTCGGAAAGGTTCTCGCGAATCCATTCGGGATCCATTTTTTTTGTGTAGGTTCCCTTCTCCTTTTCAGCGGGCTTTTGTGTCTTACCGATCTTCTTCGGCTGTTTTCCGCGAAGTTCCGCGACTTTCGTACCGACCTTTTCAGCGAACAGCATCCGCCCCAGCCATTTTTTCATCATCGCGGATTCGGTCCAGCCGTTCACAATCACAGCGACAGCCTTTTTTGTCATCACACGGCAACATTCATACCAGGCTTTTTTCTGCTCCTCAAGGTCTAAATGATGGAAAGTATGCAATGAAACAACACCGTCAATACATTCATCCTTGAAAGGAAGGTTTGCCGCATCGCAGACGACATATAAGCCCTTGTCGCCGAGACGTTCGCGTGCTTCCCGCAGGGCTGTGATTGAAATGTCCGCGCAGAGACGCTTCTCGAAATGCTCGGAATAAGTCAAATACTCGTCATATTGAACCGGGCCGCTGCCGAGATCGAGGAGAAGTTTACCGCCGTCCTTGAAATAAGGCGTGATGCGCAGATGGCAGTTATGGATATACTCTGCCGACACAGGGCGCAGGTCTTCATAATGCGCGTTCTGATAGTATCCGGAACTTTCCCTGCTCCATCCAATGGCATCATAAAACTTTCGGACTTTCTGTTTGTATTCCTGCTGTTCGCTCATTTTTTCCCTTTTTCGGCAAAGATTTCTTTCC
>CAVESB010000161.1:0-2506 GCA_963618265.1 bacterium
GTGCAGCAGCCTGCGGGAGCAAACCGGGAAAGCAATCTTGAACTGATCGAAATCCCCTATCCGGGGACGGTTTTACTCACTTTTTCTGTTTGAAAATTGCGTTTATAATAAAATAGTAAGGTAAATTAAAAAGCGAACGTCATCCGTCGTTTTCCAAAAAAGGCAGGCATTGATTATGACAGAACAGCTCAACAGCAACAGCAGGTATCAGTTCATCGGTCTCATCGGCAAAGGTCGCTTGGGCGATGTATACCGCGTCGGGGATAACTTTTTCCGCCGCGAAGTCGCACTGAAAACACTGCGCAAAGAAACTGCGTCTCCGGAGTTTATTCAATATTTCGGCAATCGCTACGCTCAGCTGATTACCGCACAGAGCAAGCTCTCCAACCCTTCGATTATCCATACCTATGACTTTACTTACATCAATAATATTCCGGCGTGGACGATGGATCTTCTTTCGGGGAATAGCTTCACTCAGTATTCCGGTCAGCAGATGCCCGTTGAACAGGCGGCGAACCTCCTGATTCCTGTTGCGGACGCTCTCTCTTACGCTCATCAGTACGGCTTCGTTCACGGGAACCTCAAGCCGAGTAATATTCTCATCGGAGCGAATCAAACTCCGGTTCTGACTGACTTCGGCTTGGCACAGTGGCTCAGTGAGAACGGTCATGGATACGGCGGTTTTGAGGCGAACTGCGGCATTGGCTCGCCCGAGTACCTCGCTCCGGAACAGGCGCAGGGTATGCAGGCAGACGCGCGCACGGATGTCTATTCCCTCGGCATTATCTTCTATGAACTGGTGACGGGACGCCGTCCCTTCTCCGCGGTCTCTCCGCTGGAAACAATGGCGCGTCAGGTCTCCGATCAGCTTCCTTCCCCGCGTTATTTCATGCCGACCATCTCCCAGCAGGCGGAGCAGTTCCTGTATCAGGCAACCGCGAAAAACCCCGCCGGACGCATGAGCACCATGGGCGAGTTTGGCATGATGCTGCGCACCCTTGCCTCAGGGACGCAATCCGGCGCGTATTATCCGCCCGCTTCTTATTACAACAATGCCGTTCCGTCCGAGGATGACGACGACGATGATGAAGACGGTATCGGCGCCAAGATCAAGGGCGCGGTTGTAAAGTTCAAGGAAAGCAGGAATGCCAAGATTATCGCCATTGCGCTCATTGCTTTGATTGTCGCGGGAATCATTATCGGAATTATCTCCGGCAATAACCGCCAAATTCAAGCCATGAACGCCACTTCCACGCAGGAAATGGTTCAGGCGGAGCAAACTCAGGAAGCGGTTCGTCTCATGATTGAGAATCAGGCAAAGGAAACCGCTGACGCAGTCGAAAATGAAAACATCCGCCGCACAGAGGAAGCCGCTGTCGTGCAGACGCAGTCTGCGATTGCAGCCATGCAGCCGACTGCGACAATGGTTCCGGTTGCTGACCTTTCCTCTTTCTCTGCGGTGCCGACGGCTGTCGTCGCCGGGAGCGGACGTTTCCAGAGTCAGACTCCGGCGGACGGTTCCAACTTCGTCCTTGGTGAAGGCTTTAACGTCGTCTGGACGCTTGAGAACACCGGCAGCTCCAACTGGACGACCGACTACAAGCTTATCTTCAACAGCGGCACCAACTTCAGTACCGGCTTGGTTAAAGAAATAAATCTGCCCGGAATCGTTTGGCCGGGCGGTGCGCTCGGAATCACGCTGCCGTGTACGGCTCCGACAACGCTCGGCAACTACTCAATGCAGTGGTATCTCGCGGATGGCAACGGCAACACGGTCTTCACCCCGCTGACCATCAACATTAATGTCATTGACGGTGAGCTTACGCCTACACCGGCCCCGACACAAACACCGGAACCGACTTCGGACCCGGCGAATCAAACTTATTATGATGCCGATAGCGGCGAATAATCAGGAGCAGAAAATGTCAGAAGTAAATCGCAGAGAAAATATGAAGCGCCGTGACAGCAGCTCCGGCGAATCCCGCAACAGTGCCCGACGCCGCCCGTCCGAAAGTGCCGCCGAACGTGTCGTGGAACGAATTCCGATTAATCCGCAGGTCACCGCCGCGTCACAGCGCAAACACCCGTCTGCGAGTGCTGCCGAGCGTGTCGTGGAACGAATTCCGATTGATCCGAAACCGACTGCCGCTCAAAGCGGACGCAAACGTCCCTCCGCCACTGCCGCGGAACGCATCGTCGAGCATATTCCGGCTCCGGAACGGAAACCGTTTGCTAAGAATCCCGATCCTGCTCCCATTAGGCCGGTGCCTTCCGCCGTGTCAAAGAAATCGGGCGGCTGCTGTATGCTGACCCTCTTGGGCATGATCGGCGCGGGTGCTGGAATCATCAGCCTGCTGGCTGCCATCTTGTAATCAACCGAAATACCGGGCTTGACAGCCGCTGTAAACGGCTGTCAATATATTTAATGGGGGGTAAGAATCACTATGGAAAAAATCGCGATCATCGGCTGCGGCATCAGCGGTATGACGTTGGCGAAGAATCTGCG
>CAVESB010000162.1:0-2474 GCA_963618265.1 bacterium
TGTTCCGACGCGGATACCTGATGTCTGGAAAGCAGAACGGCTGTCGAACGGAACCATGTTCTTGTTGACGGTGATGTCTGCCGCAACCAATGCTTTCTCCGCTACCTTACCGGTCAGTTCAGGGAACTTCGTGCGGAGGTCGATCAGCATACTGTGGTTGTCTGTACCGTTCGAGATGATCTTGTATCCCTTGTCCATGAAGGCTTGTGCCATAACGGCTGCATTCTTCTTTACCTGTGTCTGATATACTTTGTATTCAGGTTCCAATGCTTCGCCGAAAGCAACAGCCTTGGCAGCGATCACATGCTCCAGCGGACCGCCTTGGATACCGGGGAATACAGCAGAGTCGAGCAATTGCGACATCTTCTTGATCACACCCTTCGGAGTGGTCTTGCCCCAAGGATTGTCGAAGTCTTTACCCAACAGGATCACGCCACCGCGCGGGCCGCGCAATGTCTTGTGTGTCGTAGAGGTTACAATGTGGGCATATTCCAAGGGGTTGTTCAGCAACCCGGCAGCAATCAGTCCGGCAGGGTGAGCCATGTCAATCATCAACAGGGCGCCTACCTTGTCGGCGATCTCACGCATCCGTTTGTAGTCCCAGTCACGAGAATAAGCAGAGCCACCACCGATGATCAATTTCGGCTTCTCGCGCAAAGCGACTTCTTCCATTTGATCGTAGTCGACGCGGCCTGTCTCTTCGTTGACGTTGTAGGCCGTGGCGCGGTAAAGCAGACCGGAACTGTTGACCGCCGATCCGTGAGACAAGTGACCGCCATGCGCCAAGTTCAAGCCCAGAAAGGTATCGCCCGGATTCAAGACAGCCAGCAGAACGGCCGCATTGGCTTGTGCTCCTGAGTGCGGTTGTACATTGACCCATTCGGCGTTGAAGATCTTCTTCAGACGGTCGATGGCGATATTCTCGCTTTGATCTACCACTTCGCAACCGCCATAGTAACGTTTGCCGGGATAGCCTTCTGCATATTTGTTGGTCAAACAGCTGCCCATAGCCTGCATGACTTGGTCGCTTACAAAGTTTTCCGATGCGATCAACTCGATTCCTTTCAACTGACGTTGATGTTCTTTCTCGATGATGTCAAAAATGATATTGTCTCTTTTCATTCTCATGAAATTTGGTTAATGAATAGTAGTTGTTTGATTCAAAAAAGAATCCTCTTCGCAAAAATACGCAATTATTTTTGATTTGAACCTTTTTTCTTGATGAAAAACAATTATATAGCGATTCCCTTCTGATTCATGCGGCAGTAAATGAGGGAAAATATCTCTCTTCTCCGGCAGTTTCTCGGGGGAAAACTCGAGTTTCTTCGGCATGAAACTGCAGTTCATTCGGGAGAAACTATTCCAAAACCCTACATATATATAATGTAGGGCTTACGGCTTTGGGGAAGAAAGCACCGAGGGCGGATGGCAGAATAGGATAGGGCTGCTAACCACTTTATCATGAACGGAATAAAAAAGCAAACAGAAGCTGATTTTATATTGGTTATTTAAGAAAAGATATTACCTTTGTGTCTCGAATTAAACTAAATGAACAGAGTTATGATAAAGATTACATTTCCGGATAATTCCGTAAGAGAATATGCCGCTGGTACGACCTCGATGCAGATCGCCGAAAGCATCAGCTCGCGTTTGGCACAAGAGGTGCTGGCTGCTAAAGTGAACGGTGAGATCTGGGATTTGACCCGTCCTATCAACGAGGATGCAAGTGTAGAACTGTTCAAGTGGGAGAGTGAAGAAGGCAAGCATGCCTTCTGGCATTCAAGTGCCCACCTGATGGCTGAAGCTTTGCAGGAGTTGTACCCTGGAATTAAATTCGGTATCGGTCCGGCTATTGAAAATGGATTCTACTATGATGTAGATCCGGGTGAGACTGTTATTAAAGACAGCGACTTTGCAACCATCGAGAAGAAAATGCTCGAGCTGGTGGCTAAAAAAGAAGCAATCGTCCGTCATGACATCTCGAAGGCTGATGCCTTGAAGATGTTCGGCGACAGAGGCGAAACCTATAAGGTCGAGCTCATCAGCGAACTGGAAGATGGCACGATCTCAACCTACACACAAGGTGCTTTCACCGACTTGTGTCGTGGTCCGCATATCCCCAATACCTCCTATATCAAGGCTGTCAAGATCTTGAGTGCGGCAGGAGCTTATTGGCGCGGTGATGAAAAACGGAAACAATTGGTGCGCTTGTATGCTATCACGTTCCCGAAAAAGAAAATGCTCGACGAGTATCTGACAATGCTCGAAGAGGCCAAGAAGCGCGACCACCGCAAGATCGGCAAAGAGTTGGACTTGTTCATGTTTACGGATATGGTCGGCAAAGGTCTGCCGATGTGGCTGCCGAAAGGAACGGCTTTGCGCTTGCGCTTGCAGGATTTCCTTCGCCGTATCCAGTCGCGCTACGACTATCAGGAGGTAATGTGTCCGCCGATCGGCAACAAGCTGCTCTATAT
>CAVESB010000163.1:0-2429 GCA_963618265.1 bacterium
GGCAGCGGCGTCTTCAACAGCGGCTTCGACTTCGGCTTCGGCAGCAGCTTCTTCAACAGCGGCTTCGACTTCGGCTTCGGCAACTGCTTCTTCAACAGCGGCTTCGATGTCAGGAGTCGGGGTGGCGGTCTGAGTGCAGCCGGTCAGGGCCAGGCACAGAACCATCACAGCGGCCAACAATACGTACAAACTCTTTTTCATCTTCACATCTCCTTTTAATAATGTGCGAAACCGGAGTTTTGCGGCAACGCACCTTCTTCAATCATCGAATTGAAGTTTCTTATAGGAACGACCGCGGGCGCCTTTCGCCGTACAGTCTTAAGTCTATATTCTACCTGATTTTTCGTCTTTGTGGGAAAGTTCATGAAATTAACTTTAGAATTCAGAGCCAAATCACATGGCGTGAGCCGTTTATCAGGAAAAAGAACATGACAAGCGTTATAATAGGGGCATGACAGCTGTAAAGAATCAATTCAAAGTCACCTGCGCGGGGGGAGCGAATGTCGACATTCAGGGCTTCCCGAACGCTTCCATTATCATGCGGGACTCAAACCCGGGGACGGTTCGTCTCTGCGCCGGCGGGGTCGGCCGCAACATCGCGGAGAATCTCTCGCGCCTCGGCGCGGATGTCACCATGGTGTCGGCAGTCGGGAATGATCTTTCTGGAGAGATGATCCTTCAATGCTGCGCTGATGCGGGAATGCGTATCGGGCATATCGAGGTCATCCCCGGTGCGCGTTCCTCGACTTATCTGGTGCTCACGGATCACGAGGGCGATATGTTGGCGGCGGTCTCGGACATGCACATCATCAAGAATCTCGGCGCGGATTTCATCCTGCGCCACGCGGAGACTTTTGACGCGGCGGATGCGATCGTGGTTGACCCCAACCTTTCACCCGAAGCGCTGAACGCGGTTGTGTCCGCATGGCATCACAAGCCGATATTCGCAGATCCGATCTCAACGACTTATGCGCGGGTTTTGAAGCAGTTCCTGCCTGCTCTTTACATGGTGAAATGCAACCGTCTGGAGGCGGAGGTCCTCAGCGGTTCTTCCATCAACAGTCCCGAGGAATTAGACGCCGCCGCAGACCGTATTCTGAAAAGCGGCACGCGCCGCGTTGTCATTACGCTCGGCAGTGAAGGCGTCTTTTATAAGGACGCGGACGGCGGACGCGCACGGCGGAAGCATCCGCCGATTGAACCGGTCAGTGCGACGGGCGCGGGCGACAGTTTCACCGCCGCCATGGTCTACGCCGGCCTCGCGGGCTTCGACATCGACTGCTCCCTTGAGTTTGCAATGCAAGCCTCGGAGATCACACTGCAGGACACGTTAACCGTCAGCCCGAAGATTTCGAGCCTGGTATCGTAATATCAATAACCAATCAACGCGCCGATTCGGAACAGAAAACAGCGCGCTGATATTCGGAAAGGAAATAAAAATCATATGTACACTGAATTTTTAGACATTCTCCCTGAGGTCAAAGACGCTTTGGCAAACGGGAAACCGGTTGTAGCACTGGAATCCACGATTATTTCCCATGGTATGCCCTACCCTGAAAACGAAAAATTCGCGAACGAGTGCGAACAGGTCATTCGTGACGAGGGTGCTGTTCCCGCCACGATCGCCGTCATCAAAGGACGCCTGAAAGTCGGTTTGACTCCGGAAGATCTTTCCCTGATGGCGCACGCTGAAAACATTGCGAAAGTCTCCCGCCGCGACCTGCCCTACATGGTTGCTGAGAAGAAGAACGGCGCAACAACGGTCACAACGACCATGATCATCGCGGCAATGGCAGGCATCAAGGTCTTCGCGACCGGCGGCATCGGCGGTGTTCACCGCGGCGCTGAAAAGAGCATGGATATCTCCGCCGACCTGCAGGAGCTTGCCCACACGAATGTAGCGGTTGTCTGCGCGGGCTGCAAATCCATTCTCGATATCGGTCTGACCCTGGAATACCTTGAGACCTTCGGCGTCCCGGTGCTCTGCATGGGCACGAAGAAGTTCCCGGCTTTCTACTGCAAGGAAAGCGGTTTCGAGGGTGATTACGCCGTTGCGGATCCCGCTGAGGCGGCATCCATTATCAAGACAAAGTGGGATCTGGGATTGAACGGCGGCGTCCTCGTGGCGAACCCGATCCCGGATGCCTACGCCATGGATCCTGTCCGCATGAATAAGGTCATTGACGAAGCTGTTGCAGAAGCCGAACGTCAGCACATTCACGGCAAGAACATCACCCCGTTCCTGCTCGCCCGCATTAAGGATGTGACCGGCGGCGACAGCCTCGCTTCCAATATTCAGCTGGCGTTCAACAATGCCCGCTGCGCCGCCCGCATCGCGGCCGCAATGGCTCGATAAGCGGCAGTTCGTCTTTTTTATTCGACAATTTACAAAAAAAGAGGGAAAACTGGTGAGCAAGACAGCCAAACGC
>CAVESB010000164.1:0-2420 GCA_963618265.1 bacterium
AAGAGCCGCGTTTGCCTTTTGACAAGCGCGGCTCTCGGAATAGCTGCATTTTACATTATGAAGGGATCTTCGACCTCGAAAAGGTCTGCAAAAGGGGATTTTCGTTCAAACTTCTCCAAATTGATTTACACCTCAGTCGCCGGACTTAATGTAATCAATGCAGCCTTCGCATACGTAGCCTTTGTGAAAGGCGACAACATGACTTTCATTCCCGCATAGTGAACAGTTACATATGTTTCGCATATCTATACCTCCTTATTTTTGATTCATTAAGCCTTCTCTAAGATGCAGTTATATAATAATACAATCTGCGAAAAAAATAAATCAAAAAAAAGAAATATTGTAAAAAAGAGTCGTTTTATGTAATAATTCGTACTTTTTCCGTTTTAACGCAACAGAACGAGTCAAAATTTGATGAAAAAATAGCAAAAAAATGACGAAAAAACGGAGAAAAAATATTGCCTTTGTATATTAAATATAATAGAATACACTTGTATGTAAAAACATGCACAAAACTAAATAAGGAAGGGGTAATTTATGGAGAAAAAGGATTCTGCGACAAGACCCGTCGTTCAGGTGCGAAACCTGAGCAAGGTTTATGTAATGGGTCAGGAACACGTGATTGCCTTAAAAAACATCAATCTGGCCATAAACAGGGGTGAGATCTGCTGTATTTTTGGACCGTCCGGTTCCGGAAAGAGTACGCTGCTGAACCAGCTTGCAGGTCTTGAAAAACCGACCAGGGGAGATGTTTTGATCAACGGGCGGTCGATTTCGCGTATGAACGAGAACGAGCTTGCCGCCTTTAGACAGGAGCATATCGGTTTTGTCTTTCAGTCATATAATTTGCTGAAGGAGTTGACCTGCGTGGAGAATGTGGCAATGCCGCTGATGTTTCACGGCATTCCAAAGGATGTTCGCGAACTGGAAGCAAAGAAAATGCTTCACAGGGTCGGACTTTTGCACAGGCTGAATCATTTTCCGGGGCAGATGTCCGGCGGACAGCAACAGAGGGCAGGAATCGCCAGAGCGTTTATCAGCAGGCCCGAGATCGTCTTTGCCGACGAGCCAACCGGAAATCTCGATTCAAAGACGACCAAAGAGGTCATGGAAATGATCAGGGATTTCGCAAGGAAATTTCACCAGACCATCGTTCTGGTATCCCACGATCCCGAAATGACCACCTATGCCGACCGCATAGTAACGCTCATCGACGGGCAGATCGTCAGCGACGAGAGAATGAATCACGAAGACGAATAAGAGACGAATAAGAAAAGAGCAAATAATGAGATTGGGGAAATTATTATGAAAAAGTTAATTAAAAAATGTTTGATATTTAGCATGGCCTTTGCCATGATATTGACATCCATGAGCGCGTTTGCGTTTGCAGATGGGACTGGAGCTTCAGACACAGATGAACCGGAATATGTAGTAACGGGCTATAGCATTACTAAATTGAACGGTAGCGATGTAAGTGCGGGAAAAATAGTTACCATAAACAAAGGTAATACAGTAACCATTTCGGTGGATATAAAATTGAACACTACAGATAAAATAGTTAGCACCTACGAGGTATTGAGACATGAGGATAGTTTTAGTGGTGGCGATGCACCGACTATGACATGGACAGAAGGTACTAATAAATACAACATTGTGGTGAAAGACCTGGTATACAAAGGAACAGGACAAAGCCTGGTGTTGATGGTGCAAAACGGAACGGGATATGACACTTTGAAAGTCACCGTTGTCGAGGCAAAGGAATACACAGAGCCGTCTACCGACAGCAGCGACAGCACCTATACGCCGGACAAGACTCCGGCTCCGAAGGCTATATTCAGCAGGAACGAGCTTACAAGCGACATCAAGGCAGGAGAGACCAGAACTGTAACGATAAGCGTCAAAAACGTGGGTAAGGCCAACATGACAAATCCTGTTCTCACGCTCACGCCGTCGGATGCCCTCATGATCGTAGGCGGCTCGACCTCCTTTGAGATGTCATCTATAAACACGGGAAAGACCGGTTCTGTGAGCCTCCAGGTGAAGGCCCTCAGCAAGATCGAAAGCGCTAGCCAATATCTGGATGCGGAGCTTGACTATGACTATTATGACGGAACGAGCACGACAAGTAGCAGCGTCAAGGGCAAAGTCTCCATCCCGGCGACCGTAACCAAGACCGAAGATACGACCACGGATGAGGCAGGAAATCCCGTGCCGAATATTATAGTGACCAAATTCAGCTATGGCAACGAATCCGTTGCCGCAGGGAGCAATTTCACATTCTCCTTCAAATTCAAAAATACCAGCAGCGAGCTTAACATAGACAACGTGGTAGTTACCGTGGACGGCGGGGAAAACCTCATGCTGAGCGGAAGCACTAACTCCTTCTTCTTTGACAAGATAAAGGCGGGCAGCTCCAAAAC
>CAVESB010000165.1:0-2395 GCA_963618265.1 bacterium
CCGCCATACACAGCAATGTAGTCATTAATTAGCCTCCGCTTTATAACATACATAATGAACAATCTTGACATCCTGTTCATTCAACCGGCTTATTATAAGACCGAATCAAAGAAAAGGTATAATAATCATATAAAATTGTGAAATTTGTCAGGGGAGAACGACAAAAAAACAGCCGTCCCAATCGGGACGGCTGACTTGTTATGCACAAAAATTATTTGTCTTCCAGGGCGGCTACGCCGGGGAGCTGGATGCCTTCGAGCATTTCGAGGGAAGCACCGCCGCCGGTGGAGATATGCGTGACCTTTGAAGCCAGGCCGGACTGCTGGATTGCCGCAACGGAGTCGCCGCCGCCGATGATAGAGATAGCGTTGGAATCCGCGACAGCTTTAGCAACAGCAAAGGTGCCTTTTGCGAACTCGGGCATTTCGAAAACGCCCATCGGACCGTTCCAAACAACCGTAGCGGCGTCTGCAACGAGTTTGCTGTAGAGCTCAACAGTCTTCGGACCGATATCCAGAACACGCCAGCCGTTTTCAACGTCAGCCACATCAACGACCTTTTTGTTGGCATTGTTATCGAACGCATCGGCAATGACCATATCAACCGGCAGGACAAGTTTATCGGAACCCGCGGCGAGGATTTCCTTCGCGGTTTCGATCGCTTCTTCCTGAACGAGAGAGTCCGCCATGTCAATGCCCTTGGCAGCGAAGAAAGTGTTCGCCATACCGCCGCCGATCAAGACCTTATCAGCCTTGGACAGCAGGTTCTTGATGACGCCGATCTTATCGGAGATCTTCGCGCCGCCGAGGATGGCGACGAACGGACGCTTCGGGTCTTCAACAGCGGAGGAAAGGTATTGGATTTCCTTCTCAAGCAGGAAACCGGCGACGCCGGGCTTGAAGTGGGTTACACCCTCGGTTGAGGAGTGCGCACGGTGAGCCGTGCCAAACGCATCGTTGACATAGAGGTCAGCCAGATTGGCGAGCTTTTCGGCGAGACCGAGATCATTCTTTTCCTCACCGGCATAGTAGCGGGTGTTTTCAAGCACAAGGATTTCGCCCGGTTTCAGATCTGCTGCGGCCTTGACGGCAGATTCACCGGCGCAGTCGTCGGCAAAGTAAACTTTGTTCGGGACAAGCTTCTGCAGGTATTCGGCAACCGGTTTCAGAGAATACTTCGGGTCGGCAGTGCCCTTCGGACGGCCGAGGTGGGAGCAGAGAATCACGGCAGCGCCGTTGTCCAGCAGGTATTGAATGGTCGGCAGAGCGCCGCGGATGCGGGTGTCATCGCTGACAGCACCATCCTTGAGCGGGACGTTGAAATCAACACGGACGAGAACTTTCTTCCCTTTTACATCAATATCGCGTACAGTCTTCTTGTTGAACATGTGTAAATTCCTTATATTTTGAAAAAAGGTGACTGCTGCGGCAAAACCGAAACAATCACCTTTCGATTCAATAATCTAAAACCTGATTAGAGGGATTTCGCCATCATGAGGGCGAGGTCGCAAGCGCGGTTGGAATAACCCCATTCATTGTCGTACCAGGAGACGATCTTGAGCAGGTTGGTGCCCATGACGGAGGTGTACTGGCAGTCGATGGTGGAGGAGTGGGCATCACCGCGGAAGTCGGTGGAAACAAGCGGATCCTTGAAAGTGCCGTCGGTTACGCCGAGGATACCCTTCAGTTTGCCTTCAGCGGCTTCATGGAAGAGAGCGTTGACCTCGTCACGGGTGACGGGCTTCTTGGTGTTGCAGACGAAGTCGACAACGGAAACGGTCGGGGACGGAACACGGAGAGAATAACCGTCGAACTTACCCTTCAGTTCAGGGATGACGAGGGCGACAGCCTTCGCGGCGCCGGTGGTGGTCGGGATGATGTTCAGACCGGCAGCGCGGGAGCGGCGCATTTCCTTCTTGTGACCCTGATCCAAGATGACCTGGTCGTTGGTATAAGAATGGATGGTGGTCATAACGCCGTATTCGATGCCGTAAGCATCGTTGATGATCTTCGCGGCAGGAGCCAGGCAGTTGGTGGTGCAGGAAGCGTTGGAGACGATGTTGTGCTTCTTCGGATCATACTGATCGTCGTTGACGCCCATGACGATGGTGATGTCTTCATTCTTCGCAGGGGCGGAGATGATGACCTTCTTAGCACCGCCGCCCAGGATATGGGCGTTCGCGCCGGCCTTACCCTTGGAGGGATCGCCGAGAGCATCGGTGAAGATACCGGTGGATTCGATGACAATGTCAACGCCATTGGCAGCCCACGGAATATCAGCAGGGTTCTTTTCGTTGAAGACTTTGATGTTCTTGCCGTTGATCACGAGGTCGCTGCCGTCAACATCGACGGAACCCTGGAAAGTACCATAGGTGGAGTCATACTTGAAGAGATGA
>CAVESB010000166.1:0-2383 GCA_963618265.1 bacterium
GACGTGCTCCGCGTAATGCTTCGCGGCAAGATCCGGGGAAACCTGTAAAAGCTTCGCAGCACAGAGAACGTAGCCGCGATTCTCGAATCGCTTCACAATCTCACCGATCAGACCGCGCTGAACGCCGTCGGGTTTCACAGCAACAAAAGTTCTTTCCATGACTGATTCCTTTTATGATTGAATTTCTTTGAGCAGTTCGGGAAGCTCTGCCGTATCGGGAAAAAGAATGATCAGCTTTTCCAGATCTTCTTTGACAGCGGCCGCGCAGTTCTTCCGTTCGATTAATTCTCTGTACAATTGTACACCCTGTTCGGCTTGATCGGTGCTGAAAAAACGCCACGCATCCCGAAGCATCTGCCGTTCTTCGGGTGTCGGATCCGCCGCAGGCAGGTCTTTTGGATCTTCGCCCGGAAAGATTGTTTTCGTTGGAACGGGAACGGGTGCTTCTTCGTTTGCGGCGGATTCTTCCGCAGATACAGCATCCATGCCTTTCTCGGCGATTTGAGAAAGGTAACTGAATGCTTGATCCAGCTCACTGCTTTGAGATTTTGGCTGCGGTTTCGGCGTTGTCAGTTCCTGCTCCTGCTCGTATTCCTGTTGCTGCGAGGCTGTCTTCTCAGAAAAATAGGACTTGCGGTACACATTGTCTGTCGGGTTCTTCGGCGTCAGAGATGCGAGAATCTCTCTCGCACTTTTGCCGCTGCTTGAAGCACCGGCAATCGGAAGCAGATCCAACCATTCCGGCAGGCGGGAGTTGTCGTTGTTGATGAGTTTTTCACTGGCCTGCTGCCACCCGATGCGAACGCGCGTCTTCGGCACGCCGGTCCAGTCATAATACGCGATGTTGATGGGGTAAAACTGACCGTAAATCTGTCCGTCGCGGATCTCCCAGCGAGCGTAATGCGGGTCAAGCTCGATGAGCCGGTCCAGACAGTGCTTGAATTTCATCTGATCCCGTTTTTCGTAGTAGACGCACAGCCGGCGCAGTGCAGTTTGGTTGTAAGGTTCGTTTTTCAAGACGGAACGAAGCAGGCATACGGCTTTGTCTAATGCTCCGTTCGCGTAGCAGCAAAGTCCGAGGTAAAGGGCGGGCAGGTTCGGGAAAGGGCGGTTCTCCGCGGCGAGGAAATGCCCGATCGCCGCGGTGTAGTTTTTCGCGCGGTAATTCTCAATCCCTTGCGAGAATTCAGACAGGCAGCGATCCTCCATGGAGAAAGTCAGGCTGTGATCCTCCATCCACGAGTTCAAATCTTCCTCAATTTGCGGGTTCCCCTGCTGCAGGCAGATTGCGGCCTGACAGTGCTCAATCGCGTTTCCCGGGCGGCCGCATTCGGCGTAGGTATAAACAAGAGAAATATGGCTGAGAAAATTGTCCGGCTGTGCGGCGCAGAGACGCAGGTAGGTGCTCAGGGCTCCGCTGTAATTGTCTTTTTCAAGGAATGCGCGGCCGGTCTTCTCGTACAGACGAAGCATTTTGGGAAACTGACGTAACAAATACAGACAATGGAAGGATGCCTGGTCCAAATTGCCATTGTCTGTAAGTTGTTCGATCTTTTTCAGGTAGGTTTCGAGTTCAAGTGCCTGCATGGAGCAATTTGTGCTGTATCAGTCGCGCAGATAATCTCTCAGGATCTTCTGAACGGACGGGTGACGCAGTCGGGAGAGAGCCTGCGCCTCGATTTGGCGGACGCGCTCACGTGTGACGCCCATCTTGTTGCCGACTTCCTCAAGTGTGTAGGCTTGACCTTCCAGCAGACCGTAACGCAACTGCAGAATACGGACTTCACGCGGCGGGAGCTCGTTCAGGATCTCCTGAAGATGTTCCTTCAAAAGGTTGTAAGTCGCTGAGTCATCCGGCGCCGGGACGTCATCATCCTCAATAAAATCGCCCAATGTGGAATCTTCTTCGTCGTCCGTCGGGGTTTCAAGCGAAAGCGGACGCCGGGCAACCTGAATCATGTTCTCAACCTTTTTAACGGGGATATTCAGCTCCTCCGCAAGTTCCTCAACGGATGGATCGCGCCCGAGTTTTTGCGTCAGTTGGTGCTGGTAGCGCAGCAACTTGTTGATCTGGTCGCCCATGTGGACGGGAACGCGGATGGTGCGTCCCTGATCGGCGATGGCGCGGGTCACTGCCTGTCGAATCCACCAGGTGGCATAGGTAGAGAACTTATGACCGCGGCGGTAATCGAATTTCTTCGTTGCACGGATGAGACCGATGTTGCCCTCCTGAATTAAATCAAGGAAAGGAACACCGCGCCCCATGTATTTCTTGGCGACGGAAATGACCAGACGGGAGTTCGCGGTGATGAGATGATCGCGGGCGGCCCAGCTGTCCTCAATGTTTTGACGGAGCTCCATGCGGCGTTCGGGAGTGACGTTG
>CAVESB010000167.1:0-2247 GCA_963618265.1 bacterium
TTTTTTTGAAAGTGTGATACGAACGCCCCCGATATCGGACACCCGGTACCGGGGGCCGTTCTTTTAAGCAGCCTCGTGAATTAATGAAGCGGACAGCAGGCTTTCAGAGTATCGGATTGTCAAACGAACAGGGCAGCGGGAGCTCACCGTCAAAGTCCGTGTAAAACGGAATATCTGCCTCCCCGAAGGCCGCGAGCGCCGCGGAGAGAACCAGGTCGTCATGAATGAGCCGCCCCGTCGCCGGGTCGCGTGTGCCCTCCGGCACGCCCCAGCGAACCTGATTCCCGTCGGCGGAGGGGAACATTCGGCAGGCGCGCAGCTCACGAAAGAACATCCGCTGCAGCAGGGCAGGATCGGAAAGAATCTCAAAGCGATCCCGGGCGGGGTCGAAGGGAGAGCCCTCCGCGCTCAAGTCGTCCGCGGCGTACTCCTGCCAGCGTCCGCTGCCGCTCATGGCGAGGAATTCCCATGCCATGCGGGATTTGTTGGCGGCGGTGATGTCGTAAGCGGAGACAATACCGGGGAAACGGCGGTTGAGATAATCCGAGAGCAGACAGCCGAGACCGGTATGATCGAGAATTGCGCGGCGCGGATCCCAGCGCAGGAACTCGGCGCTGACTTCCTCCTCCAGGCGGGCGGCAGGCAGATTGCGGTAATAGCGGCGGGCGCGAACTTTCCAGATCGGACCTTCACCCGCTGCTTTCGGCGAACAGACTTCGCAGATCGTCAACACCGTCGCATCGCGCCGGTCGCCGAATCCCTGCTCCGTGCGGCTCCTGACGCTCATCTCATCCGAACCGGCAATGTCAATCAGGAAGACAATGCAGGCATCCGCATCCGGGAAGTCCTGCGGGCAGTGCGTTCCGCGCATCCCGGCAATGCGTTCTGCGGAGAACATCCCCGTCAGATCGCCGATCTCCTCACAGAAATATTGCGTGCGGACAGTGGGATGATCCCTGCCGAGCAGGGCGGTCTGCTCCCGCACGAAGTCCGCATACGCCGGCACCTCCTGCCCCACACGAACCGCGTCCGTCAGAAAGGCGCGCCCTTTGGGGAGGGCTTTGCGGTACTCACGTGCAAGCAGGGTATGTTCATCCCAGACCGTACCCCAGAAGACACGCGCCGCGTTCGTGGAGGCAGCCATCGGCGCGGCGTCCCGGTCGAATTTACTGATTGAGACCGACTGCGCCTCGTCAACTTCCAGCAGAATGTCTGCTGTCGCGCCGATAATCGCGGCTCCCGGCGCGGCACTCATGTACCGAATACTTGTATTGCCGAAGACCGTGCGATCCTTTCCCTCCCGTTCCGGGCGCAGTCCGTCCACCTCGGATCCCTTCTCAAGGATCTGCTCAAGGCGTTCGCGGCTGATGCGTCCCTGGGTTTTGGCAGTGGGGATGACCTTGACAATCGTCCCGCCGCGATCTTGGTTCGCGAGAAGCAGGGCACATTCCAGCTGCGCCTGTGTCTCGTTTTTGCCCGCTTGACGGGGCATGATCACGGCGTAGCTCTCCCCTTGATGACGGAGCGCACCCTGATAAATCTCACGCAGCGCCTCCGCCTGATAAGAACGCAGCCGCACACCGTTGCGAACCTCCGCCATCGCGACAGGATCAAGCAGCTGCTCGATCATTGAACGCAGTTTTGTGTCCATATTGTCCCTCCCGCCCCGAGTATAGCCCCGCGGAGAGGTGTGTTCAACCGGCAGGAAAGCCGGTTTTGAAGCACGCCGCCGGCGGATGGCTGAGGTGCATTGTTTCCCTTGATGGGAAGGCTTAAAACGCACTCGATTAAGGGGTAGGTGAGAGAAGAAAAAACGGCAGGGGGTTGATTCCCTTGCCGCTTTTTTTGAGCGTTATGATGCCGCAGCCCGATGGGCGGGATGTGCCGACGGGCTTCACTGCGCGATAGAATTATCGGCACTGGGGTTCGCATGAGCAACAGTCAGCGGAGGATCCCCCATTCCAAGTTGCTTTGGTGATACAGACCTGACCTGAGCCACACACCGTTCCGTCACATACACCACTATTGCTACATTGATCTTTACAGTCCGTCTCGTCAGCATATTGGCACTTTGATGATGGGGGATTAGCTTTACCGCTGCCGCTTGCGGCAGGTGTGGGCGGCAGCAGCGGCAATTCGGAAGTACCGGGGTTGGTGCCGATGGGCGCCTTGGAGTCGGGTCCCATAATGGAATCGCGGGCGGATTCGGACCAGAACATGATGTATTCATGCTCGCCGTTCTCACCC
>CAVESB010000168.1:0-2200 GCA_963618265.1 bacterium
CCGAACGGCACGTACGGTGGTGTGAGAGGGGAGAGAAAATCTCCCCTACTCGATTTTTCGGTCGAATGAGAAGGTTTTACTTCGCTTCTTCGAGGATCTTGTTGAATTCAGCGAGGAAGGCGGCGGCGATTTCAGGGGATTGGATCACAAGAACCTGTTCGTCGTTGCGCTTGTCGGCGGAGCGGGTGAAGTTGTAAGAGCCGGCGATGACGACAGACTCATCGAGAATAATGGCTTTCTCGTGCATCAGAATGTCTTCATAGCCGTCCACATAGACATCCAGACCGGCTTCGGCGAGCGGACCGCATTGACCGCCGCCGTCGGTATAGGCTTTGGAATCTTCGCAGATGACGATAACGTCGCGTCCGCCTTCGGCTGCGGTTTCAAGCCGTTCGGCAATGTCGCGAGAGGCGAAAGAGTAGGCGAGCATGTAGACGCTTTCATCCGCCGCGGCGATCAGGGTTTCAATCATGTCGTCAACCTTGTCATCCGGGGAGAAGCGTACATAAACCACCGTGCCGTCAGAGAGTTTCACGCCGGCGGGTGGTTTGTCGGTGTAAGGGCTTTTTTCGCCGAAGATTTTATCACAGAACATTTCCTCAAATTCCTCGGTGAAAATGTCCGCGATTTCCGGGGACTCAATGCGGATCATGAAGTTGTTGTCATAGGAGAAGCTCGAGAGGGTCATGTTGGCGGAGCCGCTGATGGTGACTTTGCCGTCGATGATGATATATTTTGAATGCATCAGCCCGTTGGACTCGGCTTTGACGATCTGTACGCCGCCTTTTTTCAGCGTTTTGATGACGTCCTTGCCGTAGTTAGACTCATCAATGACGAGACGGACCGTGACGCCGCGCTTGACCGCTTTGACCAGCGCTTCGGCGGTTTTCGTGTCGCTGTAATTGTAGGTCGCGAGGTCGATGGTGCGTTCCGCGGCTTTGATGTCGTCAAGGATCATGTTCTGAATCGAGCGATCCTTTTCGTTGTTGTAGGGATCGTTGAAAAAGACTTCAATCGGGGCGGCGAAGACCGTCAGCGTGTTGAGGCAGAGGATCACGGCTGTGATCAGAATCAATGCGAATTTTTTCATTTAAGCTCCTGTTTGGGTATTGTTTTTGCATCCGCCGCGAACCTGCAGCAGTTCCGCAGCGATGGAGAGCGCGATTTCTTCCGGCGTTTCGCCGCCGAGCGGCAGCCCGATGGGCGCGTGTACGCGGGCAAGGGATTCGTCCGTCACGCCTTGCTCTTTCAAATGATTGTAAATTGTCTGCACCTTGTGACGGCCGGAGAGCATCCCGATATATGCGCTTTTCTCCCGCTTCAGCAGCTCTCCGAGGATCTCTTCGTCATGCGCAAAGTCGAAGGAACATGCAATGTAATAGCTGCCTTCGTGATCCGGGAGGGTGGCGAGACCTTGCGTGAAGCTCTGTGCGAGGATGTATTGATCGGCTTGGCGGGCGCGTTCCCGCACGGCATCGTCGGGGCGGATGTCAATCACAATGACGCGGAAGCCGATGCCTTTGGCGAGCGGGATGAGCTTTCCCGCCACATGCCCGGATCCGCAGAGAATCAGCGTGTCCGGCGGGAAGGACGGCTCGATATAGATGGACTCTTCCCCTGAGACGGAACCGTCGGACTGAATGACTTCGTAATGAAGCAGAACGGGCTGCCGCGAACGCAGGCATGCCCTGGCTTTGGCGATAACATCCTGCTCAATGGAGCCGCCGCCCACGCTGCCGACGAAACTGCCGTCTTCAAAGACGATCATCTTCGCGCCCGCGTGACGGGGCGTGCTGCCTTTCGCTTCGACAATGACCGCCGCCGCGAAGGCTTTCCCGCTGTGGGAGGCGTTGGTGAGTTGTTCAATGAAGTTCATGCTTCGGCTCCGCGTTTGAATGGTCTTGCCCTTATTATACCCGATAAGCCGGATGGGTTTTTGCTTTATGAAAAAGCCGCCCTCCGGTTTTTCAACGGCATCGAGTCGGAATCCCTGACTGTGCCTGTTAAATAAAAATTCCTCCGATGAAGGAGGAAATCTTTTGAGGCGACGACCGGATTTGAACCGGTGATGAAGGTTTTGCAGACCTTTGCCTTGCCACTTGGCCACGTCGCCATGTTTATCAGCGGTGAAGCTTTTTAAAAAAAGAGCGGGCAGCGAGACTCGAACTCGCGACCTTCTCCTTGGCAAGGAGGTGTTCTA
>CAVESB010000169.1:0-2200 GCA_963618265.1 bacterium
CCGAACGGCACGTACGGTGGTGTGAGAGGGGAGAGAAAATCTCCCCTACTCGATTTTCCCGTCACGGATGGAAAACCGCGTTTCGGGGCTTAATTGAACATTCCCGCCAATCTTCGACGGGAACGATCGTTGAAAAGGAGTGTCGTAAGTTTGTGTCTTTGCCTTCGGCCTTGTAATGGACCGTGTCTACCGAATTAATTTTGCAGAACGGGGCGGAATTTGTATCCGTAAAGGATTACGCCGCGTTCGTTCTCATCTTCCTTCAGCTTGCGGGTTACCATCTCCACAGGCATGCCGATGCTGACTTTCTCGTCGCCGAGGTCGGTCAGCTGAGCTGTGACGACGGGTCCTTCCTCCAGCTTCACGAGCGCGATGGAGTAAGGCGTGGATTCGCGAAATCCGGCGGGTGCGTCATTAATCGAGGTGTAAGAATAAACTTCCCCTCTGCCGCTGAACTGATACTGCGTCTTCGCTTCCAGTCCGCATTCCGGGCAGACATCCCGAGGCGGGAATATCTTCGCGTTGCAGTGAGGGCAAACCTCACCGGTCAGGCTGTAGCGCTGTTTTTTCAATCTCCAATGTCGAGGTGCTTCCATATTCCTTCAAACAGTCTTTCTTTTTTATTTTTACCAAGCTCAATTATAGAGAAAGAAAGCTATCAAAAGCTATCAAAAGGCTTTTTGAAGTCTCAAAATGTGACGGATGAGAACTCTCTTCCGGCGGAGTTTTCTCTCATTCAACGAGATTCTTCATCCATTTCCCGGAACGAACCCGCAGCATAAACAGAAGACACTTGACGATTTCATCCGTGATATAACCGAAGTAGACGACCTGCATCGGTTGATGGAAACCCGTCGCGAGAAGCTTCGCCAAAGGAATACCGATGAGCCACATGACGCCGCCTTCCACAATCATGCCGTATAATGCCTGTCCGCCGGGACGCAGAATGCCGATAAGCAGCGTATAGGTTTGTGTCTTGATGATAAATACCGCCGCCAGCAGGGTCATCAGCCGCATGGCGAGGGAATGTGCTTCTGCGGAAAGGTTATAGGTTGAGAGCAGCGGTTCGCGGAGAAGGAACAGCGCCAGTGAGAAGAAGATCGACAGCCCGAAGACGAGCTTCAGCGTGTTTTTTGCGTACTGTTTCGCTTTCGCGAACTCGTTTGCGCCCAACAGGTTCCCGATGATGACTGCGCAGGCATCGCCCATGCCGTAAAAGAGCGACTGCGCCATGTTGTCAATCGGGCTGATGGCGCTGTACGCCGCGATGGAAACCGTGGAAATGCCGGCGTAAATCGCTGAATACATGTTGGTTCCGAGTCCGAAGATCCCCTCGTTGATGATGACCGGCAAACTCTTGGACGCCATCAGCTTCAGCAAGTCTCCGCGGAAAGAGAGCATCGTGCGTGGGGATGCTGCCGACGGGAGCTTCTTGAGATAGGTGAGCAGGACGCAGAGCAGAGCCTCAATAAAACGCGCGATAACCGTGGCGTAAGCCGCGCCCTTAAGTCCCAACGCGGGACAGCCGAGCTTGCCGAAGATCAGCATCCAGTTGAACAGAGCGTTCGCGCTGAGGGCAATGGCGGAAATCACCATCGGCACTCTCGTGTTCTCGGTGCAGCGCATGCCGCCGGAAAAGATTTGTGTAAGCGGGAAGAGCAGAAAAACCGGGCAGAGACTCTGCAGATAGACCGCGCCGTTCGCGATGACTTCCGCATCGTCGGAATAGAGTTTCAGCAGCCGTTCCGGGATCAACCGCGCTGTTATGCCGAAGAGCAACCCAACGACGAGCAGGAAAACGAACTGCATCCCCATGACGCGGTGAATGTTCTCCTTGTCGCGCTTGCCCCAAAACTGCGCGTTGAGTACATTGCCGCCCGAAATGGTTCCGAAAACGACCATGTTGAACAGCAGAATGAACTGGTTCGAGAGGTTGACCGCCGCAAGCGGCGCGTCCCCGAATGAACCGACCATCAGGGTGTCGAGCAGATTGACGGAGTAAGTGAGTACCTGCTGGATGACCAGCGGCAGCGCGATTACGAAGAGTTTTTTGAGATATTCTTTGTCCTGAAAAACGCTTTTGAACATATTGACCTTTAACAAAAAAATGTCTCCGCGGCGCGAGGACAGCGGATTACGGAAAAATTATAACATACCGAAAAAGGAATACTTGCTTCCGCAGTGGAAGTGTTTACAGTGG
>CAVESB010000170.1:0-2120 GCA_963618265.1 bacterium
AACTGTGTCTCAAGTCCGCTTACTCTCAGTATTTCAGCCATTTTCCTGTTTCCTTTTTATCCCATTGCCGCGGGTGACAAAGAATTGCGTTTTTTCTCGCATTTAAATACCACCCGCGCTGTTTTTTCTTCAGGCCGCATTTTTCTTCAGCCAGGTTATATATTGACCGATGCCGGACGCGAGATCCGGGTAGATCGGTTTGTAGTGGAGGTCATCGAACAGACGTGTCACGTCAAGATACCCGCGCTTGCTGTTGTCATTGTACACAATGTCGGCTTCGTCGGCGTTTTGCGTTTCGCTGAATTTGAAGTCGGGAATAAAGTCTCGGATCGTCTCCATGACCGTCGTCAATGAATAGTTTTTGCCGGCGGAAAGGTTATATTCAGCGTATGACGGAGAATCAGCATAGAGCAGCGCACAGAGAGCGCCCGCAATGTCGTAAATATGCGTCCAGTTCCGCTTAATTTCCGGACGGACAACTTTGATTTCTTTGTGATTCAGCGCCGCAAAGATCAAATCATGCACAGTAGACATATGCGCACGGGACGCGGTGGGAGCTTCCATCGGTCCGTAAGTCGAGCAGACACGTCCACTGATGATGCGCATACCGGTGATCCCGGACACACGGCGGCAGTAGGCTTCGCTCGCGTACTTCGCTAAAGCATAGAGGCTTTCCGGGTCGTTCGCGTGATCTTCATGGATGACCTCGTCGCAGTCTTTGATCCTTCCGTACATGCCGTTGGAACTGACATAAACGACTCGTTCCACACCGTTCTGCCGAGCCGCCTCAAGTACATTTACCGTACCGCCGAAATTCACCCGCATGACACGCTCCGGGTTTCTGCTTTCAATTTCCCAAGTCGGCGTGACAGCAGCGGCATGGATCACAGCATTCACACGGTGTTTTTTCATGACTTCCGCGAGCCGCTCAGGATCGGTCACATCGACTTTCTCAAAACGAAGCTGAGCGTTTTTATCATCCAGAAAAGCTGTTTTCGCGGGCGTGAAATCATTTCTGCTTCCACAGATGATAGTGTCATCGTGTTTCAGAAGCTGTTTCAGAATATTGATGCCAACGAACCCGTCACTGCCGGTAACGAAAATATTCATGTTTTCCCCGTTGCTGCTTTCATCTGCCTGCGCGGTTTCAATGCCTCACTGATTTTTGATCACTCTCGCATCAATCCGTTTGGCAGTCAAGACTTCATTCAACGTGATTTTCCCAATCTCGCGATTGACAAGGCTGATGACCAGGCAATCATTGTCAACAGAGAGCTTTGCTGTCTTGTGATATTCTTCGAGAACAGCAGCGGTCTTGTTGAGCATCTTTACAGCCAGGTCAAAGTCGCCGCATTCGATCACACGTGTCAGAGTGCTGCGCTCAACCTTCCAGCCCGGCATATCACGCAGCCATCCGCGCAGCTCTTTGCGGTCAATTTCCCTGACCGCGTTCCCCTCATGTTGGATGAATTTATCAAACCATCCGACAATGCGGACAAGCCGCTCAATGCGGTGATGCGGTTTGCCGGCGCGAGAAAGCTCGTGCCCCTCACCGGGGAAGCGCAGCATATGGCAGTTGCGAACGCCGTTGCGGCGCATGTTCACGAAGAAGCTCTCCGCCATGGAAATCGGGCAGCGATAGTCCTGCTCACTGTGCAAAATCAAGGTCGGTGTTGTCACATTTGCCGCATGCGCCGACGGAGAATAATCCCAGAGCTCCGCCAGGTTTTCCGGACGCGGCTTGCCGTTATAATACCACTCAATGGCCTCCGGAATATCCCCACAGCCGAAATGCACAAACTGATCATAAACGCCACGCTGAGAAACAGCCGCCTTGAAACGATCCGTGTGGGTCACAACCCAGGCAGTGAGGAATCCGCCGTAGGAGCCGCCGGTGACAGCGAGCCGTTCGGGATCCGCGGACTTCTCCATGGAAAGAACCGTGTCAAGTCCGTTCATGATGTCCGGCATGTCAGTGTAACCACCGCCGTAACGAATCCGCTGGAAATTCGCGCCGTAGCCTGCGGAACCACGGGGGTTGCAGAAAAAAACAAAGTAACCATGCGAGGCGAGAATCTGGAACTCATGCCAGAACGAAGTGCCCCACATGATCTGCGGAC
>CAVESB010000171.1:0-629 GCA_963618265.1 bacterium
TTGCAGAACTGCTATCAAACAGCGATATGGTTGGATGAAGACTTTTGTATAGGAGTAGATGTATGATGAGAAAACGTTTCTTATTGCTGCTCGCCGTATCTGCGCTGCTGCTGCTGACAACGGTTGCGGCGTTCGCGGCAGTGGATCTCGGCGTGGATGAACTCACGCTCAATCCGGGTGAATCTTATGAATTTGAGCCGCTCGACGGCATGATTCGTTGGTCTGTCAGTGATGAATCTGTAATCGCGTTTACGGGCGATGAACGAATCGGGATTACGGCTCTCAAACCCGGTACCTCGCTTGTCCTGGCTATGTCCGAGGATCACAGCGAAACGGATTACTGCGTGGTCACAGTGAACGGTACTGCGGAGAAAACGACGAAATCTGCGGAGCTGTATTATCAGCAATTGACCGAGGAAGATCTCGCTAAAGTGAAAGACCCGGCGCTCGCCGCCGTGCTGCGTCTGGCATCCGATACGGAGAAATTCCCGCTGGGTGTCGGTTCAATGACTGACAGCGAATACAAAATCCTTGTTAGCGTGAAAGAGGGAACTGCGCAAAAAATCGCGGACGCGGCCGAGGCGTTGGGACTTGCCGATGTTTGGGCATACAAGTATGTCAGTATGGTT
>CAVESB010000171.1:639-2112 GCA_963618265.1 bacterium
GCCCTGCGCGGCGACGCGAATGGCATTTCCTTCCTGCTTGTCAATTACAGAAATGATATTGTCTCTGTTGAGCCGGATCAGGTTTTTGTTATCAATCCTGATGACGACCTTGTAGGCAAAGATATTTCCAATCTCGGGGGATATGCTGAGGAACTGACGGACGTGAGCGCGATGCATGATTTGGGCTTCAAAGGAGCGGGGCAGTATATCGCGATCATTGACACCGGCATTAAATCAGATCACGCTGAGTTTAAGGATGCTGACGGAAATTCAAGAGTCGCTTATCAACATTGCTTTTCATCCACTGTGACCGCAGGATGGACAACATATAACGGCAAACTGCTTTATGTGAGCGGCGGTCCGATTTGTGAGAACCGTGCCACTGAGGCTGCAAGCGGAGCTCCGTCCGGAGCTCAATTTCCCGAGAATTTTACCCATGGGACGCATGTCGCGGGTATCGCGGCGGGCAATCACGGCGTCGCACCCGAAGCGAAAATAATTGCCATTCAAGCCTTTACCGAAATCGTCTATTACACCCTGAATAACAATGGTACGACAAGTGTTTATTTTGCAACCAGCGGGCTTTCTACCGGCGATGAGCAAAGAGCGATGGAATACCTCATGGATTTAATCGAGCAGGAAGGCATTGTTCCGGCATCCATAAACATGAGCTACGGCAGTGGGGAATACAAAGATTACACGGCTTATACTTCGGATTCGTACCTCTCACGGTTCTTGAAGATGGGAACCGTCCCCTGTGCCGCATCGGGAAATGACGGTTATACGGGATATATTTGTATTCCCGCCGCAAGTAAGTATACATTCACCGTCGGGGCTTTGTCAAACCAAAGTACGCCCTCTGTCTCCTATATATCAAACCACAGTAAGCTCGTGAATATTCTTGCACCGGGAATTGAGATTAATTCCTCCGTGTCTACAGGAACCGATGCGTATGAAATTAAGTCCGGAACTTCGATGGCTGCGCCGATGGTGTCCGGTGCCTTCGCACTGTTGCGCCAGATGTACCCAACCGCCACAGCCGCCGAATTGGAGAGTTTAATGTTGGCGATCACCGATCAATCCGCGTCACGCAGTGGTATTACGGTTCCGGTTTTGAATTTAGCGAATGTTGCTGAATACTATGTCAACGAACCTGTCGCCGAGGCGGACTATGTTATCGAATCCGCCAACAGGGCTATCTCGGTGACCATCTTCGAGAGCGGTGTATGCGACGGATACAAAGTAGAACTTTATACTTCCGCCGGTAAGCGTGCTGCATCGAAACTGGTGGCGGCGGAGAAAGACAAGGTGCTGACTTTCTCGGGTTTGACGAACGATGCAGTTTACTATGTCAAAATATGGAGTTACCGCGAAGTTAATAAGTATAAGTATTATTCCGACTGCACGATTCAGACGCCGATGGTGCCGATGGCTGTGCCGACCGGTCTGACCTTGACAGCCTCAGGTGCAGAT
>CAVESB010000172.1:0-2062 GCA_963618265.1 bacterium
GTTAAGGTTAAATGGGAAAGTCATCGAGGTTAAAAGCCTGTCAAATAAATCGACCGATGCTTCACGAAAAAAGCAAAGTTACAGAAATGGCTGGCTTTCAGAAAATCTGCCTGAACCAATCGAAAATATATCTTATTGTATCGATGCACTTCTCGCACTTACCGATGATGAAATGTCAGCGCATGAGCAATATATAAAGCGCAAACTACTCGATGTGTTTCAGGGCTATTATGAGAATGCAAAATCGATTGACGCTTCTAATATTCGCAAAGCAATATGCCGAATTGATGAAGCACTAAATCTATAATTAACATCATTAAAGTGACAACACAATGACAACAGGAATTATGATACACCGTAATTCTTGGATAATCTAAGTAATCCCGATAACCGAAGCTAAACCACATATACAAAATCGGTTAGGTCACGGTTTCAGGGAGCGAGTGGGAATAATTTCACAGGTTCAAATAATCCCGTAAATACCGGACTTTTCGAGCCTTGATTCCCTTTTTAGTAACGATTTGGCAACAGAATTTCATTATTCACAAGAAAAGAGTTATCTGATTTCAACCGAAGTGATATGTACCCCAATACCGGACACCCGGCATTGGGGTACATATCATACGAGACCTGCAATCAATTATTTAGCTGTCAAACTACCGAGGCAGCATCGGTTTTGAGCAGGTTAATCTTTCATCCCGACAATGGCTATCGTTGTGCCGTCCTCCAGAGAAGCGCGCAGGCGCAGCCCATCATCGGTTGCATGCTTCTGCCAGAACAGGGTCTGCCCTTCGTAGCAGGAATGTTTATAGTCGATCTCAACCTCTTTCGGCGCGAGTGCGTCCAGCTCCGTACGGCTGAATGCGCCGAAAAGCGCACGAAGATAAGCAACGTTGTTCATATGTCCCTCAAAGTCAATATCCACGGAGCGCACCGTATAGCGCGCGAACGGCTCCTCGGGGAATTCATCCGTAAATCGGCAAAAGCCCTCCGGGAACAGCTCTCGTTCCTGAAAAACAAACCCCGCCGGATAGACGCGGTCGAGCATCGTGAGTCGCCCGACATTGCGGTCGAGAATTGTCCACTCCATCGCGGCCTCAATCAATGTTTCACCGTCTTTGGTGAAGAGGTAGTCGCGGTTGCCGCGGATGCGGTTCGGCTTCGTCGGCCAGGTTGTTTCCTCAATCGTCTCATTCCATTCGGGACGTCGGTGAATGCGGATCTTTGTCTTGACCGTAAGCCAGAAAAGCCCCCGCGGGGTGAGATACGGTCCGGAGTTTTTGAGAATGTGAGCGTGTTCCGAAGCCATGTCCATACAGGCGGCGAAAATATCCGGGTAGCTGAGTTTCAGTGAGCAGTCGCAGTCGCTCATTCGGATTGTTTCGATCTTCGAGTAGATATTATCTTCCATGCGTTTTTCCTTTCAAGGCTGAATTATACATTGCTAATTTCGTATAAAGGTGCGGTTCATGATAAGGGAGCGCAGCCGGCAGCCGAATTATGCGTAATTGCAGATGGATCCGGAATACACCGATTCTTTGACACTTGATTTGTTAAGAAAAGGTACTTTGCCTCGTAAAAACAAAGGCAAAGTGCTTTTTTTATGATGAAAAGCGTGGTAATATTTTTCAGAGATTACTTTTTGCTTTTCACATTCCTGCGCTTTTACTTGACGATGGAAATTTGAAACACAGACACGCGACTATGTTCATCAGGTTTTATACGGGTAAAGGACTATAATGATATAATTAAACGTAAAGTATGAACAACAACGAAGAAGAAAACGAAATCAGAGACGAAAAAAAAGAAAACTTTTGGAATCGAATTCTGTGGGACGGTCTTGGAGAGACTTTCATCAAGATCGGTTCCGTTGTGGTTACAGTGTTGCTGTGCGGGATTGTCGCAGTTTTTTCTGCGAACCATTATCTGAAAGCCGATCGGGAATATCAGTCCAACGATAGTGAAGAAGAGCTCATCGTTCCGACAACAGACGCGGTTTTGCCTTACTACTCACCGAGTGTTCCTGCCGATGAACAGGAGGAGCTGCAGGATGGCGTGATAC
>CAVESB010000173.1:0-2053 GCA_963618265.1 bacterium
GTCGACAACTCTGCCTTTGTTCAAAAATATCTCGCAAACGCCAGACGTGCTTACGAAAAAGAAGACTGGGAGGAAGTTGAGAAATATTATAATATGGTTGAGCAGAATGCTCCCTATAATATAGAAGCCGTTTTCTTTAGTTCGTTTGGTAAAGCTATGCTTTCTCTTACTGACGGTGATTTTTTCAAAAGAGATCAAAAATTCAATGTGCTGAACAAATCAATCTCAGTGATTAATGAATATTTTGAGAAAAGCACGGAAGACAAAGAGGATGTGCTTCGTAAAATCAGTAGTGCAATCGAGAAAATGTATAGTGTCAGTTTTGTCTGCAGTTACAGTACAGACAAAGATATACCTATTCAGGCAAGGAGCTCCTACATTATCCGACTGGAAAACTCCGTTCGTTCAGCTTTTTTGGTTGAGCTGAAACAAATAAAACAAGCTCATCCGGAAATTACATATTTGGATGAATTAATCGCTCAGAATTCTAAACAAAAGGCTGCTGGCGGTTGTTATGTGGCCACTGCTGTATATGGTTCTTATGATTGTCCGCAGGTTTGGACACTGCGCCGTTATCGTGACTACACTCTTGCAGAAAACCGATATGGCAGAGCGTTCATCCGTACCTACTATGCAATCAGCCCAACCCTTGTTAAGTGGTTCGGACATACCGAGTGGTTCAAGAAAATGTGGAAAGGAAGGCTCGACCGCATGGTTGCCGATCTGAACGCCGCGGGGGTCGAGAATACACCTTACGAAGATAAGGTTTGGTAAGTCATGTGCGCACCAAGGATCTCCGTTCAGAGTCAGCAGATATTTCGCAATAACGCGAAAAGAGAATTGGAACGTTTGGAAACCTGTCTCGTGAATCAGAGCGCAGTTCAATAACGGACACGCTCAAAAATAAGTTCAACGCTTGCGAATTTGTGCAGAAGGTCATTCTTGCCGAGCGCCAAAAACACATTTTTTTCAATAAATAACGACCTGTTTTCTTGGAATTTTTCAGTTTGCAGGTTGTTTCCTCTTCTTAACCTGTAAAAGTCAGAACCGATTCCGTAAAAAACATTGGCTTTGTTCAAAACGATACTATAATAAAAATATAGTATAGACTTGACAGGAGATGAAAATGATATCCTTCAACATCCCTCCTTATTACGGCACTGAAGAAGAAAAAATCCATGAAGCGATCATGAATCGAAAAATCTGCGGCGACGGTCCGTTCACAAAGGAATGCAGCCGGTGGATTGAGGAAAAAACAGGTGCCTCGAAAGCTTTGCTGACGACCAGCGGTACACACGCGCTTGAGATGGCGGCACTGCTCTGTGACATTCAGCCCGGAGATGAAGTCATCACATCTTCCTTTACCTTTGTTTCGACCGCGAACGCATTCGTACTCCGGGGGGCAAAAATCGTATTCGTCGATATTCGCCCGGACACCATGAACATTGACGAAAAACTGATTGAAAGCGCTGTCACCGAGAAAACAAAAGCCATTTCCCCGGTTCATTACGCGGGAGTTTCCTGTGAGATGGATACGATTAACGCGATTGCGGCGAAATACAATCTGAAAGTTGTAGAAGATGCGGCGCAAGGTGTCATGGCTTCATACAAAGGCAAGGCACTCGGAACGCTTTCCGATTTCGGCTGCTTCAGCTTTCATGAAACGAAGAATTACAGCATGGGCGAAGGCGGTGCGCTGCTGATTCGCGACCCTGAACTTGTGGAAGAGGCTGAAATTCTGCGTGAGAAAGGGACAAACCGCAGTCAATTTTGGCGCGGAAAGATCGACAAATACACATGGGTCGATCATGGCTCATCCTATCTTCCCAGCGAGCTGAACGCGGCGTATCTTTCGGCTCAATTGGAACACGCCGATGAGATTCTCGCGGACAGAATGCGTAGCTGGAATCGCTATTACGAGAAACTTGGCGAGTTAGCCGCTGATGGTTTGATCAGCTTGCCGGTAGTCCCTGAAGGCTGCGCTCATAATGCACATATGTTTTACATCAAGGTGAAAGATATTGCTAAACGCGACCGGCTTATTAAATTTTTT